>JBKQUS010000189.1:0-78996 GCA_052325505.1 Limisphaerales bacterium
GGGGTTCATGTCTCAGGGCGAGTTCCGTATGTAACTGCTTCAATATGAGCTTCTTCCTCTTGGTGCCGCCGCACAGCGGCGGCCTTCGGCCTTGGAGCTTAGCTCCAGGCCGACCTCCAGAAAGGGCTTTTAATGAGAATCTATTCCACTGAAAACAGCGAAGAACCTCGTGTTACCGGCTAAGTCGTTGACCATCAACACTGTAACCGTTGCCGATTTTCCAGACCCATGTGTTAATCTGGCGTTTTTGATGGGTGCGCCCTTCTTTATGAGCAAATCCATTCCACCGAAAACAGCAAGGAACCTTTTTGTTTTTTTCATTGGGAATTCAGAATGAACCGTGCCTATCCTGTTCCCATGCGAACGGCGATTTATCCCGGCAGTTTCGATCCTCTGACCAATGGCCACCTGGATCTGGTCCACCGCGCGGCCAAGCTTTTTGACCGCCTCATCGTCGCCGTGGCGCGGAATGACCGCAAGAACGCGCTGTTCACCTTGAAGGAGCGGCTGGACCTAGTGCGGGTCGCCGTCGCCAAAATTCCGAAGGTGGAGGCGGACTCGTTTGACGGGTTGCTGGTCAATTACGTGGAGGAACAGAAGGGCCAGGCGATCATCCGGGGTTTGCGCGCGGTGTCGGATTTTGAGTTTGAATTTCAACTGGCTTTGATGAACCGTAAGTTGAACGAACGGGTGGAAACGATTTTTATGATGCCCAAGGCCAGTTACACGTTTCTCAGCTCGCGCATCGTCAAGGAGATCGCCGCCCTGGGAGGCAATGTGGATTGTTTTGTGCCGGAACATGTCCGGCTGGCTTTGGCGCGCAAATTTCGGCAATAAACAGGGCGGCCGCATGGTTTGATGACCCGGCCGCGTTACGACCATGTCTTTGAAAGTAAACATCCCGCATTTGGAAGCGGGCGACGTCGCTTTGCGCGGAGAGCTGTCAGTGGAGGAGGCTGGCCTGGATTTCCGGGATGAATTGGTCCATGCCCGCCAGCCTTTGCGGTATGATTTGACGGCGCAAAAGTCGGGCCGGGACGTTTTGGTGCAGGGACGGATCGCGCTGGTGCTGGATTGCGAGTGCGCCCGGTGCCTGAAATCTTTCCAGCAGCCACTGGAATTGGGGCAGTGGACGACGCTGGTGCCGCTGGCCGGGCCGGAAAAGGCCGTGGTCAAGGACGATTGCGTGGACTTGACGCCTTTCCTGCGGGAAGATATTCTCCTGGAGTTTCCGCAACATCCGTTGTGCGGACCCGATTGCGCCGGTCTGCCCAATCGCGGGGAGAAGAGTGCCAGACAAACCAAAGGCGCAAGCCAGGCGCCGGGTTCGTCTGTTTGGTCGGAATTGAACAAACTGAAATTTTGAAAGACAAAAACTATGGGAGTACCCAAACGCAAGCCTTCGCACAGCCGCCAACGCATGCGGCGCGCTTACAATAGCAACCTGACCCTGCCGCAACTGAGCACCTGCCCGCAATGCGCCGCCCCTTATGTGCCGCACCGGGTCTGCCCGGCTTGCGGCTTTTACAACGGGCGCCAGGTCATCACGGTCAAGGCCAAAGCCTGAAGCGGTTTAGGGCGTGGAAGTCTGGTTCTTCCGCGCTCTTTTGTTTATGCGAATGGCTGTGGATGTGATGGGCGGGGATCACGGGCCGGGAGTTGTCATAGATGGCGCGCGCCTCGCCCTGCAAGCGCACCCCTCCATCACGGAGATGTATCTGGTGGGGCGCGAAGAGGAGATCCGGGCCGGGATGGATCGCGCCGGCCTGCGCGATCCGCGCGTGCAAATCGTTCACGCCGGCGAATCGTTGACCATGGACGACAAGCCCGTGGAAGCCCTGCGCCGCAAGAAGGATTGTTCGATCCTGCGCGCGGTGGACTTGCTCAAGGAAGGCAGGGCCGATGCGTTGATTTCGCCCGGCAACACCGGCGGCATCGTGGCCGCGAGCACCATCAGGCTCCGGCCGCTGGACGGCTTGGACCGCCCGGGCATCGCCGCGGTCATTCCCGCGCCGCGGAACGAGTTTGTCCTGCTGGACGCGGGCGCAAGCGTGGAATGCCGGCCCACTCATCTCCTGCACTTTGCCATCATGGGCAGTATTTACTCGCGGGAAATCCTGGGCTATAAAAGCCCCCGGGTCGGCATATTGTCCAACGGCACCGAAGCCAACAAAGGCACCGAAACGACACAGGAAGCCTTCAAATTGTGCAAGATGGCGGATCTCAACTTCATCGGCTATGTCGAAGGATACGATTTATTTCATGACCGCGTCGATGTCGTGGTGTGCGACGGGTTCATCGGCAATATCGTGTTGAAGACCCTGGAGAGCTTCGCCAAGGGCCTGGGCGTGTGGCTCGGCGACGAAATCACCAAAAACCCCAAACGCATGCTGGGGGCCTTTCTCGTCAAAGGCGCCTTGCGCGCCATCAAACGCCAGACCGACCCTGACGCCCGGGGCGGAGCGCCCTTGCTCGGCCTCAACGGCGTCGTCTTCAAGGCGCACGGCTCGGCCCGCGAACGCGCCATCATGAACGGCATCGGCCAGGCCATCCAGGCGGTGGAACATCACATCAACGACATGATTCGCAACGAAGCGGCCTGCGCCAACGAGCGCCTGGCGGCGGCCAAACCATGAAAACATTGCCAAAAAAGTTCAACAACCCGCGCGCCAAGCACAATTTCCAGGGCCGCACCTGCTCCATCCTGGCCGTCGGCTCCTATGTCCCTGAACGCGTGCTGGCCAACGCCCACTTTGAGAAAACCGTCAACACCTCCGATGAATGGATCACCACCCGCACCGGGATCAAGGAGCGCCGCATCGCCGCCAAAAACGAATTCACCTCCGATCTCGCCGCCAAAGCCGCCTTGCGCGCCATCGAACGCGCCAAAATTACCCCCGATCAAATAGACTTGATCGTGGTCGCCACCATCACGCCCGACATGCCGTTTCCATCCACGGCCTGCCTCGTGCAGGAAAAAATTGGCGCCCGTCGCGCCGCCGCTTTCGACATCCAGGCCGCCTGTTCCGGTTTCGTTTTCGGATTGGAAGTCGGCCAGCAATTCATCATGTCCCGCACCTACGACACCGCCCTCGTCATTGGCGCCGACAAACTTTCCTGCATTGTCAACTGGAAAGACCGCAACACCTGCGTCCTCTTTGGCGACGGCGCGGGCGCGGCGATCTTGCGTCATCGTCCGCAAGCGCACGGCCTGCTCACCGCCTGCATGGGATCGGACGGCAGCCGGGCCGACCTGCTTTGCATGCCCGGAGGCGGGTCACACAACCCGGCCAGCCCTGAATCCCTGGCTGCTGGAATGCATTACCTGCACATGAAGGACGGCAGGGAAACTTTCAAGAGCGCCATCAACGCCATGTGTACGGCGGCCAGGGAAGTCTTGCGGCGTTGCGAACTGGATATTTCACAAATCAAATGCATCATCCCCCATCAGGCCAACCGCCGCATCATCGACGCCGTGGCCGAACGGCTGGGGGCCGGGCAGGATCAACTCTTTGTCAACCTGCAAAAGTTCGGCAATACCTCCGCCGCGTCGGTGGCCATCGCCCTGGACGAAGCCGTGCAAAGCGGCCGCATCCAGCGTGGCGACCTGGTTTTGCTGATCGTCTTCGGCGCCGGCCTGACTTGGGGCGCGGCAGTCATCGAGTGGTAAATCCACCCATGAAGATGATAAAGCCAAAGAAACCTATTGAAGCGCTTATTCTGAACGTTCGCGGCCAAAAAGTAATTCTCGACACCGATCTGGCGGAGCTTTACGGCGTGACAACGAAAGTCTTTAACCAGGCAATAAAGCGCAACACAGATCGTTTCCCGCAGGATTTCATGTTTCAGCTTGAGGCACAAGAGTTTACGCATTTGAGGTCACAAATTGTGACCTCAAACTTGGGCCGTGGTGGACGCCGCTATGCGCCTTATGCCTTCACCGAGCACGGCACCATCATGGCGGCGACGGTGTTGAACAGTCCCGAAGCGGTGGCGATGAGCGTGTTTGTAGTGCGGGCGTTTATGCAGATGCGCGAGCGCCTGATCGCCAACGCAGAAATACTCAGGCGGCTGGCGGAGATCGACAAGACCCTGCTGGAACACGATTCAGCGTTGCGCGCCATCTGGACAAAGCTGCAACCGCTTCTGGCTCCGCCTCCCGATCCGCCGCGGCCCGAAATAGGCTTTCACATCAAAGAAGACGCCAAGCCGTATCGAAGCAGCCGACGAAAACTTCCTTGGTGATACGTTGCCTTCTGTTCAAGATAACTTGCGGAATCAGTTTCAGCTTTTCTCCCGCTCCGGGCTGGGAGGCTCCAAGAGCGTCACGATTTCCTCGGCAAAAAGATTGGGCAGAACCCCGACTTTGCCGCGCACGTTGAAACAGGCGTCGCGGATGCTGGAAGCGCCCATCTCGCGGCAGAATTCGCGGAAGTCGAGCAGGGACAGAAAATGCAGGTTCGTGGTGCGATACCAGGGTTGGGGAAGGGATTTCGTGATCGGTGTGCGCCCGCGAAACAGCATCTGCAGCCGCACGCGGTAATGGGCGAAGTTGCTGTAGGCGATGATGACCCGGCCTCCGACGCGAAACGCTTCCCGGAGAATCTCCGCTGGGGAAATCAATTCCTGAAACGTGCCGAGCAACAGCACGTAGTCGAACGAATGGTCGCCGTACTGGTCCAGGCCCTCGGCAATGTTGCCTTGATGCACCACCAGCCCGCGCTGGATGCAGCTGGCCACCAATGCCGGGTCAATCTCCACTCCCTCGGCCACAGCGTGCCTGGCGCGGACAACCCGTTCCAAGAAAGCGCCGTCACCCGTCCCCAAGTCCAGCACGCGCGCGCCGTCAGGTATCCAGTCCAGAACCGTTTCATAAATTCCCGGGTGCATGGTTCAACTAATGTGCTGTAACAGACGTGGCTTTACAACGATCCCCTCTCCCGGCCTGCGGCCAGCCTCTCCCCGCAAAGCGGGGAGAAGACAGGGAGAGGGGTTCGAGAAAAGATCTCATTGAAGCACTCACTAAACCACCGCCCCGGCTGGCTTGGCGGTAGCGTGGCGATACTCATTGTCCAGATAATGATGCACGACGCTGTCCAGTTCCGGATTTCGGATCATGAATGAATCGTGTCCGTAGAGGGTTTCGAGGTTGATGTAAGTGGCAGCCACACGGGCGCGCTTGAGCAGGCGCACCAATTCCCGCGACTGCGCCGGCGGATAGAGCCAGTCGGAGGCAAATGAGATCACCAGAAAACGTGCTTTCACCCGGCGCAACACTTCCTCCTGCGGTTTGCCTTCAAACAAATCGAACTGATCCAGCGCCTTGGTCAGGTAAATATAGGAATTCGGATCGAACCGGCTCACAAAACTTTCTCCCTGATGGTGGAGATAGCTTTCGACGCTGAACAACGCCTCATCGTCGCTGGCGACGTTGGCCGGCGGTTGCAAGGTGCGGCCGAACTTCCGCGTCATGGCGTACTCGCTCAGATAAGTGACGTGCCCCACCATGCGGGCCACCGCCAGACCGTGATTCGGGCCGTGGTCGGGCGTGTAATCGCCGCCGTTCCAATTCGGATCAGTCATGATAGCGCGCCGGCCGATTTCATTATATGCAATTTGCATCGCGTTGTGCGAGGCGCAGGTGGCGATGGGCACGCAAACGCGCACCAGCTCCGGAAAATTCACCGCCCAAGCCAGCGCCTGCATTCCGCCCATCGAACCGCCGATGACGGCGAACAGCCGCGGGATGCCCAAGTGTTCGATGAGTTTGGCCTGCACCGTCACCATGTCGTGGACGGTGACGGGCGGAAAATCCATGCCATAAGGCTTGCTCGTGTCGGGCCGGAGCGACATCGGGCCGGTCGTTCCGTCGCAGCCGCCCAGCACGTTGGAGCAAATGACGAAGAACTTGTTCGTGTCAATCGCCTTACCCGGGCCGACGTGGAAATCCCACCAGCCGGGACGGCTCGTCTCCGGATGGAGTCCGGCCGCGTGCGCCGTTCCTGACAAAGCGTGACAAATCAGGACAACGTTATCGCGCCGCGCCGAAAGCGTTCCAAGCGTTTGGTACGACACGTCCACCTGATCAAAAGTGAACCCGGACTGGAGCCGCACTCCGCGCAGGACGGCGGTTTGGGTATGAGTCACCCCCAAGTCCGATTGATACCCCGTTATCTTCTGGTCCTGAAGATCGCCCTGAATGATGCTGGCGGGCGGGTCCTTCATTGGCCTTGAATTCCGATGCGGTTCACGGTGTCGGCGCGGCCTATTTGGTCGCGCGCAATGCTTGGTCAATGTCCGCCTTGATGTCTTCCACGTCCTCAAGGCCGATGGAAAGGCGGATGTAATCCGGCGTGACGCCCGTCTCGGCCTGCTCTTCCGGCGTCAGTTGCGAATGAGTGGTCGAGGCCGGATGAATGACGAGCGACTTGGCGTCGCCGATGTTGGCCAGGTGCGACAGCAGCTTGACCGAGTTGATGAATTTCTTGCCCGCGTCCAAGCCGCCCTTGATGCCAAAGCCCACCAAGCCGCCGAAGCCATGCTTGAGATACTTGCCGGCGGTCTTGTGGTTCGGATTATCGGGCAAGCCGGGATAAACCACCCAGTTCACCAGCGGATGCGTCTTGAGCCAGCGGGCGATTTCCAGCGCGTTGGCCGAATGCTGCTTTTGCCGCAACGGCAACGTCTCCAGCCCTTGCAAAAAGAGGAACGAATTGAACGGGCTGAGCGCCGCGCCCATGTCACGCAACAAGGTCACGCGAATCTTGAGAATGAAGGCCACGTTGCCCATGCCGGGCACGTTGCTCAACGCATCCCAATAAACCAAGCCGTGATAACTCGGGTCAGGCTCGGTGAATTCGGGGAATTTGCCGTTGTTCCATTTGAACCTGCCGGAATCGACGATGACGCCGCCGATGCTCGTGCCATGGCCGCCAATGTACTTTGTGGCGGACGAGGCCAGGATGTCCGCCCCGTAATCAATCGGCTTCACCAAACCCACCCCCACGGTGTTGTCCACCACAAGCGGGATGCCCGCGTCGTGGGCGATTTTGGCGAGGGCCTCGAAGTCCGGGACATCGAGCTTCGGATTGCCGACGGTTTCGGCGTAGAGGGCGCGGGTTTTGGGCGTGATCGCCTTGCGAAAAGCCTCTGGGCTGCTTGAGTCCACGAACTTCACCGTGCGGCCCAGCTTGGGGAAGGTGTAATGGAACAATTGATAAGTGCCGCCGTAAAGATTGTTGGCTGACACGATCTCATCGCCGACCTGGGTGATGGCCAGCAGCGCGTAGGTGATGGCCGCCGAGCCGGAAGCCACCGCCAGCGCACCCGTGCCGCCTTCGATGGCAGCGACGCGCTGCTCGAAGACGTCAGTGGTGGGGTTCATCAAGCGGGTGTAGATGTTGCCGAACTCCTTCAAGGCAAACAGATTGGCCGCGTGCTCGGTGCTCTTGAAAACGTAGGAGGTCGTCTGGTAAATCGGCACGGCGCGCGCGGTGGTGGCTGGATCCGGGATCTGGCCGGCGTGCAATGCGATGGTGCTCAAACCTTTGGATGTGGTGCTCATGATATTTTAATCGAAGCCGCCTGCCAAAATGCCCGCAACCCGCCGCGACCGTCAAGTGTTTGTTCGCCGCATACGCGGCGTCAAAACTTGAACTTTGAACTCCGGGCCGGAATGTGGCTTTATTGCCTAACGTGAGCAAAATCGTCGGCATTGATCTGGGCACAACCAATTCGCTGGTGGCCATGGTGGATTCAGGCATCCCCTATGTCATCGCCGATGCGGAAGGGCGTCGCTTGACGCCGTCGGTGGTCCACTTCCCGGGCCATGACGCCCCTCCCGTCGTCGGCCATGCAGCCAATCGTGTGCGCGTGCTCAAGCCGGCTGAAACCGTCTATTCCATCAAACGTTTCATGGGCCGGCGCGGCGCGGAGATTCCGCGCGAGGAAATGTTGGTGACTTACCCCGTCAAAGGCGAAGGGGCGGGGCCGGTCAGCATCGCCATTCATGGCCGTTCCTATTCGCCGGAGGAAATCTCGGCGGAGATTCTGAAAAAATTGAAACTTGACGCGGAGCGCGCGCTGGGCGAACCGGTCACGCGCGCGGTCATCACCGTGCCCGCCTATTTCAACGACGCCCAACGCAACGCGACCAAAAAGGCGGGCGAACTGGCCGGGTTGACCGTCGAGCGCATCGTCAATGAGCCAACCGCCGCCGCGCTGGCCTATGGATTGGGCCGGTTGGCCGAACATTCCAAAATCGCCGTGTACGATTTGGGCGGCGGCACTTTTGATCTTTCCATTCTGGAGTTGAACGGCAGCGTGTTCCAGGTCCTTTCCACCAACGGCAACACCCGCCTGGGCGGCGATGACCTCGACAAACGTCTGGTCGATTTCATCCTCGAAAAAATCAAGGCGGGCGGCGGGCCGCACCAGCCCGATTTGCCCACGCTCTCGCGCATCCGCGAGGCAGCCGAACAAACCAAAATCCGTCTTTCCACCGAACCCGCGGCGGAAATCTCCCTTCCCTTCCTCTCGGGCAATTATCATTTCCAGCACACGCTGCGGCGCGAGGAACTGGAGGACCTGACCAGCGACATTCTGCTGCGCACACGCCCGCATTGCCTGCGCTCCCTGGCCGACGCCAAATTGGACTCCAAAGACCTCGACCAGGTCATCCTCGTCGGCGGCCAGACCCGCATGCCGCTGGTGCGGAGAATGGTTGCGGAGATTTTTGGCTGCGCGGAGTTCGACGAAGCGCGCGGCGATGTCCGCCTGGGCGCCGATTTTCACCGGACATCAGGTCCGCTGCTCAACACCTCGCAGAACCCGGACGAGGCGGTGGCCCTGGGCGCGGCCATCCAGGCGGAAATTCTCTCCGGCGGATTCAAGGATGTCCTTTTACTTGACGTTACGCCCCTTTCCCTGGGCATCGAGACCTTCGGCGGTTTGATGAACGTCATCATTCCGCGCAACTCGACCATTCCGATCAAGGCGGGCGAAATGTTCACCACCGCCGTCGATCAACAGCCCGAGATGTTGATCCACGTCCTGCAAGGCGAGCGCGAGCGGGCGGCGGACAATTGGAGCCTGGGCCGCTTCACGCTCGATTTCCCGCCCGCGCCCAGGGGGCAACCGCGCGTTGGCGTGCAATTTGAAATCGACGCCGACGGCATCCTGCACGTCCTGGCTCGCGACACCAGGACCGGGCGGCAAAAAATCGTGGAGATGAAATCCGCCGTCGATGTCTCCGATGCCGCCGTGCAAAAGATGGTTGAAGAATCGGTTGAACACGCTTTCGACGACCTGAAGGCGCGCCAGTGGATCGAAGCCCGGTTGCGCGCCGTGGAAACGCTTCAGGCCGCGCGCAAGGGCCTGGCCGATTGCGCGGCGGAACTCGACGCCGACTACAAAATAAAAGTCGAAGCCGCCATGAGCGCATTGGAAGCCGCGCTGGCGTCGGAAGACCCGCAAACCCAAACGGGCGACCCCGTTCGTCTCAAAGCCGCCAATGCTGCCCTGGACGAAGCGACCCACCCCCTGGCCGACCTGCTCATGGACAAGGCCATGGACGCCATGTTGCGCCAACGGGGGCTGATAAGTTGAGGCCGGGTGGATGAAGGGAACGAATCCAGCACACAGCATAACAACCCTTTGCTTTCTGAAAGAAACCAATCATCATGCTCGTGCAATTTGGAACGGACAGGCTAAAACCGTAATGAAAAGATGCTTTCTTTTGGGTTGTGTGATGCTGGCGGGCATCAGTGTGGCGGAGGGTTCAATGGCTGGAGTTTCTCCGATGGCCCAAGCTTTGCCAAAGCACGCACCATTCGGATGCTTTCCTGTCCGGCTGACCGTTCAGACCAATGTGGACGAACTTACGCTGCGACTAGCAGGCACGCTTCCCGGAGTGAAGTATCTGGTAATGGTACGCACCAACAAACCCTATGCGGCGTGGTTGCCGTTTACGAATGTCATTGGAACAGACAACACAAACGTCAGTCTCATTCGAATCAGTTTAAAACCGGGGAAAGTGGATCGCTATGCCGTTTGGTCGGCGGCGCAGCACATCCCAACGCGGATGCTGTGTCAAATGCAGTTCACGGCGGGTTCTGGAGAAGATGCGGACGGAGATGGATTGCCCGATCTGTATGAAGATTTAGTGACTCGAACCGATCCGCTAACTCCGGACACAGGCGCAACCGGGATCCCGGACGGTTATAAAGACCCGGATGGAGACGGTTGGTGCAACCTTCAAGAGATGTACAACGGGACTGATCCCCTACAATGGACTACGCCTCCCGGCGCAGCAAATATAGGTTTCCATATGCGGCCTGAAGGCGGGGTGATTGTGTTCTGGCAATACCATGCCGCAACAATGCCCCAGTCTTTCACAATCATGCGCAAATCATCCCAAGCCGACAACGCCTGGCAAATAGCAGGACACTTAACCCCCGGTTCCGGGTCCTTCGGGTACTTCCAATTCATCGAGACTAACCGGAGCGTGTCTCGTTCGACAATTTATGGGGTTCAGGCCGTTTATCCGAATCCAGCTCCGTGGATCACTCCGCTCCACTCGGACAAAGAGGGTATTCTAAAGACGGTTGCTCAGGTTGCCAGTAAACCATGCAAAGACGGCTACGAATTGACTGTGGCTAAAACTGTGCGCTTTGTCCGTTACCTGATGCTGGTCAGGGAAGGCAAAAAGGGATTCTGGAAAGCCAGCGGCTTTTTTATCGGCAGCAGCAATGGAAACCCGGTGAAACTTGTTGCGGATGTTCGAGGAATGCTGATCACAAAAAGCCCGTTTGTTTTGCCAAAAGTGGAGCATATCCCAATTCTTGGCAATCCTGAGTTTATTGCAGGAAGTGGAGAGGACGCCGATGGGGATGGACTGCCGGACATTTACGAAGTGCTGGTGACGAGGACCGACCCGGACAATTCGGACACGGGCGCAACCGGGGTCCTCGACGGTTACAAAGACCTGAGCGGAGACGGTTGGACGGCACTCGAAAAATATCGCCGCCGCGCAAATCCTTTTGCCAAAGATTATCCACCCCCTGGCGCCGAAATCATCGAACCAACATTGGAGAGCGTTATGGAAGCCCTTGATAGGGCGCGGCAGAGCGATTTTCAGTATGAGGTGACTGTTGAGACAAGAAACCTGAATACCCGGGAATATCGACCGATGGACCGGCCCTGGCAGATTTTGTTCCCTTGGAGGCAGCGCGACGCCGTGGCGACCAATTTGGCCGTGCGCATTACCGTCCAGACGCCCGAGCAGAAAGCACCACAACGGTCGAGCGGTGGAGGTCCGTAAAGACCGGATCATGAGCACCAAGAAGGAAAAAATGGCCGGGATGGTCGAACAATGGCGCGGCCGGGGCGGCGATCCGCATCTCCGGGGCTACTTCGATTGCTTCAATCGCGGCCTTTATTATGAGGCGCACGACGTGCTGGAACAGCTTTGGCTGAAGGATCGTCATGGCCCGAGCGGCTCGTTCTACAAGGGATTGATTCAACTGGCCGGGGCCTTTGTCCATCTGCAAAAGAACCGCCTGCGCCCCGCGGCGGCGCTTCTCAAACTGGCGGATGCCAACTTGAAAAACTATCCCGCGCGGCACGAGCAAATCGACCTGCGCGAATTGAGAGACTTGACCGCGCGCTGGCTGGGTGAACTGGAGGCGAGCGGGTTCAAGGTGAACCCGCTCGCCGCGGCTAATTCTCCGAAGATTTCCTGGCCGGCTTGAACGCCGCCGTTATCGGCCGCTGTCAAAATCCATGATCATGACCGGACCTGCCCTCATCATGCCCTGCGCCGGGCCTGCCCTCATCATGGCCACCGGGCCGCCCGTGGTCAACTTCATGCCTTTCAACGCCGCGGGAATGTTCAATCTCCCGCCCACGGGCGATGCGCGCATCGTGGAAATCCACCCTTTCCGCGCGCACCTCATGGTGGGTCAGGAGGGCGATGCGGTCATGGCCGATCCCGTCAAACACAAACCGGCCGCCAATAAACCCGTAATGATTCGCCACGAAGCTGCCCCGGAACAGGAACGACACCCGCCCGAACGGCGCCCGGAACACCAGGTAATCATGCGCCCAAAAATGGTCGAATGGGATAAAGACATAGGCGTCGGGGCCGAGACCGAAGTCCGCATCCACAGCCAGCCGGCCATTCCACATCAAACCAACTCCGGCAACGAAAGTGGCGCCGGGAGGCAGTGGTGCCCAGCCGCAATAGCCTTCGCCTTCGGCCTGGCGCCAGCTAACCCAGCCCGGGCCCCAAGTATATCCGGGCACCCAAGCCCAGCCGAGACGCGGATCCCGCATCCAGCGCCCATAATGAAACACATATTCGCCCCACGGATAATCGGACTGCCAGCACCAGCCCTCGTCCGTATAGACCCAGTGCCCCGCGTTGAGATAAGGACGCCAATCAGGCACAGCCGCCTGCACCGATGGCACCCAGCATAGGCCTTGCCCCGGAACATCGACCCATGAGCCGTAGGGCGCCAATTGGGCCTGGAAATAACTCAAATTAACCTCCGATCCAGGCGGCGGCGCCTCGGGCATCGGAGACGGGGAAACAGGGGGGGCTGGATACGGCGAAACGGGGGCGCTTGGGTAAGGTGAAACAGAGGGCGCAGACGCCAGCGGAGTGGTCGGAGGCGCTGAACTGACCGGAGGCGCCGGAGTGGTCGGCGTCGTCACGGGAGCGGGCGCCGCGCTGGCTTTGGCTTGCAACAAGGCCGAAACCACCGGTTGCGATACCCCCTGGCTGTTGAGGTAAAGAATGTCATCCGCGCTCAAGTTGTAAGACGCGCCGGAATTCTTGATGTAAGCCAGTATCACATCGTCGCCCATTTTCGCCTGCGACAATTTCACAATCTCCTGCAATTGAGGAGACTGCGTGGCCGGGGCCGATTGGGCGCGGCCCAGCGTGCCTCCGTTCCAGCACAGGCAGCCGATGACCAGCGCCGCCAGGGCCGAAAGAACCTTCAGTTTTGCATCAGAAATATAGTTCATATTCATATCCTTGTCAGTTTTGAGGCCCTTTACCCCTTCTCGTTCAAAATCATTCCAACTACCCATACGGCGCGCCGCTCGGAATCTTGCAGAAAATGGCGGCCACCGCAACCAAAGGACCCGGGGTTTCCTTTGATCCCGCCGCCTCCAGTTCGCGGGCATTATCCTCAAATGCCGGCAAAATGACCAGCACGGAAAAAAGCGAAAAAAAGCCGCGCCGAAACGAATAAAAAAAGTTGGGCTTCGTCTAATAATCAGCCGATGAATTAATACTTATATGCAGCGCGCCCAGTCAAAAAGACCACGTTTCGGATGCAGACCCTGCATTGTTGCGTTGCTGCTTCTGGTGTTAGTGCCGGGACTGGCCGCCAATGCCGCGTCCGAAGCGGTTATTCTCAAGCTGGGCTCCAATGCCAGCGGCGCAGAAATCCAAAAGGCGCTCGACGGCCTGCCGCCAAATGGCGAAGTGCTTCTCAGCCCCGGAACGTATGAAATTTCCCAGCCGCTCATGTTGCGGCACGATTACGAGACCTTGCGTGGCAGCGGACCGGCCACCATCCTTCGTCTGGCGGACGGGGCTGATTGCCCGGTGGTGATTCTCGGGCCGCCCATGATCAAAACCAAACATCGCGCGGCTCATTTGCGCCTGGCGGACTTGCAGGTTGACGGCAACCGGAAGAACCAGAAGCTGGAGTTTTGGCGAACGGCCAGTGACGGCTCCGAGTTCAATAACAATGGCGTGCAAGTTTGGAACGCGGCGGATGTAGCGGTTGAACATGTGGTCTGCTGCCGTTGCCGCTCCGGCGGTTTGGTCACAGCCGGGGTCAGCCGTTTGCAGGTGAACGATTTCGACTCCTACGACAATCAATTCGACGGCCTGGCCTGTTACGAGACTGAAGAGAGCCACTTCGACGGCCTGCGCCTGCATGACAATCTGGCTGCCGGCATTTCGCTGGACCTGGACTTCAACCACAATTTCATCACCAACGCGGTGCTGGCGGACAACGACCTGGGGATTTTCATGCGCCACTCCCGGAATAATTCGTTCAAGCGATTGACCATTTCCAAAAGCCGTCATCACGGCGTTTTCATGGCCGAGTCCCTCGCTCGCACGACCAAGGGCTGGCGGCCGTGCCCCGGCACGGCCTGCATTGGCAACAACTTTGAGAATCTGCTGGTCTATGACTGCGGCGGGAAGGCCTTCCAGGTCAACGACGACGCCTGCACCAATAATGTTATTTTGGGCGGCAGCTTCCTGCGCAACATCCTGGGCGGCCTGGCCCAGCCCTCCACCAATCCCGTCAGCTTCCATCCCCTGGCCACAATCGGAAAGTAAGAAAAAGTTAGAAAAAGTGGGAATTAAGAAGGCGCTGCGAGCCGCCTGGCTTCATCCATGAGAGGATGTTCAAAGGTGCTGGCGCAGGTGTCCAAGGCGGTTGCCTCGAGGCGGAGTTGCCGCCCGGTATTGCGCCAGGTGGAAACCGCCGTAACAGCTTCGCTGAGAATTCTATTTGACTCGATTACTTTGAGACCAAAGCGCGGCGCGGCAGCCAGCGCACTGGCAATGCCTGGTTCTTCCTGATCTTCGGTGACGGCGGTTTTGCTGATCCGGATACTCACGAGCGTGAGCGGCGGATGCGTTGCGGCAAACGGCGTTCATCCAGACTGGGAGCGAGTTCATCGCTGGCGGGAGAGGCGAGATTGGCTAGGCGGTCGTGGAGTCCCAGGACAAAAGTTGCCGTCGCCATCGTGCCCAGGGCAATTGTTGGATCTCCACGCTCCAGCCGCCAGAGCGTATCGCGGCTGACAAAAAGACAGGCCGCCATGTCGCTGGTGGAGATGCCGCGCTTGCGCCGCGCGAGCGTGAGGTCGCGGCCCAATTTGTTCTGGACGATTAAGAATTACGGAATTATCCCGTTGGCATAAGTAATATGAAGATTGACGAATATTTGGATTTCTTGGATACTGTTGGATATGGACATCCAGTGGCTCCTTCAAAATGTGGCATGGGAATTTGCCGCTGCCATAATTATGACATTCATGGCAAGAATTTTTAACTGGACTACTGGCAGACACATGCAGCGAAAGCATGAAATTGCTTTTTGGGCCTGCGGAATTGTCGGATTGACGGCCATCTTGGCAATCGCCCATATTACAGTGGTAAAACCAATTCAAGAGGAACTTTCGACCCAAAAAACAGCCCCTCCATTTTTACAATGTCAACTAGAGAGCTTTTTTTGTGGCCAAGGCACATTTGCTAGCTCTAATGCTGTGGATGGAAAGATGCAAAAAGAAGTCGTGGATATGGTCTTCTTTGTGAAGGTTGTAAACAGTGGCAGCCCATCAATCGCGTGGAAATGGAAACTGTACGGAACCCTTTTTACGGGACAGTCAATCGAGGCGAACGCAGACGCATCCGCATCCACAATGGTTCAGATGCTTAAAAGCGGACAAGAGTTGAAACTCGACCCGGATCGTTATTTGCCACATGTTTTGGCTGAAGATCCAATTGGAAACGGTGCCGGAAAAGAAGGGTGGGTTGTGTTCCCAATAGACGGCGTTTCTGTGGACGATCTAAATCATTATGGAAATACATTTACTCTCGAATTTCAAGATTCTCTTGGGAAAAAGACACAGGCTGTTCACCATTCAACATCCAAAGGCGAACCGTTTTAACTATGCATCTGAAAGAAGCCAGAGCTAAAGGCAAACTCCATGAGTTCGTCGTAGAACGCGAGAAAACGCACCCAAAGGCCAGCAAACACCATTTCCACGCCGTCATAAAATCTATGGCTTCTGGAAAGTTGAAACCAAAGCCGGGAACATCTCGGAAGGATTCCCGCGATGATTGAACCGAAATTCCCATTCTTTGGTGTATTTAGGCAAGTGCTTTTTAGACACATGAATGTGGGTGCCGTTAATCCCGCCCTTAAGGTGCTTCCAAAAGTTCTCCATCCCGTTGACATGGACATCGCCACGGCTGTATTCGTGCCTGCCGTGGTCAACGGTCTTATGGTTGAATCCCTGCTGGCCAAGATTCACATACGAGCCAAGCTCATCCGTATGAACCGTCGAGCCTTTTTGGATGTTTTCTTGAATGATTGGTTCAAGCGTTTTCTTTTTGCAGTTCGGGACGACCTTGGTCATTACTTCGCCGCCGCGCTGCATCATACCAAACACAACCGCTTTGTTTGCCGCTCCGCGACCACGAACTCCGGGCCGGTGGCCACCAACATAATTTTCATCGATTTCCACATCCCCGGCCAAAAGAAATTCCCCATCAACGTCGGCCATGTGCTCGCGGATGAGCTTCGCCATGCGCCACGCCGTCTTGTAAGTCACGCCAAGCTGGCGTTCAAGTTCTTTGGCCGGGACGCCATGCCGGGAAGTGGTGAAAAGGTAAATGGCATAAAACCACAACTGCAACGGTGTGCGGGTATCCTGAAAAGGGGTTCCGACTGTTGGGTGCAAATGATGGCCGCACCATTGGCACGCGAAAGCGCGTTCCGCCTTAAAACGATACCAGTTCGCCTTTTTGGCGCACTTCGGGCATGTGTGGCCCTGGCCAAAACGGGCATCAAAAAGATGTTGCAGGCAAATTTCGTCCGTGGAGAACTGTTCCATGAACTCGCGGATCGTTATGCTGGGCCGCCCTTTTTCACTGTTTTTTCTCTTCATGCGTAAAATATATGCCAAACCGAACCTTATGTAAAGGGGATAGTTCCGAAGAATTAACGTTAGGATAAGATGAGGGAGGAATGCTCGCCAACGGGGGGGCGGCCTGTTAAAAGACTGTGGTGAGCGCGAAATTGACGAAGGCAACGATGACCGGGCAGGCACGGTCGGACTCCACCGAGGATCATCTGGAGCGGATGCAGGAGTTGGTGGATCTGAAGGGGTACGCACGAGTCTCCGATGTGGCGGCGTCGCTGGGGTTGAGCCGGTCGGCGGTGTCGAACATGGTGCGGCGGCTGGCGCGGCGCGGGTACGTGAATTATGAGAAGTATCGCGGATTCAGCCTGACGGCGGAAGGGCGGGCGGTGGCGAATCACATCAAGGTGCGGCATCAAACGCTGGCGAATTTGCTGGGTTTGCTGGGGTTGAGCGCGACGACGGTGAAGGAGGAGGTGGAAGCGATCGAGCACCATTTGAAGCCAGAGACGTTGCGGGTTTTTTCGAGGCTGGTGCGGTTCTGGCATGAGCATCCCGAGCATCTAAGGGTTTTTTTGCGCAACGGCAAAGGCAAATGATTGAGAGGCGACGGTGAAAGAAGATCCTTCACATGCTCCTTGAGGGACTTTTAAGGCCGGTGGATTTGGAATTGGAGATTTGATGATAATTGACAATAAACAGTATTGTTAATGGGGAATGGGGCCTGGGAGTGGCGGCGGGCAGGATGGCCGGATGGGATTCTACAAATATGGCGCTCCTACGGAGCTTTCGGCGCCCACACGAGGCCTCAAACTGGAATTGAACTGGTCACCGGCGGAAAAACGGCAACTCCCGGCGCAACCCACAGCCGGTTGACGACCAACACAGTGACCGATTGCATGCAGATCATGAGCCCAACGCAGCCCATCCATCCGGCCTCTCTCCAGAATAATCCGGGCAGAACAGAACCGGCGCAGCCTCCGAGATAATAGAGGGCGACGTACAGCCCTGCCGCGGAAGAACGAGCCTGGCCAGCCACCTTTCCCACATGGCTCGAGGCCCCAGCCTGAGACGCAAATGCGCCAGCCGCCGCCAAAGCCAAACCCGCTATCACAACGGGGGTCGAGCGAATCAACGTCAACAGCACGCCGGCTGACGCCACCGTGGCGGCCGCGATCAATACCCGCCGATGGCCAATCCTGTCGAGCAATTGCCCGCTGAACGGCGTCACCACTGCGCCAATTAAATATACGGCAAATATCGAAGCCAGGGGAGCGGGCCCAAGTGAAAAAGGCGGATCCGCCAAATAAAAGTTCACGTAGGTAAAAACTCCCACCAGGCAAAACAGAACGTTAAAGCCCACGGCGTAAGTGGCCAGAAGCTGTGGATTGCGCAGATGCACACGCAAGGAGGCAAATGATTGAGCCGCGTTATTCTGCCGCACAAATTTTCTGGAACGGGGCAACCTCCACCAAGTCAGCGCCGCGCCGACAAAAGTCGCGATTCCCAAGACGACCATCGAAGCCCTCCAACCCCAGTGGGCGGCGATCAAGCCGGAAGCAAAACGGCCGCTGAATCCACCCACCACCCCACCGGTCACATAAATGGCCATGGTGGACCCGGCCGATTGCTGTGGCGTTTCCTCGCTGATGTAAGCCATGGCCACGGCAATGATTCCCGGCGTGAAAAGCCCTTGCAGGAACCGCCAGGCAATCAGTTGCGGCAGATTGGATGCCGTGGCGGCCAAAGCGGTTGGAAGGGAGAGGGTCAGCATGGAAGCCACGATGACGCGTTTGCGTCCCAGAGAGTCCGCCACCAGCCCAAGGAATGGGGCGGCCAAGGCCACCGCCAAAATGGGGGCACTGACTGTCAGGCTGACCATCAACTCAGAGGCATGAAAAATTTCCCGGAATCGCGGCAATAACGGCTGGGTGGAGTAAAGATTAACAAAGGTCGCAAACCCAGTGACGAACAGGGCCGTCAACATGCCCGCCCTTCCAGACCTGGCCAATGTTGCCGCCACCGGATGCCAGCGCGCATCCGAATCGCCGGCCCTGGGCAAAGCAATTGACTCCTTCACCATAATTTTCTCCAGTCTTTCAATCAGACTGGCAATGGAATGTTAAGATCGAATGGCTGGCGCATCCAATATATTAAACTGGCATTATTAATATCTTTGATGTATGAAGCTGCGCCATGGAACTGCGTCATTTGAAATATTTTGTCGCCGTGGCGGAGGAGTTGCACTTTGGGCGCGCCTCCGAACGAGTGGGCATCGCCCAACCCCCTTTCAGCCAGCAAATCAAGAAGCTGGAAGAGGAAATCGGCGTCCCGTTGCTTTGGAGAAGCAAAAGGCATGTTGAGTTGACGGCTGCTGGAAAGGTCTTTCTGGTCGAAGCGCGAAAAATTCTGGCCGAGGCAGGAAAGGCAGGCCACATGGCCCGTCGTGCCGCCCGCGGGGAAATCGGCCAGCTCTCGGTGGGATTTGTCAGCTCGGCCTTTTATGGGGAATTCACCCCGGTGTTCCGCATCATGCGCGCACGCCATCCCGACGTGGCGCTCGCGCTGCAGGATATGACCAGTGAAGAACAGGTGCGCGCGATGAAGGAGAACAAACTGGATGTGGGCCTGGTGCGTCCGCCGGTGCCCGGCGCGGAAGGGCTGGCATTTGAGGTCGTGTTGCGTGAGCCGTTCGTGGTGGTTCTGCCAAAGAGCCACTCGCTGGCCAGACAAAAGTCACTCGCCGTAAATGACCTTGCCCAGGAATCGTTCCTCATGGTTCCCCGCTCGTTGGGACCTGGTTTTTATGATCAAATCATCCAGCTCTGCGCGCAATCCGGTTTTGCGCCAAAAGTGGCCTTGGAAATCAGCAGTACGCAAACCATTGTCAGCCTGATTGCCGGTGGGATGGGCGTCTCGCTGGTTCCCTACTCTCTCCAACACCTTCGGCGGACGGGCGTTGTCTATCGTCCGCTCAAACCTCCCGTGCCCAAAACAGAATTGGCCGTCATGTGGCGGGCAGAGGATTCCTCGCCGGCTTTGTCCTTGTTTCTTGGAATCATCCGAGAGGTCGCCAGGAGATCCAAGGAATAGCGAGACTCTTCGAATTTATTGCGCTGGCAAAAGTATGATTTGCGCCGGGTGCGCATTTTTTGCGCAATTTGCACTTGCCAAGTGTGAGGGAAACCCCTAATCTTGACGGTGGAATACACTAAATGCGCATTTTGATTCAAGATCCGGCTGGCAAGGGGTACTTCGACGGTGCTGCCTGGAAGAGTGACGCGGAGCAGGCAAGGGTGTTTGAAAGCGTGTCGCAGGCAGAGGCATTTTGCCGGGAACACGACGTCACGCGCGCGCTGATCGTGGTGAAATACAAGGATTCCAACCAGGACATCCGGTTCCTTTTCGGCCCGCGGGATGCGTTGGTGGTGTCCAAGCCTCCGACGACGAAAATCAGCAGGCTGGCGTGACATTCTTTCTGCTGGCGTCCGACGCCAAAAAAGGAATGCTGTTGGGGTGCATCTGGTGCATCTAAGGCTTCGCGACTTCCGCAATTATGCGCGGTTGGATGTGGATTTCGCGCCGGGATTCCATGTACTGCTCGGGGACAACGCCCAGGGCAAGACCAACGTGCTGGAGGCCATTTACCTGCTGGCCACCCTGCGCTCTTTTCGCGGCGTGGGCGGGGCGCAAATGGTGCGGCACGGGCAGAAGGGTTATTTTGCCGGGGCCGGCGTGATGTCGCAAACCAGCCGCGAGATCAAGATGTATTGGTCGCCGGCGGAGCGCAAATTGACGCTCGACGGCCAGCCGGTGCGGAAATTGGGCGATTATCTGGGCACTTTGCGGGCAGTCGTTTTCTGCACGGAAGATCTGCAACTCATCAAGGGAACGGCGCGGTTGCGCCGGCGGTTCATGGATTTGCTCCTGACGCAAACGCATCCTGTTTATCTGCCCTTGCTGCAACGTTACGCCGCCGCCCTGCGCTCGCGCAACGCCCTGCTCAAACACCATGCCCCCGACGAAACGGCCCTGGAAGGATTCACCCGGCAGCTCGTGGACGCGGGCCGGCAACTGATGACGTTCCGCCGGGATTTGCTCCCCCAAATCGCCCCGCTGGCCCGCTCAGCCTACAGCCGCGTGGCGCGGAACGAGGAAGGGCTGGAGTTGGAATATCAACCTTCCGTCCGGCAGGACTTCGCCCTGGAGCTGGCCCGCAATCGCGCGCGGGAAAAAGTTTTTCGCTCCACCATCATCGGCCCGCACCGGGATGAGTTGCTCCTGCAGTTGAACGGCAAATCCGCCGCCAAATACGCCAGCGAAGGGCAAAAGCGCTCCATCGCCATCGCCTTGAAAATGACGCAGGCGGAATATCTCTCCGTGGTGCATGGCGCGCCGCCCATTCTGCTCATCGACGACATCATGGGCGAATTGGACGCGAAACGGCGGGCGGCGTTTTTGCCATTGCTCAACCAGTCGCAATCGGCGCGGAGCCAGGTTTTCATGACCTGCACGGAGGAGAATTGGCCGCAGGAACTGGGCCGCGATCTGCAACGCTGGGAGGTGAAGGCCGGAGCAGTCAGGCGGATGACTTAAAAACCTCGGCGGCAGCGCTCAAGATCATCCGCTTCTTGCAGTTGCGCAATGGTCTCGTTGTTCATGTGTCTCATGAGCGGACCGGCTTTGCCGCGGACTAACGGAAATGGGCAAAGCTTGGCAGCACTCTTCAAGAGTGGCCGTGACCGGGTCATTTCGCCCCGCTTTCGTCTAGGCGCGCTTGCCACGTTTGCGCGCGCGATGGCCGTTGCGCGGGGAGACGCTTTCAATCAGCAGTGAACTCAGATGATGCGGACACTCGTCTTCATCAATCAAAACGACGAACGAGCCTTTGGGCGAAATTGAAATAAAATCTGGATGCGGCACCTCGAAGCATTCGCCGCTGACCATCCGAATCTCGTATGGCTTGAAGGGCACCGCCCTATTGAATTCCCGCATGGAAGTTAGAACCATGGCGGATATATAAGCCTGCGCGGGCGAATAATCAAGCACCGCGCGAGGTTGGCGCATGCGTGAAAGCCAAATCGCGGTCGGGATCGATTCCCCAGCGGCGGGCCACGGCTTCCAAGTCGGCCGTTAAACCCCAGTGGTCGGCTTCGGGCGTGGTGGTGTGGGCGCGGTTGGCGCCCTTCAATGACATGCAGCCGCGATTGTCCCCGGTCCGGGCCATGAACTCGCATTCGTCGCGTGTCAAGATGACATCAGGGAGCGAGGCAAGTTCATCCGCCTTGGTTTCAATCGGTTTGGCGTCCGGGCCGCTCTCCTGGATCAAGGTGGGGACGACGCATTTCACCGGGGGTTGGGAAAGGTTCCAGGCGCAAGCCAGTTGCAGCAGGGTCAGGTTGTGCCGGGCAGCGATGGGGCGAAAAGCGCCGAGTTTCGACTGGGCGGCCTCAACCCAGCCGGCGGGACGGAAGGCGCGATGATCGTGCGCGGCGAATTGGTGGCCGGGTTTTACGTCGTCGTGGAAAAGGCCGCCATAATCCACGACGCGGGTGAGCAGAGGGACTTCATGTTTGACAGCGGCGGGCAGCACCAATTGGCCGGGCCAGGGTTCGAGCGGATTGAGTATGATCATGGCCCAGTCCAGCAACGGCCCAAAACGCTCGAAACAAAGGATCAAATCCAGGGTGAATCCATTGGCCGGACCGGGCGCGATGCCGATGCGGTCCGTCAATTTGGCCTCGCGCAGTTTGTCCATGGCCGACCAGACCTTGTCGCTGGAATAGCCGATGGAGTCGGGATTGTGCAGGAGGAGCAGGTCAAATTTGTCGGTCTGGCAGCGTTGCAGGGATTTATCGACGGCCATGCGCAGGTAATCGCCATAGTCGCGCGGGGAACGCAAAGCCGGATCGGTGAAGCGCGGAAAGCCGCGCGACCCCTGGCGTTGGCCCTTGTAAAAATCGTGCCCGACCGCGCCGACCAGGCAGTAATCCGCCCGTGGCACGCCGGCCAGGGCCCGGCCCAAAAGTTCATCCGCCATGCCGCTGCCATAGACATCGGCCGTCATGAACGTGCGGATGCCGCGCTGGTAGGCGTGCCGGACCAGGTTGATCCAGCGGTCGTCGGAGAGCGGTTCGCCGAAGTTCATGAACCGTCCGCCGTTCCAGGCCCCGAAAGCCGTTCGAGTTACTTCCATGCGAAAGTTTAGGCGGCAGCGGACCGGTTGCAAACCGCGTTTTCAGATTTCCAGGAACACTTTTTCCCTGGGAAATCGAACCTTGGGGGCGGCGGCGTATTTGTCCGCGGGTGAACGGTAGCCCAGGGTGGCGACCACGGCGGAGGCGAGGCGCTTTTGGGGCAGGCCGAGAATGGCGTCATATTTGTCATGCTCGAAACCTTCCATGGGACAGGCGTCGATGCCGAGCGCGGCGGCGGCGGCCAGGAGATTGCCCAGCGCGATGAAGACCTGATTCTTGGCCCACGCGTCGCGGGTCGGCCCATCCATGCCTTGGAGCACGGTGCCGGCCATCATGTTCCGGAAACCCGCCAGTGTCTCGACGGCCACACCCCGGACTTCGGCGATGCGATGCAGATGGGCGTCCAGGTCGCTCTCGCCCAGATTTGTCCGGGAGGCAAAAACGACGAGGTGCGAGGCATCGACGATTTGCGGTTGGTCCCACGAGACGGAACGCAGTTTGGCGCGCATCGCCGGATCTTTCACCACGATGAACGTCCATGGTTGCAGCCCACAACTGGAGGGCGACAGCCGCAGCGCCTCTTCCAAAGCGGCCCAATCGCGCTCGCTGATTTTTCGTTTGGGATCGAACTGCTTGGTGGCGTAGCGCCAGGTGAGCTGCGCGATCAGTTGCTCAGGAATAATGGTCGTGTTCATAGTTTGTTCAGTGGTCGAGTTTCTCAATTCAGGTCAAACAAAAGGACTTGGGCGCGGTCCAGGGCCTTGACCTCGGCCGCGTTGCGTCCGTCGAACGCCGCGGCGTCTCCGGCGGCCAGTTCCAGCCCGTTCACTGTAACCCTGCCTTCCGCGACGTGCAACCAGGCGTGACGTTTGGACGCCAGCGCATGGGCGATTTTCTGGCCCGGCTCCAGCTTCGCCAGCCAAAGGTCGGCGTCCTGATGAATGGCAATCGAGCCGTCGCGGCCGGTCTTGCTGGTGACCAGATGCCACTTGCCGGTCTCCGCCGCGGCCAGCGATTTTTCCGCGTAGCGCGGCTTGACGCCTGTTTCATCGGGCACAATCCAGATTTGCAGCAGGTGCGCCGCCTCGTCGGGTTTGGGATTGAATTCGCTGTGCATCACGCCGGTGCCGGCGGCCATGTATTGCGCCTCGCCGGCGCGGATGACCCGTCCGTTGCCCATCGAGTCCTTGTGTTGCAGCGCGCCGCTCAGCATGTAGGTGATAATCTCCATGTCGCGATGCGGATGGGTGCCAAAGCCCTTGCCGGGGGCGATGAAGTCCTCGTTGATGACGCGCAAGGCGCGGAAGTTCTCATGCTTTGGATCATAATAATCGGCAAAGCTGAAGGTGTGATAGGAATCGAGCCAGCCGTGATTGGCGTGGCCGCGTTCTTCAGATTTTCGAATGTTCATCATAATCTTTCTCTTTCGTTGCACCACGGTAGCCCAACCTCCGGCCGGCCACAAAAGACTATGTTGGTTGACTGAGCATACTTGCAAGGTATGGTGGAGGGATGGAACTGCGGCATTTGCGCTATTTTACGGCGGTGGCGGAGGAGCAAAACGTGACGCGGGCGGCGGCCCGCCTGCACGTCTCGCAACCGCCCCTCAGCCGCCAAATCCGCGACCTGGAGGAGGAACTGGGCGTGGAGCTTTTCAAGCGCACGGCAAAATCGCTGGAGTTGACCGAGGCGGGAAAGCTCTTTCTCAACGAGGCCCGGGCCGTCCTGCTGCGCAGCGACGAAGCCGTGCAAGCCGTCCGGGCTGTGGCCAAAGGGGCGCGCGGGCGGGTGCGGGTCGGCTACGCGCCTTCACTGACCGTGGAAATCCTGCCCGCAGCGCTGAAATTATTTGAACAGGCGCATCCGGGGACGCGCGTAGCCCTGCACGATTGCTCGACGGAAGAATGCGGACGAATGCTGCTGGAACGGAAGCTGGACGTTGCCCTGGGAGTCAAGCCCGCCGGACGAATGTGGCGCGGCGTGGTCTTTGAGAAACTGGTGGCTTATCCGCTTCGTTGCGCGGTGGCGGCGTCGCATCCGCTGGCCGGGAAGCGGGCGGTCCCGGCGCGGCAAATCAAGCAGGAGCGGTTGATCGGCTACGCGCGGGACGAATATCCCGAATATCACGCCTGGCTGCGGGAAATCTTCCGGCCTTTCGGTTTTGAGCCCGCCATCGCGGAGGAACACGACAGCGTGACCAGCCTGATCGCAGCGGTCGAAGCGGGAAGCGGCATTGCCATAGCGCCCTCGTCGCTGCGTTGTCTGGCGGGGCTGCGGCTGAAGCTGCTGCCCATCCAGCCAAGCCTGCCGCCCGTCGTCATCGGCGTGATGTATCTTCCACCGCTGTCAGAACCCGGGGCACAATTTGTCGCGGCGGCGAAAGCATCCAGTCTGCCAGTTTGAGTAGGCGTGGATAGGGGCTGGTACGGAGTCATGGAAACTCAGCGACCACAGCTTTGAGCGCTTCCTCATTTATCGGTTGGTCCAAGACACCGACATGGTACTGCCCGCGTTTCTCAATCCGAACTTTCGCCGTATCCCTGGGTTGCGCAGACTCCAGCCTGGCCAAAATGTAATTTCCATCGGAGACTATCTGGACATCGAACCTGTCGCCCGGTTTGGCCAGGCGCAGAGTCACGCGCTTTTTGTTGTCTGCCACGACTGTTGTGGCAAGAATCTCCCACTTGTCTGGCTTGATTTCGAGCGTTTTCTGTTCTGTCAGTGGGATAATCTGCTGTAGTTATCCACAAAAGCTCACGGCTCAGTGCGTCGTTGATTTTCCAAATGTCAGAAAGTGAGCCGTTTCCTTCTTTATCGCCCGCTCCCGAGCTTTGACCTTTTCAAGTTCGCGGTCAATTTCAGCAAGAGCGGACTCATATTCTGCTAACCGCTTTTGCGTGGCAGGAAATTGCGGCCATGCCCGGATTTGAGCCAGTGCAGCAGACTGAGGGGCATCGAAAAGCATTTTCGTATCGCCTTTAATGAGCGCGATTTTGTGCTTACAGACCATATGATTCATCCCGGCCTGGCAATGGCAGAGAACGAGAACTGCATCGCCGCGCACAGAGAATTCTACTGGATACGACCCGCCGTCACTGCTTTTGGCAAGCACCGTTATTTGTGAAAGTGTTTCTCTCATATTTACGAAGGAATTCAATCCCCGCATGGCGGTTCCGTCAACCGCGTTTTAAGTCTTTATCCACAACGCCTTCTGTGGTTTTATTTGGTGATTATTCGATATGATGTTGTCGGAAGCCAAAACGAAACACGCCGAACTGGTAGCGAAGATTCGAGAAAACGAAAATCTCTACTATGGTTCAGGGAACGCGGCCATAAGCGATTGGGAATACGATGCCCTTTATGACGAGTTGGTCGAATTGGAGAAGCAATTCCCTGGGTTGGAAACACCAGATTCGCCAAGTCAGCGGGTTGGCGGTGCTCCAGTGGAAGGCTTTGAACGGGTCGAGCACTTGGAGCCGATGTTGTCTTTGGAGAAGATCAAGGCCGCAACGCATCCAACGAAAGAGGAGGAACCAGACCCCGACCGACGCAAAAGGGCGCAGGACGAAAACACACTGGAAGAGTTGAGGGGCTTTGACACAACGATTCGAAAACATGTCGGCAAAGCCGCTATTGATTACATTCTTGAGCCAAAGGTGGATGGGGTTTCAATCAGCGTTTTATATAGGGACGGCAAACTTACCTTGGGCGCAACCCGAGGTGACGGAAAAACGGGCGACGATATTACAAACAACATCAGGACGATCCGTGCGATTCCACTGGAGCTGAAGTTAAAAGATCCGCCGAAAATGCTTGAGGCTCGCGGAGAGGCATACATTTCAATCAGGGATTTCGACAAATTTAATGCCAAATGTGAAGCAGCCGGAGAAGAACCCTTTCCAAATGCTCGCAATGCCACAGCGGGCACTCTCAAGCAATTGGATCCGCAAATCGTCCGGCAACGACCGATTCGCGCGGTTTTTTATGCCCTAGGCGCTTACGAAGGCATTCGCTTTTCAACACATTCAGAAGTCCTGGAGTTTCTCAAAAATGCCGGTCTGCCAACGCAACCCGTTTGGTGGGTTTGCAGCGGGATTGAAAAGGTCTTTGACCGGTATCGGAATTACGTCGTTTATGATTACGACGAAGCGAAAGACTTGAGGACCAAAATGCCGTACGAAATCGACGGCATCGTTTTAAAGGTGAACGATCTTGCGGATCGGCAAAAAATCCCTTCGAAAACCAAGGCTCCCGGTTACGCCATCGTACACAAACCGATACATTGGATTACGCCAGCGGAAACTGTTCTTAGAGCAATTACTGTCCAAGTCGGCCGCACCGGCGTATTGACGCCAGTTGCGGAATTGGACCCCGTTTCTGTACAAGGCTCAACAGTTGCGCGCGCAACTCTGCACAATGAGGATGAGATAAGAAAGAAGGACATTCGAATTGGTGACACTGTGATCGTTCGGAAAGCCGGCATGGTCATTCCAGAGGTCGTCGAGGTGGTAAAATCCAAAAGGCCACCGAACACTGAGCCGTTCAATTTCTCTGCGCATGTTGACCACAAATGCCCAGCCTGTGGCGGGCAGATAGCCCGTGAACCCGGATTTGTTGCCTGGCGTTGCCAAAATATCGCGGGGTGTCCGGCGCAAAGCGTCAGGAGAATTCAGTTCATGGCTCAACGGAATGCTCTCGATATTGAGGGCATAGGCAGCGTTGTTGCAGAAAAGCTCATTGAGACTGGCTTGATTAAGGAGTGGCTTGATTTGTTTGCCTTAAAACCGGGACCGCTTGGTGATCTGAACCTCGGAACGAAGGAGGAGTCGCGTACTTTTGGCGAGAAGAACGCGACGAAAGTTTGCGAAGCTCTACAACGAGCCAAGTCGTTTTCCCTGGCACGGTGGCTTCTCGCCTTAGGGATCGAGGATGCTGGCGAAACGATCACTTACGAGGTCGCAAAATTCCACAAGGATTTACAAGCGGTTGCAACGTCACCTCTGCTGGTGGGAATAGCTAAATTAGGCAGTTTATACGACGAACTGGCCGTGGTATCGCCTTTCGTGAGAAATAAAAATAAACCAAAAAATAAGGACGAAAAGGCTGAACGAAAAGAAAAGTTTGAAAGCTTAAAGATCGAAATTCTAGGTTTGGGGAAAAAATTAGAGAAAGAGGGTGTGGCCGAACGAAACGAAAAATGGTCCAAGCTTGTAACGGAGAAGAAAAGTAAAGCAGTCCCTGAATTTCTAACCGTCGTCGGGCCAAAAGTTGCGCAGAACATAGTAAAATACTTTGCCTCAGACATCGGAAAGACAGTGCTTTCGCGAATTCAAAAACTTGGGATTAATCCTCTTGGCGGCTTAAAAAACAGCAAGGAAATCGAATCGTCCGCTGAATCGCCTTTTAGTGGAAAAACTGTTGTCCTTACTGGCTCTTTAAAATCGATGACTCGTGATAAAGCCACGGAGGAGATTCGCGTTCGCGGTGGGAACGTCGTCGGCACTGTGAGCAAGAACACTGATTACCTAGTTTTTGGAGACGAAACTGGGTCAAAACTGCAGAAAGCGAAGCAACTTAACGTGACCACACTTGATGAAAAGGAATTCCTTAAAAGGTTGGGAGTGAAACCTGAAGATTTGGGAGGAACGACTCCGATCGAGGCTCAAAGGAGCCTGCCATTGTAAAAGCCCTGGGCGTCAAAATACTGGACGAGGCGGAATTCCTGAAAATGACGCAGCCCTAGATTTGGAAGTCGGTCGGGCGTTCATCTGCCTTATTGGTGACTCTCACATCCATGTTCTCGTAAGTGACGAGGGAATTGGGCGGGACGCTTTGGGTCAGGAAAACGCTGGCGCCGATGGTGCTGCCGGCGCCCACGATGGTTTCGCCGCCCACGATGGTGGCATTGGCGTAAATCGTGACGTGGCTCTCGATGGTGGGGTGGCGCTTCTTGCCCCGCAGCAGTTGGCCGCCGGCCAGGGAACGGGCCACCAAGCCCACGCCCTGGTACATCTTGACGTGTTCGCCGATGACCGCGGTCTCGCCAATGACCGTGCCCGTGCCGTGATCGATGAAGAAATGCGAGCCGATCCGCGCCCCGGGATGCAAATCGATGCCGGTGCGGCTGTGGGCCCATTCGGTCATGATGCGGGGGATGAGCGGAATTTTTTGCAGGTACAACTCGTGGGCCAGCCGTTGCACAGCGATGGCTTCGATGAAAGGATAAGCCACAATGACTTCCTCCTTGCTCAACGCAGCCGGGTCGCCTTGAAAGGCGGCCTCAGTGTCCATGGCCAGCAAATCGCGGATGCGCGGCAAATTACTGAGAAAATTAAGGGTCAGGGTGTGTGACCGGCGGCTCAAATCCTTTTTATCCGTCTTGTGAGCGTAATCGAGGCTTTTGTAGATTTCCTCCTCCAACCGTTGCAAGACCGAATCCATCAGGGTGGCGATCTCGACCTTCAACTGCGAGGAATGAATGGACTTCTCGTCGAAGAAGCCGGGGAACAGCAGGCGGAGCAAATCGCATGAAATCGAGGAAATGGCCGTTTTCGAAGGCAGGTTCTTGCCATCGAGGTGGTTGATGCCGCCTACGCGGGCGTAGGAGGCGATGAGCTGATCGGTTAATTCGGTAACCGTATGATCCACAGCCCCACTATCCCGCACCCGCGGCGGAAAGGCAAGTGCGGGCCAGCGCTTGATCCTCAGGACCCCGGATGAAGCAGGCGGCGCGCGGCTTCGATGACATGCGCGGTCTGGATGCCGTTGAAACAGCGCAGGTCAATCGGACATTCGCGGCGGAAACAGGGCGCGCAGGGCACGGGCGCGCGCAGGATTTCGGCGGTCGGACAACAGAATGGGCCTGTCAATTCTGGCGAGGTGCTGCCGAAGGGAACGATCAAGGGCGTTCCCAGGGCCGCGGCGAGATGCATCGGGCCGGTGTCATTGGTCAGCAACAGGCGGCAGAGTTTTAGCGCGGCGGCAAGTTCCCTCAAATTGGTCTTGCCGGCCAGGTTAATCACGCCATCCGCCTCGCGCGCCTCAGAGCAGATTTCAGTGGTGATCTTCTCCGCCAGATCCACGTCGCCCGGTCCACCAAAGACCAGCCAGCGGCAGTGGTGTTGCTTTTGCAAGAGCACGGCGGAGGCGACAAACCGCCTCGCCAGCCAGCGTTTGGCCGGGCCATACTCCGCTCCCGGACAGAGCCCAAACCACGGGCGTCCCGCCGGCGCGGTCTCCAGGCTCAACTTCTGGCATATCTGGGCGGCTTGCTGGTCGTTGATGACGATGCGCGGTGGCAGCGGCTCGGGCGACGCGCCGAATTCAGCAGTCAAATATAAATAATCATGGACATGATGCGCCGCGGGCGGCGGGGCCGTCGCCGTCGCGTCGCGCGCGATCAAGAGGCGGATTTCGCGGGAGGACCGCCGGCGCATGGGCACGGCGTCCCGGCGCGGAGGCAGCGCCCGCGTCAGGAACAAGCCGCGCCCCGGTCGGGCCACACCGACGCGCCGCGGAATCCCGGCCAGCCACAGTTCCAGGGCGGACCGGATGGAATTGGGCAGTGCGACAGCCTCCGTAAAGTTTTCCCCGCGCAGCCTCCGGCTGATCTGCCACACGGTTTCCGCGGGGGAAAAGGCGAGCACCCCGTCGAGAAACGGCTGGTCCTGCCAGAGTCCGGCCAGTTTCTCCGGCGCAAGCAGGGTGATATGGGCGGACGGCCTGGCCTGTCGCAGGCGCATCAAGGCGGGCGTGCTCATGACGGCGTCCCCCAGCCAGTTGAGGCCGCGCACCAGGATCTTTTCGGATGATTCCGGCATGTTAGCGAAGACAAATTCTGCGCACGCAATCATCGAAATCCTCGGCGCCGCTCAGGATTTTTATTTCCACGCGCATGAAATAAATGGGGAGATCGCGGCGGTCCAGCTTGGGGAAGCGGACGGCGTCCTTCTGGGTGGTGACGATGACATGGGCCTGGCGTTTCTTGCTGCGATTGATGGCGTTGAGGATTTCCTGCTGGGTGAAGCGATGATGGTCGGCGAAACGTTTGGAATAGACCAATTCGCGGCACAACGTGACCAGGCTCTGTTCGAAGCTTTCCGGCTGGGCGATGGCGCTGAGGGCGGCGGCGCGTTTGCCTTGCAAAAAGTCCAGACCCTTGCGTTCGCCGGTGAACACATCTTCGAAATAAAGCGGGGCGTGGATGCATTCGATGATGCCGGTGCCCGGGCTGTAATCAGCAATGCGCTGGCGCAGTTCGGCGGTCTGGCCGTCGCTTTTGGTGATGAAAATGACGCTGGCCCGCGCCAGATGGGAAGGCGGCTCGCGCAAGGTGCCGCGCGGGAACAGATGTTCGTTGCCAAACGGCTGCTGGCAATCGACCAGCACGACGTCCTGCCGGCGTCCCGCCAGTTTCCAGTATTGGAAGCCGTCGTCGAGCAGCAGGGTGTCGCAGCCGAAATTCTCGATGGCGTAACGGCCGCTCTTGACGCGGTTTTTGTCCACCAGCACGACCACGTCCTTGAGATTGGAAGCGAGCATGTAGGGTTCGTCGCCGGCCGTCTCGGAATCGAGCAGGAGGGATTTCCCGTCCGAGACTAGGCGCGGCGGGGTGGTGTCCTCGCGGAAGAGCAGCTTGTTCAACAGCATCTGGCCGAGGGGCTGGGGCTTGGACCGCCAGCCGCGGGAGAGGATGGCGACCGTGCGGCCCTGCTTTTGCAATTCGCGGGCGAACTTTTCCACCACAGGCGTCTTGCCGGTGCCGCCGAGAGTAAGGTTGCCAATGGCGATGACTTGGATGCCGAGCGTGGCGTCGCGGATCAGGCGGGAGCGAATGGCGTAGCGGTGAATGACGAGGTAAAGCTGATACACTTTGGAAAGGCCGAACAGAATGGAGCGGACCAGATCGGCGCGCAGACCCCGGCGCTTGTCGAAGATGGTCTCGAGGAACGGAGCCTCGATGGCTTCGATCCAGGCTCGAATTGTCTCACGCATGCAGAGGCCCAGTGTGCCAAACCCCCGGCAGCAGGGCAACTGCTGAACTTGACGCTGTCACGCGGCCGGTTCCTTCTTACTCCTGCTCTTAATCATAATCTTCAGAAATTGGGATTAAGATTATGATTAAGATTAAGATTAGGATCAAGAGGGAGTGCCGTGATCTCCAATGAATTCCCGGTGAAGGCGGGCGTAAATGCCGCCTTCGTTTAACAGCGTCTGGTGCGTGCCCCGCTCCACGATGCGGCCCTGGTCGAGCACCAGCACCAAGTCCGCCTTGCGGATGGTGCTCAAACGGTGGGCCACGACAAAGGCCGTGCGACCGCGCAACAAAACCTCCAGCGCATGTTGCAGCCGGACTTCAGTGACCGTGTCGATCGCGCTGGTCGCCTCGTCCAACACAACGATGCGAGGCCGGGCGAGCAAGGCGCGGGCAAAACACACCAATTGACGCTGGCCCAGGGAAAGGCCCGCACTTTTTTCGCCGATCTGATAGCGCAGGCCGCCGGGCAGGCCCTCAACTATGTCCAGGCAGTCGAGGTCGGAAAGGGTGGCTCGCACCTCGGTTTCGGTGGCGTCGGGACGGGCGAAGCGGATGTTGTCAATGATCGAGCCGGAAAAGAGGAAATTGTTCTGCTGGACGTTGCCCATTTGCTTGAGGATTGATTCGCTGGTGACGTGCTGCAAGTTGTGGCCATCAACCAGCACGGCGCCGCGCACGGGCAGGTAAAATTTTTGCAGCAAGGCCACGAGGGTCGTTTTCCCGCTGCCGGTGGCCCCCACCAACGCGACCGTTTGCCCCGGTTCGGCCACAAAGGAAATATCCTCCAGAACGGGGCGGTTTGGTTGGTATTCGAAATAAACGGACTGAAACTCGACGCGGCCGCGCAGGGCGGGCAAAGACTTGGCGTCCGGAGCGTCGCGCCAGTCCGGTTCCTGGTCGAGCATGCGGAAGAGGCGTTCCGCGCCGGCCATGGCGGTCAGGGCCTGGTTGTATTGGTCGCCGATGACCCGCACCGGCTCGAAAAACAAATTGGCCAGAAAAAAGAAGATGACAAGGTCGCCGACATCAATGTGGAGCCAATGGTGGGGCTGCAAAGCGCCGTAACCGGCGAGCAGGGCCGCCGCCCCCAGGAAAAGCTGGCTCTTGAGTTGCAGCAGCGGCACAAAAACCGCCGAAGCGCGGGCCACGCCGACGTTATTGTCGCCATGCATGGCCACGAGTCTGCGAAAGAAACCGGAGTTGATGTCCTGCCGCACGAAAGCCTGGGTGACGCGGATGCCGCCGACCGATTCGGCCAGGGTGGAGCTAAGATGGCTCCAGGATCGCTGCACCTTGCGCAGGCGCCCGCTCATTTCGCGGCGATAGCGCTTGTTGACAAGCCAGATCATCGGCGCGAGCAGGAGCATGAGGGAGAACAACTTCCAATCATACCAAGCCATGAGCAATGCCGACGCGGCCATTTGCAGGGCCTGCACCGTCACGATGAACGCCACGTCCTGGATGCCGACCCGCACGCTGTCGATGTCGGAGGTGAGGCGGCTGATGATGCGCCCGAACTTGGTGCGGTTGAAAAAGGCCATCGGCAGGGTGGTGAGTTTGCGGAAGAGGGTCGAGCGCATGTCATGGACCACGGCCTCGCCCAGTTCCAGGGCCAGGCGCTGCCGGTAATACAGCGTTGCCACCATGAACAGCGTCAAACCCAGATAGCAGGCGGCATCGAACTGGATGCCCGCGATGTCTTTGGCGGCAATGGGGCCGTTGATGGTGCGGCCAATCATCCAAGCCAGCGCGGGCAACTGCAGGCCCCGCGCAAACGTCAATGCGAAAAGCCAGTTCCGCTTCGCCGCGTAAGGCCGCGTGAAGGAAAAAACGCGGCGGATCAAGTCCAGGCGCAGCGGCACCTGGTCAACTTCGCGGTGCTCGACCGGATCGTAGTAGGTTATAGCCTCGCGGTCCGAGGTGATGGCCTCCGGGTTGCTCATGCAGCGGTTCCCTCCGTCCGGGTCAGGTCCATTAATTGCAGCAGCACCGTCTCGCGGTAAGGGCCGGGCAGATGCGCCAATTCCTCATGCCGCCCGGTTTGGAGGAGGATCCCGTCGTCCAGCACCAGAATCATGTCAGCCCGGCGCAGCAAACTGAGGCGGCTGGAAACGATAAAGGAGGTGCGCTCGGCCGTGGCCACGCGCAAGGCCGAGGCAATTTCATGCTCCGTGCCGGGATCGACCGACGCCGTCGGGTCATCCAGAATCAGGATGGGCGGCTGAAGCAACAAGGCCCGGGCCAGCGCCAGTCGCTGCCGCTGGCCGCCCGAGAGGTCCACACCCGATTCGCCCAGGACGGTCCCGTAGCCGCGCGGGAGGGCCATGATGAAATCATGCGCACAGGCCATGCGGGCTGCCTGTTCGATTTGCTGCTGCGTCGCGTGAGGACTGCCAAAGGCAATGTTGGCGCTGACGGTGTTGGAGAAGAGAAAACTTTCCTGGTACACCAGGCCAATCTGCCGCCGGCACGAGTCCAGATCCAGGTCCCGCAAATCATGCCCGTCCATGAGGATTCGGCCCTGTTGCGGATCGTAAAATCTGGGGATCAAGCTCAACAAGGTGCTCTTGCCCGCGCCGGTCATGCCGAAAATGCCGACGACCTGCCCCGGTTTGGCCTCGAAGCTGATGTTACGCAACACGGGATGCGCGGCGTCATATCCGAAGGTCACGTTGTCAAACACCACCCGGCCGGTCAGGCGCGGCGTAACGGCGGCGCCGGGTTTGCTTTCCACGCCCAGGGGGGTGTCCAGCACCTCGAAGACGCGGCGGGCGGCGGCCAGGCTTTGCTGGACGGAGTTGGCGATGGTGGAAATGCTGGCCACCTGGCCGTTGAATTGTTGCAGCAATCCGGCAAAAACCACCAATCCGCCGCCCAGCGCAATTTGTCCCTGCACGTAAAGCCACCCGCCGTAACCGAACAGGATCACCAGGCTGAGTTGGGACAACAATTGCGTCAGCATCGTGAAAACCGACAGATTGGCAAAAATGCGGCGTTGCTGATTCGAGACCAGCGAGTTGGCCTCCTCAAAGCGGCCTGTCTGCTGCGGTTCCGCCGCGAAACCCTTGACCGTTTGCATGCCGCGAATGCTCTCGGTGAAAAGCTGGACCAGATGGTCGCTGATTTCGCGGTTGCGCAGATACTCCGGGCGCAGGCGGCCCGAGAAATAATGCGTCACCCACCAGAGCGGCAGCGCCACGCTCAGGCACGCCACGGTCAGGGAAGGATGAATGCGCCACATGAACACGCCGTAAGCCACCAGCGTCAGAATCATGTTGATCCCCTGCAACAGCACGCCATCCACAAACAGCCGCGTGTTTTGTACGTCGCCCGTGACGCGGTTGAAGATCGAGCTGGACCCGTGCATGTCGAAAAACGGGAAGCTCAACCGCTGCAACCGCGCGTAAAGCTGGTCGCGCAAGTCCGGCACGATTTCGCCTTGCGTCAGGCGGGCCGTGGTCATGTTGTAGGCCCACGTTAGCGCGGCCCTCAGTACCGCTTGCACGATGATGGCCAGCGACAACGCCGTCACCACCCGCAAGGCCGTCCAGTCGGCGGGCGGCACCCAGCCGAAGGGATAGGCGGGGGCGCGTTGTGACGGATCAAGGGCGTGACGAATCACATCGATAACCACCCCCAACAATTGCAAACCAAGCAGACCCAGCAGCAGGAGCGCCAGGCTCAAGCCGAGTGAGAGCAGGAAATCCGCGCGATAATGCCACGCCACGCGCAACAGCCTCCTGACCAGTTCGCCCGCCGGGTAATCGCGGCCCGCCGAGTTGATCGAAACATCAGTCATTTTTTAACATTTTTATGTTCTCAAGAAATGCTTTCGGTTGGCAATGCTTTGATTTTCCGACACTTGGCCTGCTACGCGGGGTTGCTCGCTGTTTTCGGTGGAATGAATTTGCTCATAGACAAGCGCGCCCCCGTCAAAAGCGGTTGATTGATACATAGCTCTGAAAAAGGGGAAACACGGTTACAAGTGTTGATGGTCAACGATTTAGCCGGTAACACAAAAGGAAACAGACCCGTAACATGTAACTGGTTTCGATTGCCTCAGCGAGAAAATGGCTAACTTTAGCCATCTATTTTTCCCCTCGCCCCGCGCACGCAGGGATTTTGCTTGGCGACGCAAGGGTGATCCGGTGAAGATGGCGCTGACGCTGGCGCGGTAGTTGCGCCGGGAAACGACGTTGCCGCTGAAATGGATTTGCAGGCAGATGGAGATGAGTTCATGGAGGGCGGTCAACCGAAAGCTCTATGAATCACGACAAACAAAAGGTGGACATGCAAGGGACTGACGCCTTTTGGGGGAGTTTGCCGAAACCTGCATAAAAATGCGCCCTCTTGTGTGAGCAATGGCGCCTTTACGCTTGACGATGCAAGCCTGCTGGCAAAGATTCATCCGGAATGCCGGATATTCACAAACTTGCTGGTAGGATGATCGCACTTGCTTTTCTGGGTGTGACTGTTGCCGGATGCGGTCGCGAGGCTCAAGTGGTGGACGATAATTTATGGGCCAATGGGGTGTTGCAATCCATTGTTGAAACGCAACACTACGCCGCTAAACCCGGTTTCCATCTGGGTTATTCGGAGGAGTCAGACTATCTGAGCGGCAAGGATTGGAGCTTGTTCGCCTTCCCGTTTCCAGGTCAGACTGGACACCCGACCCACAGAAGCCAATTTATGCAAAAGGAGGGCGCCTGTTACGTGGACGGGTTTTCCTCCATTGCGGGCAGCGACTTGCTGATTCACCAATCAGGCACACTGATGGACCTACAGTTTACGGTCTTTAACCCGGACGCTCGCAAGGACATTTGCCAGCCAATCCCCATCGAACCCGGACTGTATGCTTTCAATCGTTCGAAAACGAAGTGCCTGGTCGTGGCCAATGGGGCAACCGTGGTTTACGATGTTCTCTCCGCCCGTTCCGGTGAGCCCGAAATGTCGGCCCGCCCGCAGTGGACTGCGGCCATGATGCGGTGGCGGGAAACGGGCGGGAGAGTGAAGCCCGTTCTGACCGAAGATGCGCAGCATCTGGTGGTGTTGCCCAAGTTCGAATCCCCCGGCTACATCAACGCCACAAATTTCTTCGTCGAGGCCTACGCCGTCAACGGCGACAAGGAAAAATGGTCCATTCCGGTCACGAGGAATTGGGAGGACTTCGTGGATGCGGAACTGGTGGATGGCAAAATCATCGTGCTCTCCATCCTTCGGGAAGGGAGCCTTTTCCATTTGAGCCTGACGAACATGCGGGGAGAAGCGCAGCACACAGGGCAGGTCCTGACCTCGTATATGATATCTGCGCATTGGGATCCGTCGCGCCACGAAGTGTTATGCCTGCCCACCCAATATTCGCCCATCAAACCTGACCCCACGCTTCCGGTTTGGAATTACGAATCGAACACCGTGCAAGAAATCAATCTCCACCGGTGACAAGGATCAAACTTAAACGGATCAAACTTCCGGGCGCCAGGCTTGTGTGAAGTCGATGTACGGCAAGCCTTGCAAGTTCAACCAGTTGAACTAGCATTTGCGACACACATGCAACCTTCTATTTCAACGAACCCATCGATCAGCCCGGGCCGCGGATGTTTTGCCGCAATCGTTTTATTATCATCGTGCTTGACCGGCTTGAGCGCGCCCGCCACCGCGGCCAACGCACCGGGACACTACGACCAGTTGGTAGAACACTTCCACGCCCTCGAAGCAAGGGCAGCCGACTTCGGCCCGGATTACGAGCCGCTCTACCGCGCGGCCATCGCCTGGTACGAAACTTGGGGAAACCACACGAATGATCCGGCCGACACCTACTTTGTCGCGCCCGATGAATACGCGGCGGAGTTCGCCGACGCGCTGGAGCACGGCCACAATTACATCGCCGAGCACTTGGGCAGCGCATTCCCGATGGCCTTTGAAGCCAGGCTGCACGACGGCACAATCGTCAAGGCGAATTATCAATTGAATTTTCCCTCGGGCTTTCCGGAAAAGGGGCGCAAATTCCCCCTGATCATCGGTCTTCATGGATCGGGCTGGCTCGGCCACAAGATTTCCTATGTCCGCGGCGGCCAGACGGGCGGGCGCACCTTCCAGGTGACACCGATCAACCAGGGCGGGCCTTGGAAACTGGATTTTCTGAATGCCTACCTGGATGAACTTCTCCGGATTCTGCCCGTCGATCCCGACAAAGTTTATGTGGAAGGCCACAGCCTCGGGGCCATGGCGACTTGGGATTGGGCCATGAACAATCCGGAACGCTTCGCCGCGATTTCTCCGCGCGATGGCAGCGGCGCGCCTTTTCGCGCGGCCAAGCTGAAGAACATCCCCGCATGGGTGATCCACGGTTCGGAGGACGACGTCATTTTCCCAGCTTACGCCGATCAGATGGTGAGCGCGTTACAGGCGGTTGGCGGAACAGTAAAATACGCTCTGCTCAAGGGCGCTCCACACAATTTGCCGGCTGATTTCGACCAGCAGGCGGTTATTACCTGGTATTTGCAGCAGACCCGCAGCCACAAACCTGCCCCGCCGGATCCGTTGAACGCTCTGGGCATCGGCGCCACGGGTTTCTCCAAGACGGCCATTGTCAATTTGCCTGCTGGATGGTTCTGGAAATCCGCAACCGTGCCGAAGCGGACCGGTCCGGATCGGCGCTCCGCCAACAGTGACCTCGAGAAGGTGCTTTTCAAGAAAGTTGAGGATCGGGGCGCATTGGTGGACAGTCCAATCCGCCAGGAGATCGGCCTGGAAAATCAAACAACGACGCTTTGGCTGGCGGTCCCGAAATCCATTTATCCGGAGGTGAAGGACGATGCTTCGATTATCAAGCTGGCTGATCGAAAAGCCGCGCGATTCTACTGTCGGGGAGACACGCGGAAGGCCCTGGCGCAGGCAAAGGAAGAATCCGCAAAACTCAAAAGCGAAGGGAAGGGCGTAGCCGACGCAGTTTGGCTGACATCTCTTACGCGGGAACAGCGAGGTTCGAACCATATCACCGAATGCTGGATCGAACTGAAATGACGCCAGTCTGGAGATATAGGTCTGAAAAAGGGGCAATGCTGCAGTAGATTGCGCCTGAAAAAGAGGCTGGCTATTCTTTGAGGTTGGTGGCGAGCTTTTTTACTTCGTTTCGCACCATCAAAATCACAACTATTGGCCCGTCGTTGCCGTTGAGCAACCCATAGTCCTCCCCACGCCTGAATTTGTCCGCTATATCGTCAAGTGTGTCGGAGCGGCGGCTTTTATTTGAAAGTTCGTCATGTACCGCGATAATTTCATGCTCATAATTCCCCGTCATAAACTCCGCAATTTGTTCGTTTTTTTTGGGGTGTTTAGCTGCCAAATCCGAGGTAAATTTATCCAGTGATGAAACTAAATTCATTGCGCGGTCGCGGATTGGTGTTTCTTTTTCGAATATGGCGATTCCAATGGCCACTATAAATGTGATACCGCAAAACCACGCCATCCATTTTTCGCGTTTTCTCATAACCAAGAAAAACGCAACAAGTGCGGCTCCTGCAGTAACATCCGCTGGTGCAATATGCGGCATACAGCCAGATGTTTTGTTGAAAAAAATACCTCGTCAAGCCTGATGTTCAACAATTACCGCAACCCCAGCCACTCTGCCGCCCCGCCGTTAGGCGCAATCTAGGGCAGCATGACCGAAAAAGGGGAAACACGGTTACAAGTGTTGATGGTCAACGAGTTAGCCGGTAACACAAAAGGAAACAGACCCGTAACATGTTACCCCTTGTTCAGGTTCGGAGGTTGTTGACGGGCGATTTTTGATCCCTGGTCACCGCGAGCAGCACGCCTCCGAGGATTAATGCCGCGCCCAGCGCACCCCAACCGGTGGGACGCTCATGGCGCAGGACGAAGCCCAGGAGAAGCGCGAGCGCCGGGGTGAATACCGCAATGAAGCTCATGCTCATCGCACGCTTGCTGCAAAATTACAAGACGCCGGTGGCCCAAGCCGCCGACCTTGCCCGCGTGGCGGAAGAGTTGAAACGGTGACAGTGGAAATCAAGGATGTGGGCACGACCCGAATCGAAGTGCCGGACGCCGCGAAGAAAAAGTTGCGGTAGCAACGGCTTGCTCAAAGCCGAAATTGCAGCGTGACAAATCACAGAATAAGATGCTTCAATCCCTCATGTGGAAAGTCCACATTTGGGTGAAGAGCACCACTTTCCGACGTGAGGAAATCGTATGCCTATAATCTCTAGGTCATTGGCCATTCACAATTATGGATAAGCATAATCGGGAAATCATTCGGATGATTGATAAGATGACCGAAGCGGGTTGGATCGCCCGAAGTATATCGGGAGATCAAGGAGGCACCATTGAGCGGACGGATGGCGGAAAGGCTGCCATGAAGATATTGCATCACTTGATGTTCGAATCGTTGCATCTCAAGCCCGGCCAAGAGAGTGTGTTTGCATGGATGGTTTCTGACTTTCCCGAGGGACAGCGGCGCGCTTCCAGGCGGCGAAGCGGGCCGTCACCTTCGTGAGAGGATCAGATCGATTTCAATCAAGCTTGCATCGAAGGCGCATTATGGGTGGAGTCGTTTCTTCGGGCGTTGAGGAAAGCGGCCACGAAGGCCCAGAGCACCGCCAGCGCGAGCGCGCCGCAGAGGGTGTTCCGCAACAGGCCGCCGGTTTCAGTGTTGACGGCGCTGAATTGGATCGTCAGCGGCTTGGCGACCTCGGTTTGCAATACCTGGGTGAAACTCTGGCGCAGACCGCGGGTCGGCAGGCTGACCCGCAAAGGCTGCACCCGCGCCACCGCCAGTTCCTGGGCCTGTTGCAGTTTGTTCCACTGTTCCCCGGCTACGGCCTCGGATTCGGCCGACGCGGGGCGGTTTTGGCCGGCGGAGCCGGACGGCAGCGAAGCCGCTACCTGACCGTGGCTGTAAACACGCTGTTGCTGCATCAGGTTGCTGTGTTGGACGCGCGCCAGGTCCTTCTGCAAAGCCTCCATTTCCTGGCGCGCTTCCGGACTGGCCCCACTGAAACTGTTAAGCGTATCCGCGTTGTTGATGCCCAAAACGTCGCCGTTTGCCAGCTTGGTGCGGGCGTTGCTGAGGAAGGCTTGGGCCTCGTTCTCGCGGCTTTGCTTCCGGTTTGCTTCCTGGGCGCGGTATTCGAGCAGGGAATAGCTTAACACCGCCGGAGCGGCCCCGGCCTCATGGAGCATGCTGCCGGTGAATTCGGTGTAGTCGTAATCCGGCGGCAGATAGACGTCCCAGCGCGCATTTTTCAACGGCACGCCGAGACGCGGCGAAATCAGGTTTACTTTGCCGCTACGCTTGGGAAAAGTCTCCCGGCCCAAGTAAGTCAGTTCAATGGACACCGGCGCGTCCGCGGCGGCGGCGGTTGCTTCCAGGGGAAGAAACAGCTTTTGATCGCGCCGGGCGGGACGCACGGCCTGCCCGCCCACAAACGCGGACCACACCTGCGCGCCGACGGGCAATTCGATTTCCAAATGTTGCAGTCCGTTGTTGCGCACCTGCAGCGCCATCTCGGTCATGGCCTGGCCGTCGTCCGTTAAAACCGTTGTCAAGTGAACCTGATCGGCCAGGGCTTGCAGGACGGCGGCGTCCTCGAAATGCCGGGCCTCGATGTTGAGCTTGTAGCCGGGGCGCACGTAGCGGTAAACCAGCACCGGGCGGTCGCTGCTTTCCACCCAATCGGGCAATTCACTGGCGTCAATTTTCATCAGTTCGCCGCTGGCGGATTTTTCAGTAACCTGCAGGGCGGACTTGCTCAGGACAAGGACATAGCCCGATTCGCGTTCCAAGCCCAGCGCCTGGATTCCGTCCAGGTCCAGCGCGTTGGTTTTCACATCGACGGGCCGTTCCCAATTGACCACCAGCGTGAACTGGCCGTGAACGGCGTTTTGCAATTCAACATGCCAGTCCTCCCCGACCTGGTCGCGGCGGCGGATGTCCGGGGCCGAGAACTCAACATTGGTGCAGGAGGCGGGAATCTTCAGGTGGAAATCCTTCACCGGCGCGTTCTGAATATCGTAGCGGATCACCGCGGCCCCGCTGAGGAGATTGTCCGAAACGACCACGATCTGGGCAATGTCCGCGCGGACCCAGGATTCCACTTTTTCACAGGCGACTTCCAGTTTCCAATCTGGCAGAGGCCCGGGCTGCGCGCTGAGGAATTTATAGGCCAGCACGCCGGCGGCGGCATTCGCGCCGGTGCCGGGACTGATTCCCGGACTTTCGGAAAGGCCGTCAAAGCTGGAGGTTTTCACTGCGACACCGGGTTCGGCCTCCACGAAGACAGCCCCGTCCAGTTTCTGCACGTTCAGCGGATGCACGCCCGGTATGGCGACCGTGGAAGGAAATTCCTTGAGCAACCGCAGCAGATCGACCCGCAAAGAATAGCCGCCAAGCACCCGGTCCTTGAACGGGATTTCCAGAAGCCGGTTTGAGCCGGTGTCGCGCACCTGCCAGGGCAGCATGTTTTCGCCCTGCACATTTTCCACCGTGTAGCTGGCGGGCAGGGCGGCCTGGAGGGCAAAGACGCCGGCCCGCTTGACGCCGTATTCAATGGTGGTCGAAAGCGCGATCTGATCTGTGGAGATGCGAACTGTATTGTGGACCACGGCTTCAATTTGGGGCTGGACGGTTTCCGCCCTGACGGCGAGGGCGAAGCCGGGATTGAGAAAACGCCAGACGCTGAAGAGATTCGCTGTCTTGTCCGGCAACGGGAAATCGGCGGCATCGACACGCTCCAATTCCGTGGCGCGGTCCACCGACAGGCTCAATTCCTCGCTGCCCCGCACGGCGATCAGCCCGGTTTCGCGTTTGACATCCAGCGCGCGCGGCACTTCCACAGCCACCGTGATCGGGAACCGGTCCAGTATCTTCTCCGTTTCGACCGACAGTTTATAATCGGGCGACACGCCCTTAAGCAGGTCCACCACAAGGATGTCACCGCTTGGCTTCGTGGACACTTGCGGCTGCAATTGCCAGGTGCGGATGGACTCGCCATCCACGCGCAACAACCGCTGGCCGACAGGCAAACACACGCGGGCCTGGCGCATTTCGCCCTGGCTGATTTGAAAATCCAGAACGGAACGAACATCCATCACGCCATTGGACAATGTGGCGAGGGCGTTGTTATCGACAAATATGGTGGCGGCGACTTCGGCGGCGCGCTTGATCCGGGGCGTCCATTGGATATCGACGCGGTCAGCCGGGCCGATGGTCGCGTCGAGACGCGTTTGCCGGGCGTCGCTCGTGCGCTGGAAAGCAACGGCGGTGGAAAACTCCACGTCCGCATCCGGTTCGTCGATGCTGGCGCTCAAACGGCTGGCCAGCGCCGGTGGAATGGCGAAGCTCAGATGGCGCCTGGCCACCTCGCCGCCGACCTTGACGACAAATCTCACAACAACCGATGCGTCGCCGCGGTTGGGAAGAAGAACGCCCAGCTTCCCGCCCTCCCGCAACAACTTGGCCTCGCCCGACTTGACGGAAAAGTCCTCCAACGCGGCTTCCTCACCAAAGAGCGGCAGGATCTGGTTGGTGCCGGTCGAAGTCAGCAGGAGCGTCCCCTCGAACTGGGCGACGTGCTCGCTGATGACTCCGGTGTAGGAAGCGCTCTCGATGGCGGATTGCGTCCCTGGCATCTTATCCGCGCTGGCGGCAACCTGGGCTGAAACGGGCTGAGTCAAAGCCAGCAGCAACGCGATGGCGGCCACAGCGGACGGCAGACCCGACTCTGGCGGGGACGGCGGCTCGGCGGCATGGCGGGGCCGGAATTTGCGGAAGGCCATAACCACGGCGGCCAGGACTGCGATGGGCACCGCCATGATGAGAGCGAGATGCAGGACACGGCTGGCAATGAGCAGGGCAGCCACGGCGCAAAGTGACAGGGCAATGCCGACCATGATCCAAAAACTGCTTTGCTTGTGATGCCACTGCCACCAAACGAGCAGCAACCCGGTGATGAACGCAGCCAATTGGAATCCGGAACGTAGAACGACAAAGACGACCGCATTCATCACAGACATCTTGATGCTCAACGGTTCACCGCTGGTATTGAGAACCTTGGTGAATGTGAAAGGCTGGCCCTGCCGCGGTATCTCAATGTGAATAGAACGAAGGCCGGCCACAGCCGGCAGGGCGGAAGGAGCCTTGGGTTCTTCTTCGCCGAGGGTCGCAGGTGCGGAGGCGGGAATTGTCGCCGCAGCGGGGGCTTCAGCTGCCTGAAGAGACTTCTCTTCACCTCGGACTCTAGCCGACTTCGTTGCCGGGCCTGCCGATGGCAGCAGGTTGTAAGCTCCCCTAAACGCCGCCGCTTCGGCGTCGGCAAATCGCTCGCTGGACATCTGCTGGACGCTGCCATCGCCAAACAAAACGGCCCGACCATTGTGATCCACAGGCGAGAACGCGATAATAGCGTTTGCATCGTTCGCGCTCTTGCCCGCGCCGACATAAACGAAAGGCTCGCCGCTATCCGGGTCGATGAGGATCTTCTGTGAGTTGCCAAGTTCGTCGTGAGCGTCCTCCCACAGATTGACCGGGAGATGGTTCCCGTGTTCATCGGCCCAAATCCTCACGGCGACACCGATCTGTTTCAGGTTGTTGACAGCGCTGATGCGTTGCGCCTTCTGCTTGGCCCTGGACAAGGCCGGCAGCATCATGCTGGCGAGGATCGCTATGATCGCAAGCACAGCCAGCACTTGCAGCAGGCCTTTGAACCCGCGCCACTGCGCCTGCATCGCCGCCATTACGATGATCAGCAGCACCACGATCCATGTCACAAGGCCGGCCCCGTGATCCTCCCAGACCCCCGCATAGAATTCCCCGAACCGGCGCAAGCCGTCGCGCCAGCCGTAGGTGGTCCCGCGCGCCACCTTCATACTCCCTCCAAAAGCCGATACGTGGCAATCGTTGGGCACGAACAATTCCCATTCGGCGAAGGTGTTCGGCAAATCGGTCTTCGGCGCTTGAAACGCGACATGCCGGGGAAACCACCGGGCCTGCGCAAGGCCGGAGTTCTGCGCATAGACGATGTCCACCGCAAACGCCTCGTCGCGGTCGGCGCGCTGGGGCAGGGAAATGAGCAGCCCGTCGTTGTCCTTCTGGGCCTTGGCGCTTTGTCCGTCCACGTAGCAGCCCCAGAATTCCGCGCCGGGCGGCAGTTCAAAACGCTGAAATTGTTTGCCGTTGTTTTTCACCATGAACGAGGCCTGCGCCAGCATCTCCCCGGCGTCCGTCAGCACGGAGGTCATCTGGACGCGGTCCACCACGGCTTCCAGTACAGCCGCCTCTTCCTGCCGGGACGCCTGCAACTGGAGCGCGAAGGAATGGCCGGTGTAGTGATAGGCCAGGACGACGGGACGCGTCACCAGCGCGCGGTCGCTTTCGGCCAGTTCCGTCGGATCAATGACCCGCAAAGGTTCCTGCGCCGGGCCGGCCTGGACTTTGAACCCGGCCGCCGTGGTTACGGCGACCGACCCGGTTTCGTGCTCGGCTTCGGGCGCATGCAACCCCCCGGCGTCAAGCATCGCATTGGTCGCGTCGAATGGATAATCGTAGGTGACAACCAGGGTGTAGCCATCCCAGGCCTTTTCCTGGAGGCGGATGGTCCACAAGTCGCCCTGTCGTTCGTGGCTGCGAATGTTGGGTCCGGTAAACTCCATGTTCCTCCAGTGAGCGGGCGCCTGGAGGTGAAATTCCTGCACCCCCTGGTTGATCAAATCGTAACGCACCGTGGCGCTCCCGCCGACCACGCCGTCGCCAATGGTGATGAGATTGAAAATATCCGCGCCGATGCGCGGAGCCAGGCGCTCCGTCGCCAGCGTCAAATTCCAATCCGGCTGGGCCGCGCTGTAGGCCAGCAATTCATCGGTGCGATGGGCCAGTTCGGCGGCGGGGATTTCGCGCAACCCGGTCATTTCCCCGGTCTTGACCTGCAACCCCCGCGCGGCGGCAGCACCGATCTCCGCCGTTTCGTGGCTGGCTCCGCTGGCGCGCAAAGGCGCGAGCGTGATTTGCGACGGAAAGCTTTTCAGTGCCTGTTCCAACTGCACTTCCAAATGGCGCAAGCCGAGGACGCGGCTGGCAAAATTGATCTGCAATTTGCCCCCGTTCACTTTCCAGTCCTCCACGCCTTCACCCGTCACACCGGCCACGCCAAAGCCGGGTTGCGGCGTGAATTCGACGGAATAGATGCCCGCCTTATCCACAGTCAAATCAACGGCGTGGAGCGCCGCCAGCCGGCTCTCCTCCAGCCGGGCCGTGACGCGGTCGGCCACGGTCAGGACCGGTTCGACGCGTTTGACGCCGGCCGCGAGCGAAAACGGACGCGCCGAAAAAAGGAATGCAGCCAGCGCGTCGCCGTTGGCGTTGACCCGGCGCAATCCGGTTGTTTCGCCGATATCGACCACCGTGTCGGCGGCTGAAATGATCAAGGACCCGGCCTCCCGTTCGACGCCCAGCGGTTCCGGCGCCGTGATCTGGACGGAACCGGGCAGGGACTCGACGGATTGCTCGGTGAAAAGAACCAGTTGGTAATTCTTCTCGACTGGCTTGACGAATTCAATGGCAAGGATCTGCCGCCCGTTGTCGGTTTCGATCCGCCAATCGCGAATCTGTTCGCCTTGCAACCGGGTCAGGGCCTGGCTGGCCGGCAGGGCGATGCGCAGGCGGGGGACGCTGGCCTGCAGCAGTTCATAGCGCAGGGTCGTGGTGAGCTTAATGACGGCGGGGGTGATTTGCGCGCCGGCGCCGGTCTCGACCGCGATGAGCGCGTTGCGGGCTACTTCCGCGGTCCGGCTCTGCCAGCGCAACGACACCTCGCGGCTGGCGTTGAGAAATCCATCCACCTGCGAAGCGGCTTTTTCATTTTCCAAAGCCGTGCCGCTGAGAAGCTGCAATTCCACGCCTTCGCCGGCGGCCTGCGCGTGAATGGAGGCAATCGCCGCGAGCGGCCCCTGAAAGTTCACCTGATTCCACGGCTCGTCGCGGGTGATTTTGGCCACCACCACCAACTTGGGATTATACACGCCGATGCCGGCGACCCGCAGATAATATTGGTCTCCTGAACGCACCACGCGCACGCTGGCCGGCAGGAATTTGACCGCCACGGCCACGTCCCCTTGAAACAACGGCGCGGAAATTTCGTTGGTGGTGAAGGACTCGATTTGGAGGTCGGCGGCGAAACGCGCCTCGTGATCCGTAATCGCGCCGTCATATCGGATCTCGCGCACGATCAAGTTGGTGAAACCTTCCGCCACTTTGGCCGCGCCGCGCCCGGCCAGCCGCGGCGGGCTGGTGCCCTTGGAACTGATTTGCAGCCCGTTGAGCACGGCGACACCATTCGGCCCCGGCGCGATTTCGATCACCACAGGTGAGCCGGCTTGAACTTCAACATCGCGGAAGACGACGTACTGATGCCCTTCCTGCCACGGCATGGCGGCCTTCCAACCGGCGGAACTGACTGTGGTCAGCGGGCCATAATTCGTGCCCGCGCTGTGCAACTTGAAAAGGCTGTTTTGTTCGCCTGAAGAATCCGGGTCAGCGTGACCGTAGAGGAAGAAATTGTAGCGTCCCGGATTGAGCCTGGAAATCGTCGCGGTCATGTTGCTGCCGTCCGGCGCAAAGACGTAGGAGTCATACATGGCATCGCCGGTGGCGTTGCCCCAAACGCCGGGGGCGTTGGTCAGGTCAATGGAAACCTCCGTGGCGGCGCCGTCAGCCTGCTTCAGCCCGGTTTGCCGGCCGCTGAAAACCAGCGGCTCGCCCGGAATGTAATTCGGATCATAAAGCCGGAACAGGTTCCAGAAATCATTCGTGCCCTGGCCCGTGGCGGCGAAGCCCGTTTTGGGGCTGCGGCTGCCCGCGCCAAAATCAACGTTGATGAGGCATTGCGCGCCGGCCCCTTCCGCCAAAAGACTGCAAGCGATAATTGACAGGACGAGACGGATCCAACATGGCGAAGTTCTCCAAGCATTCATAAAGCTTCCTGTAAGCGGGCAGACGGACGGCAGTGTGCAGCAGAGTCGCGCGTCGTGGTCCCGCTTGAATGCCCCGCGACGCGAAAGGTTCATATTTCAGGCCAAGCATAATTCGGGCCGCAGGCAAGCAGCGCAAATTTCCTCCGGTTTCCCGAAGCATTTCAGATTCCGGGGTCGAGTCAAGTGCGCAATTTTCGTCGCTGGCTGCGCAAAATCACGCCACTTTCCCTAATCATTTTGCGGACTTTCAACCCGGCCTTGGTATTTCCGGGAGCGGTGGATTATGCTCCCCGCGTGGACGACAAACAAAAGAAGGTAATCAGGAATGAAATCGCTCAAAGATAAATGGTCCCTTGTCACCGGAGCCAGCCGGGGTGTCGGCTCCCATGTCGGCGAGGGCCTCGCGCAATTGGGATGCAATGTGGTGCTGCACAGCCGCGAGTTGGCCCACACCCGGACGCTGGCCGCCAAACTCGAGGGGCTGGGCGTCAAGGTGGTCACGGTTGCCGCGGAGCTTTCCGACCAGGCCCAGGTCAACGCCATGCTCGACACCGCGCTACGGCAGGCGGGCCGGATCGATATTGTCTATAACAACGCCGCCATCATGACGCCCTGGAGGGAAAACCCCTGGGACATACCGGCGGAGGATTTCCGAAAAAGTTTCGAGGTCAATGTCATCAGCCTGGCGCGGATTTGCCACCGGCTGGTGCCGCCCATGCTCGCCCGCAAATGGGGCCGCGTCATCAACGTGACTTCCGGGATCATGAACGAACCCAATCTGACCGCTTATGCGATTTCCAAGGCGGCTGTGGACAAATTCGTTCGCGACTTTGTCCCAACTCTCGCCAACTCCGGCGTGCAGATGAATCTGCTTGATCCAGGCTGGCTGCGCACCGATTTGGGCGGTCCCAAGGCGCCCAACGACCCATCCTCGGTGATTCCGGGAGCGCTGGTGCCGGCTCTTCTTGACAATGGCGAAAGCGGCCGTTTATTCTGTGCCCAGGATTATGCCAGGTTAAGCCTTGAGCAGGCCCTGGAGAAAGCCCGCATCAAGTGAGAGGCCTCGAATAGTCATTTCCCATTTATCTTCTCAAGCCTCCGCCTCGCTTCGGCGGGCAATTCAAAACCATCCTCCGCAGCCAGCCATCGCCAGGCTTGCGGCAGGTCATTGAAAGTCCCCTCCAGTTGCGCTTCGTAGGCTTTGTGCAATATCGTCCCGAACATTTTCCCCGGTTCCAGGCCCAACTCGATTAGGTGCCGGCCCATCAAGATCGGTTCCGGGGGTTTTTGGCGGACTTGCAGTTCATGCGCGCACGCCAGCAGTTGCCGGACAAATTCCGGTTCGACCGCTGGACGCGGCGGACGGCCCATGCTGTCGGCGGTCATGACCAGGCACAGGCCCTCGATGGTCTCCGGCTCCAGCCGCCGGGCCAAACGGCGCACGGCCCGGTCGGTCATGCTTTGGAAATGGAATAAATGATTGCGCACCAGCGGCAGCACCCGCGCCTGGATGGCTTGTGGCACCCGCAAGCGTTCCAGAAAAATCGCCGCCAGGGCTGCGCCCGCTTCTTCATGGCCGGGGGAAATGATGCGCATCGCGCCATCTTTCATGGCCTGCTGCGTGGTGGCCGGTTTGCCGAAATCGTGGGCGAGCACGGCGAGCATGTGGACGATGCGTGATTGGGCGTCTTCGGTCCGCCACTGCTCCAGCCGCGCCAGCGCGTCGCAGCAATGGCATGTATGAATGAAAACATCCCCTTCCGGATGCCAATCCGGCTCCTGCGGCACGCCCATCATGGACTTGATTTCAGGAAAATGATCGATCCATTCCGTCTCCGCGAGGAAACGCAGGCCGGCGGACGGCATTGTGCTTGACTGCGCCCATTTGAACCATTCCTCGCGCACGCGTTCCACGGCAAGTTCGGGATAGGCGCCCTTCATCCGCCGGCACACTTCGACGGTTTCCGGCGCGGCTTTGAGATCAAATCTCCCGGCAAATTGCATGCCGCGCAGGACGCGCAACGGGTCCTCGGCAAACGCGGCGCTGGTCTGCCGCAGCACGTGATTGCGCAAATCCGCCTCGCCGCCGAAAAAATCCAGCGTCTCCCGCGCGCGCGGATCGTACATGATGGCGTTGATGGTGAAATCGCGCCGGGCCGCCGCCTCTTTTGGCGTGATGGCCGGATCGAACTCCACCTCGAACCCCTTGTGCCCGGGCGCCACTTTGGAATCCTGTCGCGGCACGGTGAAGTCATAATGGCAATCGCTGCCGGTGCTCAATTTCACCACGCCAAACGAACGCCCGACAAAATCCGTCCGGCCCCAGCGCGACAGCGCCCGGGCCAGTTGCTCGTAGGTGACGCCGAACACCTCGATGTCGAAATCGCGTCCCGGGGGCAGGCTGAGCAGGGCATCGCGCATCGCGCCGCCCACCAGATAAGCGCGGCTCAATTCGGCGGTCTGCAGCAGGATGTTTTCCAGCTCCGGTGGAATGAAATTCACCGGCACACGTTACTGGAAAATTAAGAATTAAGAAGGATGAATTCAGAAGCCGCGGGGCTGACATCAAGGATTGATTCGCTGACTGAAAGCGTTTAGGATGCGGGCAAAATCAAAAATTGCACCAAGGAGCTTATGCACCAAAACCAATCAATCAAGTCTTCCAGGTCTCCCCAAGTCTGCCGGTCGCGAACCGCCGTCTGCGCAGTTTTGCTCCTGTCGGCTGTTTTAACCGGCGAAGCCCGCGCCCAAACTCTCAACGCCACTGTCAATATCAATGTCGCGGCCACCATGGCCGCCATGCCGCCGCAGGGACTGGGGGTTTGCACCGCGGTTTATGACAATGACCTGGTCGGTCCGACGCAAATTGCTCCCCTGCTGAAGGCCGCCGGCATCACCGCTGTCCGTTATCCGGGTGGATCTTACGGGGACATCTACAATTGGCAGAACTCCACTTGCAACGATGGAGGTTACGTCGCTTCCGGCGTAACTTTTTCGGCCTTCATGGCCGATGTGGTCACCCCGGCGAGTGCCCAAGCGGTCATCACCGTCAATTATGGTTCCAATCCGCAGAACAACGGCGGCGGCAGCCCCTCTTACGCCGCCTCCTGGGTGGCCAATGCCAATGTGACCAATCATTACGGCATCAAGTACTGGGAAATCGGCAACGAGGTGTACGGCAACGGCTATTTTTCCACCAACCAGGATTGGGAATATGACTTGCATTATACGAACCAGACCGCCTCCGACCGCGTCGGTCAGGCCGCCCTTTCCCCGGGCGCCTACGGGTCAAATGCGCTCCAGTTCATCAGCGACATGAAAGCCAAAGATTCCACCATCCAATGCGGGGTCTTTGTCAACGCCACCGAGTCAAATACATGGAACAACCCGCTGCTGGAGGCGGTTGGCACCAACGCGGACTTCGTCATTCTTCATTGGTATCCCGGCACGGACGTTGCCACGACATTGGCTGCATCCACCACCATTGTCCCAACCATCAAAGACACTTTATCGCAGTTGACCAACGTCCTGGGCGCGGCCACGGCCTCGCGGATGAGAATCGCCATCACCGAAACTGGCGCCGGCACCTGGTCCACCGGCGCCCCGGTGTCGCTGTTCGCCGCGGATAATTATTTGACCTGGCTCGAAAACGGCATCGTTAACGTCGATTACCAGATCCTCCACACGGACATGTTGGAGAATACCGAGACGCCGGGCCACGCCTATTACGGAACGCTGCTGTGCCATCTGCTGGCCAGCATCGGCGACACATTTCTCGAAGGCACGTCCAGTCAGACTGATTTGCGCGTCCACGCCACCAAACGTCAGGACGGAAAGGTGGGTGTCATGCTGGTCAACCTTAGCCCGAGCGACTCCATGTCCGCTGCGGTAACCATCAGCGGGCCGACCATTTCCGGTACCGGCATCCAGTATCTATTTGGCCTCACCAACTTCATCACCACAAATGATTACCCAAGCTATCCCGCCTCCACCAACACCGTCTCCAGCCTGGGAAACTCCTTCACCATCTCCGTTCCGGCCTACACCATCATGGACTTGTTGATCCCCACCAACACACCGCCGGTGCTGGCCGCCATTGGCAATCAGACGGTGAACTCCGGGCATACGCTCTCCTTGACCACCACGGCCACCGACACGAATCTGCCGACCCCGACTCTGACTTTCAGCCTGCTCAACGCGCCCAGCGGCGCCACTCTGACGCGGAACAACAACACCAACGCCACCTTCAACTGGGAGCCTTTGTACTCGCAAGCCAACACCACCAATTCCGTCTCGATCAAAGTGACCGACGGCGGAAGCACGCCGTTGTGCGCAACTGATACTTTCTCCGTGATCGTAAATCCAAATACGCCGCCGGTGCTGGTCGCCATTGGCAACCCGATGGTGAACGTGGGCCAGACCGTCGCCTTGACGGTCACCGCCACCGACACGAATCTGCCGACCCCGGCTCTGGCCTTCAGCCTGCTCAGCGCGCCCACCAATGCCAGCTTGGTTCAGATCAACAACACCAACGCCACGTTCACTCTGCGGCCTTCGGTTTCGCAAGCCGGTTCCACCATCCCCATCTCCTTCGCGGTGACGGACGGCGGAAACCCGCCGTTAAGCGCCACGGACACTTTCTCCGTGATTGTAAATCCGATCACATTGCCGACGATTTCAGGGTCCGCCGCAAATCTGGCCAATGGCCAATTCAGCCTGACCGTCAGCGGCATGGTTGGCCCCGACTATGCAATCCTCTATTCCACCAATCTCCTGGCTTGGAGCACCATATTTGAAACCAACTCGCCTCCGATGCCCTTTACCTGGGTGGATACTAACGCCAGCCTGACAATTCCGGCTTCCTACTTCCAAGTATTGCTGGGTTCCCCGCTGCCATAGAAAGTCTTACGCCCAAAAGATCCGCTCAAACAATTTCCCGGTTGGCAGCAGTGGAACCTGCCTGACAAATCGCGCTCATCTTTGCGTTCCCATTCCGCCATTTGCGATTCGCCAATCCTCCCTGTAATGAAATTTGATGACTATACGGTCTTTAATCCCGGTGCAATCTTAGTGCCAATGAATTACATGTCTCGCACAACCAGACTTTTCTCCGGCGCACTATGAACAGAACACCCAAAGCGGTATCTGTAAAGCCAATGCCGGCGGAGGGCGGGATTTTGCGCTTTGCACGGCGGTTAAGTCCGGCCCATATAATGCCGATGAGATCTGCGGCAGAAGCGCCAGGTAATTTTTAGCCATGGAAACCAACTCGTTATGCCTCAGAATCTATTGCCCAAATGTAAGCTAATTCCCCATGTTTTCCCGTTGCGAGCCGCGGTGTGCGCGGCCATGGCGCTGGCCGTTGCGCTGGCCGGAGTGGCCCGCGCACAAACTCTCTCCAACATCGGCACCACGGCTCCAAGTCCCGCGGCTGATGATATTTACCAGTTCAGCACAACCGGGAACACGGAGTTCCCCGATGGCTTGAATTACTACTCCAACAACGGCAATCCGGCGGGACAGACCTTCACCACCGGCTCCATTGCCACCAATTTGGTGTCCCTGGCCATCGCGACGGCTGGTCTCAATTCCGGCGGGGGCAGTTATGGCACTCCTTCAATCGTTACCAACTATTATCTTCGGATTTATTCGGTTTCCGGCAGCAATTCAACGTTGACCCACAGCTTCACCAATCTCAACCCGGGATTCAACGATGGCGATTGGTTGCAGTGGAGCGGTCTTTCCATCCCGCTGGCCCCAAATTCGACGTACGCATTTTCAGTCAGTGATTTGCCGGGCGGGAGCAGCAGTTGGGTCGCCTTCGCGGTTGGCAGTGGCAACCCTTATTCAGGCGGTCAGATTGCGCTGATCCCGATCAGTGGCGGCGCCATGACCTTCGGCAGCAGCCATGGCTATGACGCCGTGTTTGATTTGGGCATGTCTGGCAACGCGCCCACCGTCGCAACGCCGGTTGTTTCTCCGCAGAGCACAATCTTTGGTGGCGTGACAGTGACATTGACCGAAAGCGCGCGGGGCGCGGGGACGCTTTCTTATCAATGGGAAACCGACGGCGGCGGAGGCGGCAGCCTGACCAATATTTCCGGCGCCACCGCCACCAGTTTGACGGTGACTCCATCCAGCGCCGGCACCTTCAAATATGATGTCATCGTGACCAACAGCTATGGCAGCGCGACCAGCGCCGTTGCATCGGTAACGGTGTTGTCACCGGCCCCTGGAATTCTCTCGAACATCGGCACCACGGCTCCGACTCCCGGGGCTTATGACATTTACCAGCTTTCCACCAACGGCGATCGAACTTCGCCCGACGGGCTGAATTATTACACCGACAACAATCCGTCCGTCGGCCAGACATTCACCACCGGGGCCAGCGCGTTGAATCTCGTGTCTGTCGCCATCAAGACGGCGGGATTGAGTAGCGGCAACGGCTACGGCACGCCATCCAGCACGCCGACGTATTACCTGCGCATTTATTCGATGAGCGGCAGCACGGCTACGTTGCTCAACACATCATACCGCGCGCCGAATCCCGGTTTCACCGATGGCGTCTGGCTGCAATGGAGCGGGCTGAACGTGCCGCTGGCAGCGAACAGCACCTACGCGTATTCCTTCGGCGTCCAGCCGACCGGCGGCGGTTGGGCGGCGATGGCTGTCGCCACGAACGCATACGCCGGCGGCGAAATCGCGATCATTCCCATTAGCGGCGGCGCAATCACCACCGGCAGCAGCCACAAATTTGACGCGGTTTTCGATCTTGGATTGATCGCCACCAACTCGCCCGCCGTTACGCCGTGGCCGATGCCGACCGTCGGCATGAATATCGGAAATACGTTGGAGTTGGGATGGAGCCCTCCAAATCAGGCGCTATTCAACGCCGCCGCCGCCGCCGGGTTCAACGCCGTTCGCGTCCCGTGCGCGTGGGACTCCCACGCCACCACCAACAACGCCACCAACTACCCAATCAATTCCGCTTACATGGCGCAGGTCAAAGGGGTGGTTGACGGGGCCATTGCTGCGGGAATGTATGTCATGATCAACGATCACTGGGACGACGGCTGGCTGGAAAACAACATTACGACAAATGTCAATCCAACCATCAACGCGAAGATGAACTCCTACTTTACACAGATCGCCACCACTTTCGCCGGTTATGGCAACTCCTTGCTCTTTGCCGCGGCCAACGAACCAAACGTGACCAGTCCCGCCGAGATGGACACGTTGATGGTTTACTATCAGACTTTCGTCAACGCGGTTCGCGGCGTCGGCGGCAATAACACCAATCGCTGGCTGGTGTTACAGAACGTCGCGGACGCTGCGTGGTTGAATTCCCTGCCGACGGACCCAACCCCCAATCGTCTGATGGTCGAATATCATAACTACACGCCCTGGCAGTTCACGCAGCTGACCAGTGATGCATCGTGGGGCGCCATGTTCTACTTCTGGGGACCGGCTTACCATTATTCCGGAGACCCAACTCGCAACGCCACCTGGGGCGAGGAAGGCAGCATGGACGCGGGATTCCAAATACTGACCGACGAGTATGTCAGTAAAGGCATCCCTGTCATGATAGGCGAATTCCAGGCTGACAGCAAGACGTTCCTTACAGGAACGGAGGCAGCCTATAACAGCGCTTCCGCGAACTATTGGAACAAGTATCTTCCAGATGCCGCTCGAGCCCGCGGATTCAGCCCCTTTTATTGGAGTACCGATGATAGTCCTTTTGACTGGGACACAGGCGATGTCATTAGCCAGCAAGTTGTGACTGATTTGACTGGTGGAGCCGCGCCTCCGCCTCCGGACGGCGCCCCCTACCCTGCGACGGGCGTCACCGCCACGGCGGGCACCGGCCAGATAACATTGTCCTGGACTGCCGGCAGCGGAGCCACCAGCTACGATCTCTTCCGTGCGGCGGAATCCGGCTTCGAAGGCACCAATCCGGTCGTCACCGGCATCACCGGCACGTCCTATACCGACACCAATCTCAACAGCGGCACCACCTATTACTACCATGTGGCCGCCGTCAATGGCTCCGGGTGGGCGGGTTTTGCGCCCGAGGCCAGCGCGACAACCACTGGCGTCAACCCGGACCCGGCGCAATTCAGCTTCGAAACCGACCTGCAGGGTTGGGCGGCAGGTAGCACTCCAATCACTGGAGTAGCGACTTCAACCGCGCAGCACTTTTTGGGCAGGCAGTCGCTTGCTGTGAACTTCGACGGCACGGCAGCGGGCACATCGTCCGTGTCTGTGGCTAACTCGGGTGACAACCTGAATGCAACCGCCGGCGCGACGATTACCTTCCATGTTTGGATCCCAAGCGGCGGTATAATCACCACGCTCCAGCCTTATCTGGAGGACGACAACTACGCATATACCAGTGCCTGGTTTGGGAATCTGTCTGGCAACGCTTGGAACACGGTCACCGTGACGGTTCCGTCAACCGCCGAAACGCCATTGCAGGAACTCGGCATTGATTTTACGACAAGCACCGCCTGGTCAGGTACCTGCTACATTGATTCCGTTTCCTGGAATACCCCTGCGCCGGACTTCAGCCTGTCGGCGAATCCGGCCAGCCTGACAGTGAACACTGGCTCGAACGGCACGAGCACAATCACCGTGGCTCCGCTCAATGGCTTAAACGGCTGTTTTACGCTGAGCGCAAGCGGCCTTCCGAGCGGCGTGACAGCGGCATTTGGCACGAACCCGACTGTCGGAACGAGCGTATTGACGCTCACGGCATCCAACACCGCAACCACCGGCACATCGACCGTGACAATCACCGCCACGTGCGGATCAATCATCCATACAACTCCCATCTCCCTCACCCTCCCCGGCACCACGCCGCCGAGCCTGCTCCCTATCGCCAACCAAACCGTGAACGTGGGCCATACGGTGGCCTTCACCGCCAGCGCCACGGACACCAACCAGCCGGCGCCGACGCTGACCTTTGCGCTGCTGGCCGGCCCGACCAACGCCACGCTCACACAAGTCAACAATACCAACGCCAATTTCTCGTTCCGCCCGCTCGTGACACAGGCGAACTCGACGAACAGTTTCGAGCTGGAAGTTGCCGTCAGCAACACGCCCTCCCTGAACGCCACGCAAAGTTTTTCCATCATCGTCAATCCGATCACTTTGCCGACGCTCTCAGCGTCCGCCGCAAACCTGGCCAATGGACATTTCAGCCTGACCGTCAGCGGCATGGCTGGCCCCGACTATGCCGTCCTCTATTCCACCAATCTCCTGAACTGGAGCACTGTCTTTGAAACCAATTCACCGCCGATGCCTTTCACCTGGGTGGATACCAACGCCAGCCTGACGAATCCGGCTTCCTATTACCAGGTATTGCTGGGTTCCCCGCTGCAGTAACGATTTGGCGATTGAAATCGCCCCTGGCCGGTGGAATGGTGCCTGCGTGACAATGACCAAAGCAGAGCATCGAAAGCGCGCGGTGATTGCCACTTTGTCTTCGTGAACGAGCGTGGGTTCCCAAGCATCTTACGCAAACTGGTCCGCCGGACCGTCAAAGGCTTGGCGGTATTGGTGACGCTGCTTGTTCTCGGGGTTGTGGCGTTGTTGGCGGCGCTCTGGCTGGAGCATAGGATTCCGCTCACACTTCCGACACCCACAGGCCCCTTCGCCGTCGGTCGCGCCATTTATGATTGGCGCGATGACGGAAACGTGGACACGTTGGCGCCCGTTTCGGGAACCAAGCGCGAATTGTTGGTCTGGATCTGGTATCCGTCGCCGCCGGGGTCATCCGTCGCATTGAGCGATTATGTCCCGGCTGAACTGCGAGCCGGACGGGCCTCTGCGGGTTCGTCGATTATCCGGTTGTTGACGCGAGATTCGTCAAAGGTCCGTTCCCACACCATTCCGAACGCTGTTGTGTCCGCAAAGGAGCGTGCCTATCCCGTGGTCATCATGCGAACGGGGGCATCTCTCGAAGTGCTGGCCTACTCGACGCTCGCCGAGGATCTGGCCAGCCATGGTTACATTGTCGTTGGCTTTGATGCCCCATATCGCACCGGACGCGTCGTGTTTCCTGACGGACGGGTGATCGCAAGATTGCCGCAGAACAATCCCGAGCTTTACGAGGGCCAGCCGCAAGCCGGCCGGCTCAATGAACTGCTGATGGCATGGACCGCTGACATCGGGTTTGTTCTGGATCGGCTGCAACGGCTGAATGCTTCCGACCCGTCCGGCAAGTTCACGGGCCGCCTCGACATGGCGCGGGTGGGAGTTTTCGGCCATTCCTTTGGCGGGGCGCAGGCGGCGCAATTCTGCTCACAAGATTCCCGGTGCAAGGCGGGCATCGATGTGGACGGCTTTCCCCTTGGCAGCGTGCTTCAAACAGGTTTGCGCCAGCCCTTCATGTTTCTCCTCAGCGACCACAAAGCGTCCGAAACGGAGAGCGACCAAGTCATGGCCGACATCCGATCGATTTATGATCGTTTGCCTCCGGACGCGAGATTCCTGGTCAAAATCCGCGGAGCAAACCATTTCTTCTTCAGCGATGACGGGGCGCTGTTGAAAAGCCATATCCTGGTTGGGACGCTCCGTATGCTGGGTCTTGTCGGCATTGACGGTCGCCGCCAGCTTGCGGTGACGACCTACTGCGTGCGCAGCTTTTTCGACTCTTGCCTGAAAGGGCCGGGCGTTTCTCTGCTGTACCTTCCATCGCCGCTTTACCCGGAGATCCAGGTTCTCAAGTGACCTGCCTTTCGCAGCGGCCCGGACCCGGATTTGCGTTTGCCATTTGACACTTGGGGCTGCTAAGTTGCCCGTTCTTTATGGAGAAAGTCGTCATTATCGGAACCGGCTGCGCCGGACTGACCGCGGCCATTTACGCGGCGCGCTCCAACCTCGGCCCGGTCGTCCTGACCGGCAGGATGCCCGGCGGATTGCTCACCACCACCAGCATCGTGGAGAATTTCCCCGGCTTTCCCGAGGGCATCGATGGTTACGAATTGATGACGCGCATGCAAAAACAGGCGGAACGCTTCGGCGCGCGCGTCAGGACCCTGCAGTGCCTGGAAGAGGCCAATTTATCCAAACGCCCCTTTGTCCTGACCGTGGACGGTGAAAAAATCGAAACCCAGACCGTCATCATCGCCACCGGCGCGGGCCATCGCCACCTCGGCTTGGAAAGCGAACGCCTGCTGGAGAAAAAGGGCGTCACCTATTGCGCGACGTGCGACGGCGCGTGGCCCGTCTTTCGCAACCAGCCGCTCGTTGTGGTCGGCGGCGGCGACTCCGCCTGCGAGGAGGCGTTATACTTGACGCGATTTGCCTCGCAAGTTTTTCTGGTGCATCGGCGCGATGCCTTGCGCGCGTCCAAAATCATGGCGGAACGGGTGCGTAGCCATGCCACAATCAAGCCCGTCTGGGATTCTGTCGTCACGGAAATCCTGGACACCAAGCTGGATAAAGTGACGGGCGTCCGCCTGAAGAACCTCAAGACCGGCGCGGAATCGCTCCTGCCGTGCGCCGGCGTTTTTGTGGCCATCGGACACATTCCCAATACGAAGCTCTTCCAGGGCGTGATCGACATGGATGCCAACGGCTATATCAAGCCCAAACACGGCACAGCGACGAACATTCCCGGCGTTTTCGTGGCCGGGGATTGTTCCGATCATATTTACCGTCAGGCGGTCACAGCGGCCGGTTCGGGCTGCGCGGCGGCCCTGGACGCGGAACGTTTCCTGGCCGGCCTCGGCGCATGATGCCGCCGGCACAGGGAGCTTGCTCAGGAAATCGCAATCCGAGATGACACTGAAAGTCTGCATTCTTCCATTGACTCCCGAACCCTTCCGGCATTACCAATTCCCCCATGCATATCAAAGATTTATCCACGGACCAAATCCAGGGCATCATTGCCATCAAGAAAAAGATCGAGAAACTGCAAACCCGTGTCCAAAGGCGGGTTGAAAAGCTCCAAGCCAAAATCGATGCAATTGCGGGTGGCGGAGGCATGCCCGGTCCAATCACCAAAAGGAAGAAACGCAGGATGTCAAGGGCGGGTCGGGCTGCCATTGCCGCTGCTGCCAGGGCCAGATGGGCCAAGTACAAAGGCAAAGCGGCAAAGAAAGCAAAGCCTGGCAGTAAGGCGGACCGACGCAGCAGTCCAGCAGTGAGGGCCAAACTTGCAGCGGCGGCCAGGGCCAGATGGGCAAAGGCGAAAGCGGCGGGCAAGACGACTCTGTAAACGAGACCACGCTGAAAGCACACATAGTTAAACGCCGCCTTGAAATGGATATGTCGAAGGTGCAAGGCGGTGCCACGCCCCCGCAGGCCACCGCCCAAATCAAGCCCGACGCCGCCCAATTCGGTCTTCCGAGGGAATTGCATCACGATTCTCACTGGCTTCTTGCTCTTCATCTTGTGACGCCAACATCTTCAATGCCCCTTTTGCAACGTCCAGTGTGATTATTCCTTCGCCTTTAACCTGGGCAAAATCTCGAGCGTGCTGCAAACGATTTAAGACCTTGACCGCAGTGGCTACAGTTGAAGTTGCATGTCCTTTTCTTTTTCTATTGGCCGTTCATGCACAAGACAAATTTTACCTCGCAATGGCCTCGGAGTCATCTTTTATGCTGTAGAAAACGCGCTTGAGCGGATCGTCAATGCGGACGAGTCCGAGGAGATGCATCTATGAGAAATGAAGGACGGCTTCGGGAGAAAAAGGTGTTATGCAGGCAGGTTGGCCAACCGGTGGTTGGCCAAATCAGTCACCACCGATGACAGAATCCGGTTTGTTTCAGACCCGGCCGGGCACCTGATTCCATAACCAATGGTGACGGAATTGCCTAATTTTGAATTAGGCCGCCTGGGCTGGCGCTGTCGTTGCATTGCGTTTGGCCATGATGGCGGCGACGATTTTTCTGGCCAGCTCCGGCTTGTCAACCAGCGCCTGACGGGCCGCATCTTTGCCCTGCCCGATCAGTTCGCCCTCGAATTGCAGCCACGCGCCCTTCTTGTCCACCACGCCATGAGTGATGCCGACTTCAATGATGCTCCCCTCCTTGTTGATGCCGTGGTCGTAAATAATTTCAAACTCGGCCTCGGCAAAAGGCGGCGCAACCTTATTCTTGACAATCTTGACCTTGACCGCGTTGCCCACCGCCACGCCGGCCGCGTCCTTGAGCGTGTCGCGGCGCCGGATGTCGATGCGAATGCTGGCGTAGAACTTGAGGGCCTTGCCGCCCGGCGTGGTTTCGGGGTTGCCGAACATGACGCCGACCTTCTCGCGCAATTGATTGGTGAAAATGCAGGTGGTCTTGGACTTGGCCAGAATGGCGGTGAGCTTGCGCAGGGCCTGGCTCATCAGGCGCGCCTGCATGCCCATGGTGGCCATGCCCATCTCCCCTTCCAACTCGGCTTTGGGAACGAGGGCGGCGACGGAGTCAATAACAATGACATCCAGGGCGTTGGAACGGGCCAGGGTCTCGCAAATGCTCAGGGCTTCCTCGCCACTGTCCGGCTGGGAAACCAGCAATTCGTCCAAATTAACCCCGAGCTTTTTGGCGTAACCGGGATCCAGGGCGTGCTCGGCGTCGATAAATGCCGCCAAGCCGCCGGCCTTCTGCGCATTGGCGATGACGTGGAGCATGAGGGTGGTTTTGCCCGATGATTCAGGGCCGAAAATTTCAACCACCCGCCCGCGCGGCACACCGCCGACTCCCAAGGCCAAGTCCACGGACAGGGCGCCCGTGGGGATGAACTCGATGCCGGTTTTGGCGCGGGCATCGCCCAGCCGCATGATGCTGCCGTCGCCGTAGGACTTGGTGATGGAGGAAATGGCTGCTTCCAGATCGCGCTGCCGGGCGGCGGCAAGTTTCGGATCAGCGGATTTGGCATCGGCGGCGGGGGCTTTTTCGGTTTTTGGCGGCATAGTGTTGGAGACTTTAAATTTTACGGCTCAAATTTGGAAAACTCTGCACCCGGCGGGCGGATTTAGTCAATGTTCCCTTCATCAATTTTTTCTCCGCCCCTGGCCATCATGCTGACGTCGCGGCAGACGCCGCGTTTGGCGGAGGCGACAAAATCCAGCAGGACCCTGGCGGGCGCGCTGGTGAATTCCTGCCTGGCCCTGGACACGGCATCCGACAGGTTTTCCGCGGAGCGAAAGAGGTTGTGATAGAGCTTCTTCAATTCCAGTCGTTCCTCCGCGGTCAAACCAGCGCGGCGCAAGCCGATGGCATTCAATCCGCACATGCCATTGCCCCAGCGTGCCACGGTGTAAGGCGGCAAATCCCGGCTAATGGCCGCGCCGCCCTGCATGATGGCCAGGGTGCCGACGCGCACGAATTGGTGGACCAGGCAATTGCCCGAAATAAAGGCGCGATCGCCGACTACGACGTGCCCGGCCAGCAAGGCGCCGTTGGCCAAAATGACGTGGTCGCCCAAAACCGCGTTGTGCCCGACGTGGGAATTGACCATCAGAAAATTGTGCGAGCCGATGACGGTGGCCTCGCCGACCTTCGCCGAGCGATGCACCGTGGCGCCCTCGCGCACCAGATTGTTGTCGCCCATGCGCAATTCCGTCGGTTCATCCTTGTATTTGACATCTTGCGGGGCCTCGCCCACCACGCACCCGGCGTAAAAGCGGTTGTTGGCCCCGATGCGGGTGTGGCCGGTCAGATAAACGTGCGGCCCGACGCGGCAGCCCGGCCCCATGGAAACGCGCCCGTCGATCACGGCATAAGGCCCGACCTCAACGCTTGGGTCCAGTTGCGCTTCCGGATGAATGATGGCGGTGGGATGAATCATTTTTCTCAGGTGTTGAAAAAGCCCAGTTCACGCAATGAGGCATAATCCCGGCCGTTTTCGGCGGTGCGCCGGCCGAGAATGATGTGGTCGAGCACCTCGATTTTTAAAAGTTGCCCGGCGCGGATGAGATCGCGGGTCGTCCGGATGTCCGCTTCGGAAGGAGTGGGGTCGCCGCTGGGATGGTTGTGGACCAGGACCATGGCCGAGGCGTTGGCGGCGATGGCGCGTTTGAAAACTTCGCGGGGATGGACCAGGAGCGAATCGAGGATGCCGTGGGAAATAAGCTCCACGCCGATGAGTTTGCGCCGCGTGTTGAGGAGCACGGCCTGAAACTGTTCAACGGTGTAGGCTCGATTTTCCTCGCGCAAATAATCGGCTATTCTCTCCGGACAGTCCAGCAAAGGAGCCTCTCCTTGCAGTTCCCGGGCCAGGCGCCGGGCCAGCGTAAAGGCGGCCTTCAAGGTGACGGCCTTGGCAGGGCCAATGCCTTTGACGAATTCCAACTCCTCCAGTGAGGCGCGGGACAGGGCATCGAGTGACTTGTATTGCTGGACCAATTGTCCGGCGATTTCGACTGCCGATCGGCCTTTCATGCCGGTGCGCAAAAGAATGGCGATCAATTCAGCGTGGCTGGGCGCGTCCACGCCCAATTCAGCGAGACGTTCGCGTGGCCGTTGATTTTTGGGGAGGTCCTTGATGAGATTGCCCGTCGTCATGATCCCGGCGGTTTTAACCGGGAACGGGAGGACGGGCAATGAAAATCCTTTGCGGTTGAACGCCGCACCCGCCCCTGCTACGGTGCAGAGGTGAACCAGTCGTTCCCATATCGAACTTACCGGCCCTCTGCGCCTGCGCCGACCGCCCGGCAAAAGGCGCTGGCACAATGGCGGCGCTGGGATTCGAGCGCGGCGGAAAGAGCGCGACAACCCTCGGCGCATCCCGCCGCGGAGATTATGCCGCGCGTCCTGGCCGGCTTGCGCATGGACGTTCGCCAGGCGGAAACGGAGATCCTCAAAGTCTGGAATCATCAGATCGATCCCACGATCGTGGTCCATGCCCAGCCCACCGGCATCCGCAAAGGCACTTTGTTCGTCACAGTGGACAGCAGCGTTTGGCTGGATGAGATCGTGCGCTATCGCCGCCGGGAAATCCTGGAGCGGCTGCAAAACAGTTTCGGGCGCGATTTAATCGCCAGGATTTCGTTCCGCACCGGCTAAGTCCCCGCGGCGGCGGCCGGAGCGGGCGCGGGCGGAGTCGCCTCGGGCGGCGGCAACCCCAGTTTGGTGCGAAGGATGGCAGCCGCCTGCGGAGGCAGGCCGGTTTGCGGATCCAGGAGCTTTTTCAATTCAAACTGTTCCAATTGCGCCATCGGCTTCAAGGCCACGCGCTCTTGCGCTGCGCCCTTGGTTTTCAGCGCGTAATAGGTCCAGATTTTTTTCGCCATGTTCAGGTAATTGGCTGCCTGGGTGTCGTTGTCCCGGATCAGGGAAATGTATCCATGGTCCAACATGCCGAGGATGCTGGACTCGATTTTGTTCATGTCCGTTTCGTTGATGTCGGTGGCGATCTGGCTCACCGCATAATCCTCCATGCTCATGTTGGTCTCCCGGCCAACGAGGGCGTTGGTATAGGTGTCTTTCATGTAATCGAACCAATGCTGCGCCTCTTTCTCGCGTCCGTCCTCGTAGAGCAAATAAACCGCCTGCTTCAGAAAATTCTTGTGGGCCGTCTCGATGTTCTGTTGCAGGCCGATGGGATGCTTTTTCTCCTCCTCGAGCATCTTCAGGTAAACGCTGCTGATGGTTGGAATCTGGTCCAGATTGGGCCAAAGAATGAAATTCTGCGCCGTGATATTGGTGAGAGATTTGTCGAGCGCTCCGCCGCGGATGCCCATGGCTTGCAGGCTCTGATAGATGGAGCGGCGCAATGTTTCCTGCTCCTCCGGCCGGCCGTGGATGCGGCCCAATTCCGCCCAATAGACGGCGTGGGCGTCCGGCAAACGCCAGTCAAACGGCCCGTATTCCTCATCGACCTGCTGCACAATCTTCGGGTCCATCTTGTAAACCTCGCGCAGCTTGCGCACCCGCTCCTTCCACTCCGGCGTGGTGGGGTTGAGCAATTCCTTGAAATCCGGCCGGCCGCCCAGCACCCCCTGCATTTCCTGCGCCCAACGCAGCTTGTAAAGCATGTGCGCATCATCGAGGTAGGCGCCGATTTTGTGCTGGAAGATCCAGGAAAGGTCGCGATACATGGGCGTCTTATCGGGGTTGTAACGCAGGCCGTCATCGCGCAGCAATTCAATGCCCCGCTTCACCCAACGCCAGCGGTCCTCATGGTCCTTGAACTTGACCGAGATATTGTAGGCCATGTTCCAGGCCTGGAATTGCCAGACCGCCGCCATGTGCGGCTGGAGCTTGGTGATCCAGTCGGCGAGCTGCACCATTTCGAAATACTTGTCCTCCAGTTGCAGATCGTTCAGGCGAATCCAAAGGGCGTTGGCGATCAGCCCGCGGAAACCGCCCAGTGCCACGGTGGTGAACGCCAGCACGGGCGGCGCGTTCTCCAGCGGGTCCATGCGGGTCAAACCCAGATCCTTCCGGTCCAGATTAAGCCGCGTCTGCATTTGCGCCACGACGCAAAACAAAATGGCTGCCAGCCCCAGCAAGGCCAGCTTATACACTCGCGTCCTGAAATTCATCTTCTCCCCGACATGGTTGCCTTGTTTGGACAATCTGACAAGCCTTTCGCTCGAACTCGTCAGGCGGCATTCCGCCCCACCCACAGATCACTGTGCAACAGACCCCATTCGAAGGTGCGACGCTCGCACAGCTTGAATCCGCACTGCGCCAGCAACGAATCCGGCGGCGTCAGTTCCGCGGCAGGCAGGGCCGCAGCCCAGCGGAAGAATAGATACATCAACTCCAGAATGGCCCGCGCGCGCCAACGGGCAGGGCCGGCGGCCGGCTCCCGGAAATCCGCCAGCAACCAGCGCGCGTCCGGCGCAGCCGCCTGCGCCAGGGACGGCAACACCCTGGCCAGTTGCTCCGGCCGAAAACAGTCCAGCACAAAGTGCGTGACGATCAGGTCGTAAGCGGCGCGGGGCGGCTGCCATTGCAGAATATCGGCATGAACGAATTCCACCCGTCCGGCGTCCAGCCCGTGCGCGGCAAGGCGGCGGCGGGTGGCTTCGAGCATGCGGCGGCTGGAATCGATGCAGGTGCAGCGGAGGTCTGGATGCAGGCGCAGCAATTCCACCACGAATCGTCCGCGGCCCGGTCCGACAATGAGGGCGCGGCGGGGAGCGGGCGGGGCCTCTAGGAAGGCGGCGCGGCACCGCTGCAGTTTCGACCCGGCCAGAACCCATTCCATCCAACCGTAATGCGGCGCAAGCCGGTCGAAATTCGCCGGGCGCTCCGCATCATCCCGTCCGTGGGACCAGCGCCACCAGCAGAAGGAAATGGCCCCGCCCACCGCGTAGGCCACGGCATCCCACGGATCGCCGGTGGTCGGCAGGATGTGCGGGCCAATGACCTCAAACAAAATGGACCACCCCACCACGTGGGCGATGACCTCGCCCGCGGTGGGCGGCTGATCGTGCGTGCGCAATCCCAGCCAGCGTTGCAGGAGCAGGACGGGCGGCAGCGCGCAGGGAATGAGCAGCGTGTCATTGAACCAGGAATGAAAGAAAACGATGTGACAATGCGGCTTGATCAGCCAGCGATTGGCGGCGTAGAGCAGGCAGCAAAGCAGGCAGAGCGGATCAAAGACGTATCGAAACCGCCTCACAGCAACGCCAGAATAATCAGGCCAATACCGAACCCCAGGAGCAGCTTGAGCAAAAATATCTTTGTGAAAATCATAAGCGCACGATTCAGCAACCAACCGAAATATACACCCAAAATCGGCTCCGGGACAATCGTTTTGTTCATGACCCCGCGCAACGGCGATGACGGACACCCCGCGAGAAAATTACAAATGACAGATTCTTAATTGGCAATTCTCAATTCCACCGTTCCACGCCGCCGCCAAACTATATTATTGACAATCGGCCATGGAAGACTGGCTATTTGCCATTGGAAGAAATGGCGGCCTTGCATTCCTCAAACAGCCAGGCCCGCGCATAGGCCCACCAGCGCTTGGCGGTTGGCTCGGAGACGCCCAGCACCCCCGCCGCCTGCTCCAGGGTCAACCCGGCAAAGAAACGCAATTTGACCAGCTCCGCCTTGCGCGCATCCAGCGCGGCGAATTTGTCCAGCGCGTCGTTGACCGCCAGCAGCTCATCATCCCGGGCGGGCGCGGCGATTTCCATCTCGTCAATGTCCACGCGCTGCTGGCCGCCGCCGTGCCGCCGTGCCGCCTTGCGTCGCGCGCGGTCGATCAGGATGCGGCGCATCGCCTCCGCCGCCGCCCCAAAAAAATGAGCGCGTCCATTAAAGTGCGGGGCGTCGCCGCCCGCCAGTCTCAGCCACGCTTCATGCACCAGCGCGGTCGGTTGCAAGGTTTGTCCCGGCGCTTCGCGGGCCATCTTGGAGGCGGCCAGCCGGCGCAGTTCCTCATAAACCAAGGGCAGCAGTTTGTCGGCGCTGTTGGCGTCGCCCTTTTCAATGGCCTGGAGCAGTTGCGTCACTTCGTTCATTTGACAATGACGCCCCGCGCCTCATGGGCGAACACCAGGGTGGTCATTTGTTCGTTCCAATCCCCGCCGCTGAGCGAGAATTGGTCATCTTTAGGGAACGGGGTGTCATCGGCCGTGCCCAGCTTGTAGTGAGCCATGGCCAGGATCAGCCGCGCCTGCATCGTCGCATTGGTGTTCGTCAGGAAATCGACCGTTTTCTCGAGGCGGGCGGCAGCCGGGGCAAATTGTCCTTGGCGATACTCCGCCAGGCCTCTGGCCAGCTCGGCGGATGGCCGGGGCGGCGTGGCCGCGGCATTGTCAAGTATTTTTACTGCGCGTTGCACGACATCGTCCGGCGCCGGCAGGATCAGGCAATCCAAAGCCATCCGCTCGGCGGCCGCCACGTCGGGCGTGGACCTGAATTGGTTCAGCGCCTTGCGCCGCCACTGCTCGAACTCATTGGTGCGCCCGGTCTTCGCCAGCAGCGGCAGCAGGCAGTGAAATCCCAAATCGTTGGTCGGCTGGACAGTGGCACATTTGGCGTAATTGGTGATGGCTCTGTCCAGCCTCCCCCATCGCGCATGATACATGCCCAGGGCGTAATAAATGGCGGCGCTCTCCGGAATGGGTGGAACGCCCGCCATCAGCTCCTCGGCCTTGCCAAATTGGTCTTCGCTCATGAGCACGCCGGCATGCCATAATGTTTTCCCGATTTCAGCGCCCTCCCGCGCCCTGCGCTCGATCTCCAACCCCCTCTCCGCCTGCTTGCGCAATCCAACTTCCTCCTGCTCGGCCTCGAGCGCCCGCCGCAGAGCCGCCTTTTCCTTGACATACAGATTCAGAGCCACGATGAGGCCCAAGGCCAGCGCCGCCACAATCCCGGACACCGCTGCAAACGCCATTTTGTTCCGCCGCACCAACTTCTGGAAACGATAGACGTTGCTCGGCGGGCGCGCCTCGACCGGCTCATTGTCGAGGAACCGTTGCAAGTCCGCTGCCAGCGCGTTCGCCGTGTCAAAACGCCGCGTGCGGTCCTTTTCCAGCGCTTTCATCACGATCCAGTCCAAATCGCCCTTGATGAAATGCACCAGGCGCGGCGCTTCGGCCCGCCGGCGTTTGGCAGTCGTGGTCAGATCAAGATCAGCCATCGCGTTCAAGCGCGTCGAGGGCGAAAGCGGTTCCTTCTCCCGAATCGTCCGCCGCATCTCGTCCAGGCCGGACCGGAGAAGGTCCTGCGAATCGAACGGCGTTTTGCCGGTGAACAATTCGTAGAGCAGCACCCCCAGGCTGTAAATGTCGGTGCGGGTGTCGATGTCCAATTCGCTCATCTCCGCCTGTTCCGGGCTGATGTAGGCCGGCGTGCCGATGAATTCGTAAAGTTGCGTGTAAATCGTCTGGTCTGTCAGCCGGCCTTCTGTCGCCTTGGCGATCCCAAAATCAATCACCTTCGGCACGGGGACGCCGTCATGCAGCGTGACCAGGATGTTGGACGGCTTGAGATCGCGATGGATGATGCCCTTTTGATGGGCATGTTGCACCGCGTGGCATACTTGGATGAACAACCGGATGCGTTCTCCGGTGTCCAGATTGTTCTGGTCGCAGTATTCCGTGATCTTGATGCCGCGCACGAGTTCCATGACGAAATAGGGCCGGCCGGCGGTGGTTGTGCCCGCGTCCAAAACCTTGGCGATGTTGGGATGGTCCATCATGGCCAGCGCCTGGCGTTCGGCCTCGAATCGCGCTATCACCGTGCGCGTGTCCATGCCCAGCTTGATGACTTTCAGCGCCACCCGCCGCCGCACGGGCTCTGACTGGTCGGCCACATACACCACGCCGCAGCCGCCTTCGCCCAATTTCTCGCGGATTTTATATCGTCCGATGATGTCGCCCGGATTTTCCGCGGGCGGCACACCAGCCACCAACGTGCCCGACGGGCCAGCTGCCGCCGGTGGCGCTTCCAGGAAACCGTCTGAGTGGCCGTAGGCCTCGAGCAAGGCTGCCACGCGCCGCCGCAAGGCCGCATCCGCTCCGCATTCCTGGTCAAGATAAGCGACGCGTTGTTCGGGCGGCAGAGCCAGGGCGGCTTCGAACAGCGATTCTTCGCGGCTTGCCGCTGCGCTGTCTGGCTCAGGTTTCATAGGATGTCCAAGCGTATCCACTTTGGGCCTGGGTTGAAAGCAGATTACTGCTGCGCCGACGCGGACGCCGCCAGCAGGTTTTGCAGCGATTGATTGTTGGGGTAGAGCGCCGCGCCGCGCTGCCAGACCTGCTGGGCGGAAGCCGTCTGGCCGGTTTTCTGGTATTGCTTGCCGAGCCATTCATAGGTCGCCGCGTACTGCGGTTGGGGCGACTGCTGTTCCTGCTGCGCGATCAGCGTGTTGAACTGATCGACCACCTCAGGGCCTTTGTTCAGATTTTCGGGCCAGTATGACATCGCCACCGCCTTGGTGAAGCGCGCTTCCCAATTCGACGGGTCCAGACTCAGCGCGGTGTCAAAATCCACGTCGGCGTTCATCGCCCAAACCGCCTGCGCCCGAACGTCGGTGGTCGTGGCACACAACTTGAGATAGGCCTGGCCAAGTTCCGCCGGATACATGGCGTTATTCGGGTCGCCGGCCATGAGTTTCTCCAATTCGGCGGCGGCGTCGGCCAGACGGCCCGAGTCCGTCAATTGCTTCCAAGCCGCCTGTTTCTCCGCGAAACTGACATGCGGCGCCACCAGTTTGTCAATGGCCGCCATGAACGCAATCGCTTCCACGCTCCCCGGCGGCGGGGCCCTGGAGGCTTGATTGGAGGCGGCGGTTTCCGGATGTGAATCGTGTTGCGCCATTTGGGCCGGCTTGGGCTTCGGGGCCTTGACCGTTCCGGCGTCAGCCGCGGGTTCAGCCGCCACAGGCGCGGCTGGCGGCGCGCTCTGCGCCGCGTGTTGTGTCGTGTAGTAAATGCCCAGACCGCCGATGGCAGCCAAGCCCGCCAGGATTAGGATAGTTTGTTTCATAAATGCCTTTCCATCCAACAGTGCGAGATTTAGTCGCAAAAGGGATCATGCCCCGGGCGCGCGTCACATTTCGCGGAGGGCGGCGGTGATGGGCAGGCGGGCGGCGCGAATGGCGGGTAGCAGGCCGCCGATCAGTCCGATGGCGGCGGCCCAGACGATTCCGCGCAGCAATAATTGCGGTGTGACGCGGAAGGCAAAGGCCACCTGGCTGAAGCTTTGAAAATTCATGGTCGAGGTGTGAAACCCGTTGAAGGCGAAATACGCCAGGCTGCCGCCCAGCACGCCACCCACGAGGGCCAGGGCCAGCGATTCAATCATCAGCGCCACCACCACCGCGCCGGCGCCGAAACCGAGCGCGCGCAGGGTCCCGATTTCCCGGGTGCGGGTCGAGACGCTGCTGTACATCGTGTTCAAAGCGCCAAACACGGCCCCAATGGCCATGAGAAACGCGATGAGAAATCCCAGGGTTGTGATGAGACGGGACATCGTTTCAGATCGTTCGACATAATAGTCGGTTTGTCGCTCCACTTTGACGTTTAATTGCGGGTTCGAGGTGAGCGAATCCCTGAATTGCTCATACGCGCCGGGGGAAATCAGTTTGGCCTGAACGGATTGGAAGCTGTCGCCGCGATGGTATGTCTCCTGGAGCACGGTGGCGCCGGTCCAGATTTCCGATTCCGCCACCCCTCCGTCGGCGGTAAAAATCCCGACCACGGGCCATTCGGCGTGCCCGACCTTGATGGCGGAGCCGACATCCAGTCCGGCGAATTCCCGGGCGGCGCCGGTCCCGACAATGACTTCATCCTTGCCCCAGTCAAACATTCTGCCGCGGATGATTTTGACGTTGTCGTGGACCTGGAAGGCAGTGGACTCGACGCCGCGCAAAGGGACGTTGAAGTCCAGTCCGGTGGAGCGTTTGGGGATGTCGATGATGACAAAAAGTTCGGCGGACGAAAGCGGGCCTTGCGGGGAGTGGGCCACGCCAGGGGAGTCGGCAATGACGCGGGTTTCGTCGCGTCCGAATCCGCTGACCATCTCGCTGTCGGCGCCGCTGCGCAGGACCATCGCGATGTCCGGGGAGCCGGAAACGGTCATGGCCTGCTCGAAGCCGGCTGCAATGGAAAGGACACCGACGAGGACGGTCACCACTCCGGCAATGCCAAAGACCGTGGCCACAACCGCGCCGCGGCGGCGGGGAACGCTGAGCAACCCGAATTTGGCGATGGACGCGATTTGCAAAAACCAATTGATGGGGCCGGCCATGTTACATTCTCCTCATGGCGTCGGCCACGCGCAATCGCATGGCGGCGAGGGCGGGGAAAAATCCCGTCGCCACACCGAGAACCAAGCTGATGCCCAGGCCGATAAACACATCGGGGACGGGCAGATAGAACAACGGCAAAAGACCACCGGTGGGATCGCCGCGCGAGGTCAGCATCCAGGCCAGCCCGAGACCGAGCACCGCGCCGAGGGTGGTGAGGAGACAGGATTCGGCGAGGACCAGCGAAACGATTTGCGCGTTGGTGAAGCCGATGGCCTTCTGCACGCCCAACTCGCCCGTCCGCTCGCGCACCGATTGCGACATGGTGTTGCCCGAGACGAGCAGCATGGTGAAGAAGACCGCGCCCAAAATGGAACTGACAATCAAGGTGATGTTGCAGATCTGGCTGGCCCAGCCCTGGAGGAACGCGCCCTCCGGTTCGGTCTTGGTTTCCGAGGATGAGTTTGCAAATTCCTGGTCAACCCGTTTCGCGATTTCGGCCGCTTTCGCCGGGTCCTGGACGCGAATGGTGTACCAGCCAACCTGGCCTTTGGCCCAGGCGGAGCGCGCTTCGTCGAAATAATCGTAGCGGAAAAACATCGGGGTGGTGTCCGTGCCTTTCTCCCGGCCGTCAAAGATGCCGACGATGTCGAATACCCAAATGTCATCGCCGCCTTCCTTGGGAAAGATCGCGGATTTAATGGGGACCTTGTCGCCGATTTTCCAATGGAAACGCTCGGCGGTTTTCCGGCCGACAATCGCGCCGGTGCGGGTTTGGAACCAGGCCTTTTTCTGTTCCGGCGGAAGGATGAATTCGGGATGCATTTCGAGGAATTCCTCGGGAATGACCGGGTTCTGCATGAAAAAGTTTTTCGGGTCCTGATAGACGCCACCGAACCACGTTTGATGGGTGGCAAAAGCCACGCCCGGAATCCGCTCCATGCGCGCTTTGTAACTCGCGGGCAGGAACTGGATGATGGAAACCTTGTCGCGCACCATCAGCCGGTCAGCCCCCGCCAATTGCACGCCGCCGGAAAGGGCCTGTTTGATGGCCATGAGCATGCCAAACAAAACGAAGGCGACCAGAATGGAGAGCAGCGTGAGGAACGTCCGCAACTTCTTGCGCTTGAGATTGCACCAAATGAGATGGGCGAATTTCATTGCAGCGGCTCGTTGCCGAGCTGGCCTTTGTCCAGATAAACTGTTCGTGCGGCGCGCTTGGAAGCATGGGGATCGTGCGTGACCATGATGATGGTCTTGCCGTGTTCGCGATTGAGCGCCTGCAACAGATCGAGGATGCCGTCCCCGGCCTTGCGATCAAGATCGCCCGTAGGCTCGTCGCAGAGCAGGATGGTGGGGTCGGTCACAATGCCGCGCGCAATCCCCACCCGTTGCTGTTCGCCGCCGGAAAGGGTGCGGGGAAAATGTTTGCCGCGATTGGACAACCCAACAACCTCCAGGGCGGCCCGGACGTGTTCTCTGCGCTCGGCCTTGGAAAGGTGGGTGAGCAGGAGCGGGAGTTCCACGTTTTGTTCCGCATTGAGCACGGGCATCAGGTTGTAAAGCTGGAAAATGAAACCAACGTGCCGCGCCCGCCAATGGGCCAGTTCCCGGTCGGACAGCTCATCCACCCGCTCGCCCCCCACCGTCATCGTTCCTTTGGTGGGGCGGTCCAATCCGCCGATCAAATTGAGCAGCGTGCTCTTGCCCGATCCCGACGGCCCCATCAGGGCGAGGAACTCGCGCGCGGGAACTTCAAGGTTCAAGTCCGACAGCACGTGGATGTCTTCGGAGCCGCGATGAAACACTTTTTCGACGCGCTCCACCCGCACCAGTGCGCCATCGGTTGTTTGACTTTCGCTCATGATTTTTTCTCCTTTACCGGCGCTCCATCCTTCAGGGTGGACGGCGGATTGACAACAATTATTTCGCCCGCGCCCACGCCCGCGCTCAAGACGGTATCGTCCCCCTGCGTGTCGAGCACGGTCACGGCGCGGCGTTCGGCGCGTCCGCCTTGGGCGACAAAGACGACATCGAGGCCGTCCTGGCTTAGCAGGGCGCTTTTGGGAACGAGGACGGCGCGGGTCACGGCCGCGGGCGCGGCGGCCGTCTCGCGAAAGGCCACCTTGACCGACATGTCCGGCAGAATGCGCGGGTCGAGCTTGTCAAAACCAACGCGCACCTTAACGGTCGATTTCTGGCGGTCCGCCGTGGGGATGATGGCGATGACCTTGCAGGGGATTTTCCAATCGGGGTAGGCGTCCAGGGTCGCCTCAGCCGGTTGGGCTGGCTCGACGCGGTTGATGTAATTCTCGTTGACATCCAGCTCGATCTCGAGCGAGTTCATATCCACCACCGTGCCGATGCCCGTTCGCGTAAACCCGCCGCCGGCGGAAATCGGGGAAATCATTTCGCCAGGCTGCGCGTTCTTGGTCGTGATCACTCCGTCGAAGGGCGCGCGGATGACCATGTCTTCAATCTGCTGTTGCCAGAGCGCCACCTGGCGTTCCGAGGTCGTGATGTCCTGTTGCTGGCGGATGACTCGTGCTCGCAACGTCATGGCGTCGGACTCGGCCTTGTCCAGATCGGAGGGCGAGATGAACTTTGATTTGGCCAGCTCGGTGTCACGTGCGAATTCAAGGTCGGCTTGTTTGAGTTGGGCGCGCGTTTCTTCGAGAGTGAGACGGGTGGACCGCAATTCCGCCTCCGCAACGTCCAGGCTGGTCCTGACATTGGAATCGTCCAGCCGGGCCAGCACCTGGCCTTCCTTGACCTTCATTCCCTCCTCGATCAGCACTTCGGTGACTTTGCCCGTGACCTTGGCGGAGACAGTCGCCTCCCGCCGGGCCGTGACATAACCGGAGGCGTTCAGGATCGTGTGATCAGCCCCGCCGCCGCCAAGCTGACGCGCCGCGACGGTTTGAACTTCGATGCCATCCGCGCGCCCATGCCACCAAACCGCCGCGCCCGCGGCAAGAGCCACAACAAGAACGACCGCGGCAAGCCACGAAAAGGAGGAACCCTTCCTTTCCGGCCCGCGCTTGATTCGAAGCTGCTCGATGGAATCCTGATTGATGCTCATGCCTCTGGCCCATAGCTTTGGCAAATCCCCGCCAAAGTCAAGATTGCCCCGCCGGTGAACCGTGAGCCGGGCTTGTCGCATGCCTTCCCCTCGCCCCGCGCAGCGGGGAGAGGGACAGGGAGAGGGAAATTGTCCATTATCCATTGTTCCATCCAACAGTGCGAAATTCCACCGGAAAAGGGATCATTCCCAATTCTCAGGCCTGGTTTCTTAACGGCTCTGCGATGAGATCCCGATTCTTTGCAACTTGGAAAGGATGCTTTCAGCTAGAGTCCTCTCCGCGCCGGGAGAAAGGACGTATGCGGGCTTTCTCTTCTGTCTGAGCAGGTTCACGTGTGCCATGCGTTCGGCCTTTTAGCCTTTCCAATTTTAGCCTCTAGTCGCGTCACAGCACAACGACGGCAGATCAGCCTCAGCCTTTGCCCTGTGACGGATTATCACCGCGTCAGTACAATCACATGGGTAAAACCTGCATCCGAACTTGTCCGGCTGAACCCGACGGCGCGATAAAACCGGTCCGCGGCGTCTGTGTCGCAACGCAGGCCGACCCGCGAGTAGTGGCGGCTTGCGAAAGCGAGCAGATGCTGCGCCAGTTGCCTGCCAATTCCTCTTCTTCTTTCTTCACGACGCACATAGAAGCGGCGCAAACGACCGTGACGTGCGGATTCACGATTGATGCCGCCCATGGCCAGGAGGCGTTCCCCTGCAAAAACGCCAAAGAGCGCCTCGCCTTCTTTCGAGAATGTATTCGCGCCTGAGAGCCATTCCTCCTGCGCGCGCCTGACAAAACGGAAGCCCTCCTGTTCGCTTTCGGCGAGAAATTCTTCGATGGCCGCCGCCGGCCACTGGCGGATTTGGACGATGGTCAGCATGGTTGCCGGTGACTTCATTTGGACTTCCTGGCCATGGTCATGATTTGCTGGATGAACTTTGTCTTGCCGTTGGTGTAAGCGACGCGATCATTCGGATGCGCGGCGGCGAGGTCTCTCTTGATCCGCTCGTAAGCACGGGCGGCTTCCGGGTGGTCAATGAGATAATCGCGAAACAGCAGGCGCTCCCAATGCCCGCGAAAAGCCCGTCCGCTGGTCACCATGTGAATGTGATGCGTGCGGATGCCCCGCTCATCGCGCCGGATAAAGAACGCATACCACGGAGGGGTGTCGTCTCCGAAGCTGGGACGCCAAAAGTATTCGTAACCCTGCGCCTCAAGGATCGGGACAATCTTGCTTCGGGCTGCCCGCAGGCTGCTCACTTGAACGAGCATGTCCACAATCGGCTTGGCGGCGAGTCCCGGAACGGCAGTACTTCCGAAGTGCTCGATGCGCAGGATGAGCGGAGAAGGCACAGAGGAGCGCAGATGGTCCGCCTCGCGCCGGAACATCTCCGGCCAGCGAGAATCGTACGGCACAATGCCGACGTCCTCGCGGACGGCTCGCTGCACCCGCTCTTGGTTTGTGATCATTTCACGTAAACCGTCGGTTTTTGGGCTTCATGGTCGTTTTTGGTCCAACCGGTCTGCCAGCGCCGCTTCGTTTTATCCTCTTCGCCCACCCCCGGCAAGTCTCGTTCCGGCCTCGAAGGACATCCACCGCTTTCCGCTCATTTCCATGTGGAAAAAGTCCGGGAGATGGCAGCCGACCCATTGGGCATTGGGAGCGGACGCTGCGGTCATCTACCGGGTCCGGGATGGAGAAGCGACTTGAAGAAGCTGTTGTCGAACGTGAATTGCCAGGCGATGTAGCATTGGAACTTGATCGGGCCGTCGAGGCATCGGCCGGCGGAAAAAAGCAAATGTTGATGCTCGCTGAAATCAATGACCGTGCCGACGTTGAACGCGGTGCCGAAATTGGGAAAATCGGTTTCATAAAGCGTCTGATGATACACCTCGGCGCCAATCAGGATATTGGTCCAAACCTGCTTCTGCAACACCCCCCCGGCAAACCCCCAGTTGTCATGGCCGGAAAAGGAATTGAGACCGTAGCCACCCCCGCCGTAAGCCGTCCACGAACCCCAACTCTTCTGTATCCACAAGGGGAGAAAGGCCTGGGTGTGGCCGTTGCCGAGATTGTCGCGCTCGCTGCCGGTCGGCAGTTCCACCAACGGAAAAACCCCCACTTGGGGCCACCCATTCGTCTCCTGGACAAACCGGTATTTTGCGCCCAGTTCGAGGTCGCCCGGCCCGTAATGCGCGGCTCCCTCCGGCGGCGAGTCGTAAGCCAGGGGCATGATCATGTGAAGCTGCAAATCTGGCGCCGCTCCATAGTTGACTTCAAAGTGCGGGGCGGTGCCGGACCAGTCGCCACTGAGCTCCGAATGCATCGAAGCGACATAAAATTCCCAATTCTGGTATTCCACCGGCTCCGGGTCGTCGGTGACGAACGGCGGACCGCCCAGGGCGGCTCCAACCATCCCCAGGCTGACCACGGCCGACAGAGCAACAATGCGCAAGTGTTGTTTGACATGCATGACAGATCTCTTAATCGGCGACCAAATAAAAGCCCAGCACGATGAGAACGCCTGCAATCACTCCCGTACAAACAATGCAGGTCAAACGATTGAGAGGCGTTTTCGGCCCCTGCCCGCGATTCATCCCGGCCAAGACAAAGCCGAACACAACAAAGACGGCGAGAACAATGGCAACATGGGTGACCCAATGACTGCCGGTCATTCTTTGCATCCAATCCTCGACAGCCTTGCTCTTCTCCTTGGCGATCACCAGCAGGGCGTTGAGCACGGCGCAGAGGGCTAGGGACAACCCGAATGAAATCGTATGCTTGGAGACGGCGGTATTTTCCATGGTTTCAATTTGGTTTGGCCAGAAGCGCCACCTTCACCCCCATCGCAATGATCGCGCCGTGCCCCTCGGCCAGCAAGGCCAGCGCCGCGACCAGCGCCGCCACGCACAGCGTCAGCCGCCGCGCCTCCCTGTTCGCCGCCAGATTGTTTGAAGCCGCGATGGGAAGATAGGTGGCCAGCAGCAACAGCGTGATGACGAAATGCTCCTTTGTCTCCATGAAGTAGTTATGCGCAAACGGCCAGGGTCCCTTGAGAATGATGCTTTTGTCCGCTTCGTAGAAGACAACATACCAATAGCCGCCCACCACAAAAGCAAGCCACATGAAGACCGCTGCCGCCCGGCTCATCCATCGTATTCGAGCCAGGTTCCCCTCGTGCGCGTTCAACACATCCACAAAAAGCCAGATTGTCGTGAGGAGACAACCCGCCCCGAACAGCACATGACCCAGTAAAACCACTTCTTTCATGGCTTGGCGCCCTGGGTGGGCGGTGTTATTTGATCTCTAAACATAGTCATTTCATTCAGATTTTCGTTTTTCCTGTTCCGCCACAACTTCGTCGTAAAGCTCCTGGATTTGTGCCCGGATCAGTTTAAGGACCTTTTTCCCCTTTGGCGTCAGCCGGTAGTCCTTCCGCGACCGCCGTCCCTTCCCTTGCGCGGTGACGCCAAGCCAACCACGTCGCACCAACCTTTGGAGCAGCGGGTAAAGGGTGCCGGGGCTGATTTCATAGCCGTGGCGGCGCAGTTCGTTGATAATCCATTGGCCATGAATCGGTTCTTCGCCCGCGTGATGCAGGATATGGACCTTCCAAAAGCTCAAAAGTATTTCCCGATCAACTTCGTTCATGCACCAATTATGATTTTCGATGTCGAAAACAATATATGTCACTCTTCCCCGGACGTCAAGCCTTGAGTTTCGCGTTCGCGGCTGGTGGCAAATTGCTCACTTTGGCGTGGGCGCCGCGGGGGCATTGGCGGTTTTCAATTCCTGCTCGATTTCTTTTTGCAAGCGGCGCGCACCGGGCGAAAACTCGGCGCCACCTCATTGGATTGCGCCTTCACGGACGTGAAAATCGCCGGGATGTTCTTGAGCGGGCGGATCCTCGTGTTTTGCACCTCCAACACGGAATCACCGCAGACAAACCCATACCGAACCGTGGTTCCCCAAACCAGGAGCGCAAAGAGCCAGATCAGGCCGCAATAGACCCACGTTCTGGACAGATATTTTTCCAAAGCCAAGCCGCAGTTTAAAATCCCCATCCCGCAGAAGTCGTCTCAGAAATGGTCACGCAGTTGACAGCGGATTGGTCTTGCGGGATGATGCCCTTATGGAAAAAATTATTTATCCGCGCAGTCCGCGCGAAATGATGTCGGGCTGGGTCTATCTGCCCCGGTTCGTGGATAAAATCCGGCTGCATCTGGCTGGCAAACTTCATGCCGATTACCAGGAGAATTTTACCAACGGCTTCGACGGCGCATGGCTCAAGGCCGCCGGCCTTTCCGCTGAACCATTCATCGCGGTTGTCAAAAATTCCGTGACCGATGGCGAGGTGGCCGATTG
>JBKQUS010000190.1:0-3866 GCA_052325505.1 Limisphaerales bacterium
CTCCAAACGGGGCTGGGGGAATCGGATGGTCTGTCAACCGAATAGAGGAAATAATTTAAAAATGCCAAAAATGCCGAAATCCGTGCAATGCACAGGGCAGTTTGTGACGGCTCGCCCCCGCAGCAGCGTCGCCCCTCCTCGTTTCGACCTGTTTCGACCTGTTTCGACCTGTTTCGACCTGTTTCGACCAAAAAATAAATCCTAAATGATCCGAAAGAACCATGAAATCCGAAAAAAGTGAAAAATCGATTTTTGCCATTTTCCGATTGGAACCTGCTGCTTGCCAGTGCTTTCCCCTCAAAAAGGGCGGAAGCTGTTTTTCGGATTTTTCGAAAAATTTTCGGGGGTATGGGGGGGTCTCCAAAAAATCCTAATCGTAATCTTAATCCTAGCCAAAGATATTTGAAATTTGGGCGTCGCGGCGCTCCGCCCTCCCGGGTGGGGCGAGCGCCGCGAGCCCCTGAATATCTGAGAGATAATTTGACGACATTTTCACGCTTAGAATCTAATCCCATGGCCCATCTTCGTTTCGCGCTCTCCTTGCTCTTGCGCCTGCGGCGGGAAGTCTGTCAGAGCGGAGAGTCTTGCGGAATCCGGGATTGTGTGGGAGCCTGTGGGGTTATTTGATATATCCATGAAAGCAACGCACTCTCTCGAATCATCACCGGTGAATGGCTTGTCGCGCCGCAAGTTCATCCGGCGCACCACCTTGGCGGTCGGCGCCGCGGCCTTTTCCTTTCCTTACATCGGGAGGGTCCTTGGGGCCAACGATCGCATCAATCTCGCTTGTATCGGTTGCGCCGGCAAAGGGGACAGCGACACCAACGACGCCGCCAGATGCGGGGCCAACATCGTTGCGCTGTGCGACGTGGACACGGAGAACCTGGGCAAGAAAGTCAGCCAGTTCGCCGATAAATATCCGGATTTAAAGCAATTCCGCGATTACCGCCAAATGTTCGACAAGATGGGCAAGGATATCGACGCGGTGACCATTTCCACACCCGACCACAACCACGGCGTGGCGGCGATACGGGCGATGAAGATGGGCAAGCATTGCTTCTGCCAGAAACCGCTGGTGCAAACAGTCCACGAAGCGCGCATCGTGCGGCAACTGGCCAAAGAGAAGAATCTGGCCACGCAAATGGGCAATCAAGGCAGCGCCGCCGACGGGCTGCGCCGGGCGGTGGAGGTGCTCCAGGCCGGCGTGATCGGCGACGCGAGGGAATTGCATGTCTGGACCAACCGCCCGATTTGGCCCCAAGGCTTGGCCCGTCCCGTCGGCCAGGACATTGTGCCGGCTTCGCTGAACTGGGATGCGTGGCTCGGCCCCGCGCCCAAGCGCCCTTTTAAGGAGGGCATCTATCATCAGTTCAACTGGCGGGGCTGGTTCGACTTTGGCACCGGAGCGCTGGGGGACATGGCCTGCCATACGGTGAACATGCCCTTCCGCGGATTGAAGCTGGGCTATCCGGACGTGGTGGAATGCGAAGTGGCCTCGCGCATTTATCCCGAGACTTTTCCAAAAACCTCGCGCATCCGTTTCGATTTTCCTGAACGCGACGGGCTGCCGCCGCTGAAGTTCTGGTGGTATGACGGCAACCCCAAAGATGACATCAAGCCTTTGCGCCCGGACGCCGGCATCCTGCGCGAGGTGATGAGCATCTACGACGACGTGCCCCGCAGCGGCGCGCTCATCATCGGCGACAAAGGGCAATTGTTCTCGCCCGACGATTACGGCGCGGAGTTTTATCTGGCTTTGCACAACGACAAAGACTTTGTCCCCGGCGACGAGCACGAGGCGGTCAAGGCCGTGCCCCAGACCATCCCGCGTTCACCGGGCCACATGAAGGAATGGTTCAGCATGATGAAGGACGGGACGCCGGCTTACTCCAACTTCGACATCGCCGGCTACCTGGCGGAGGTGATCCTGCTCGGCTGCGTGGCTGTGCGCCTGGGCGAAGGGCAGCGGATGGAATGGGACGGGCCGAACATGAAATCGCCCAACCAGCCCGGAGCGTCGCGCTTCTTGCAGCGGCACAACCGCCACGGCTGGCAGGCTTGAGACGGGGCAGGGGACAGCGGCCATGCCAAGGAAGGAAAGTATTGACTCACTAAGGACGGAGTTGCTGGACATTCTGCGCGCCAAATCCGTTTTCCACGGCGATTTCACGCTCTCGTCCGGAGCCAAAAGCAACTACTACATCGATTGCCGGCTGACGACGCTGGATGCGCGTGGTGCGTGGCTGATCGGCCAATTGATGCACGCGCTGGTGCGGCGGGAGGAGAAGAGCAGGGGCCTGCGCATCGATGCGGTGGGGGGATTGACGATGGGGGCGGACCCGGTGGCGCTGGCCACGGGGATGATTTCGTGTTGGGCCGGGGACGCAGAGGTGCTGCGAATGTTCTGTGTTCGCAAAGCGCCCAAAGGGCACGGGCAGACAAAGCTGATCGAAGGCAATTTCAGGGCGGGCGACACGGTGGCGGTGGTCGATGACGTGGTGACGAGCGGCAACTCCACCATCACCGCCATCAACGCGGTGGTCCAGGAAGGCGGCCGCGTGGCTTTTGCCGCCGTGCTGGTGGACCGCCAGGAAGGGGGACGGGAGAAAATCGCGGCCCTGGGGATTCCGTTGCTGGCCCTGTTCCAGCGGGACGAATTGCTATGATCGCCGGCGCGCGCCAGATCTATCAAGCAATGGAATTTGCGGCCTTTCGTGCCGTGCTCAGACCGGTTCGTGGGTGCCAACCGTTGTGGAAAGGACGCCCAGGGTGGTCTTCAAAATGTCCCACTGCACTTGCAAATGCAGGACCTCGTTGCGCAGGGCTTCGTTCTCCGCTTTCAATTGGGCGATGCCTGTCAAGTTTTTGGCAGGCTGCTGCTTTAAAGCCGCCTTCTTGTTCCAATTCCGCAAGTCAGTTGCCTGGACGCCCAGTTCGGCGGCTGCCTCTTCCACGGTGCTGCCGGTCTTTTGCAGGTAGTCAACAGCGGCGCGCTTAAAATTCTCATCGTGCTTGCGAGGGTCATTTTTATTCGGCATAAGTTCCAGTGTTTGATTTCTCTCTATGGCGATGTCTCACGCGCTTTGCTCTGAGAGCAATCTTCATCAGTTCTGGTTAAGCAAACGCCATGCCACCATCAAATACGCAAACCGGGGACGCGTTTGGCAGAGGATTCGCAAGTATCAGGCGCTGAATGGGTTCTGCCTGAGAATGTCGGGATGTAGCAGGGGACATGCGCAAACTCCCCCGATGAGGTACGTCCAGCCCATTAGCATGTGTGCCACGAAGAACAAAACTAGCCCGATTAAGTCCACTGCCTGCCATCCATAGAGCAAAACAGCGGCACCCATGAGGAGCGCCCCCGGCAGCAAGGCGGCTGAACTTAATCGCCACGCCCCGGCCCATGAGAGCTGGCGGTCTGCGAACCAGGCAATAAGTTTTGCCGGCACTGTATAGAATAAAGCCATGACCGCCCAAATTACGAACAATAGCGCCAGAACCGAAAGACCGGCTGCCGTCAGCAGAATCGGCTGCCAGGCACCCCACCACGGCTCCAGATTGGAACGGCTCAGGTCTAATGCCGCGCCCGGCCCGTAATCGAATGCCCAACCCCAGTCGGGACGAAAAACCGAGCCGATGCGAATATCCGTGGGGCGAAGCTGGATCTGGATATCGGCGCTTTGCCCGATCTGGTCGGAAGTGTCCGGTGTAACGGCGATGGCGAGGAACTTCGTTTCGGCAACGAGCGTGGCATCAAAACCGGCGAGGTGTCCATCGGTGATCCTGGCGCTCTCCGGCATTTGTTGAATGGCTTGGAAGATGGCCGGCGAGCAGGCGTGGCGGAGGAACCAAACGGCGGAACCGCT
>JBKQUS010000191.1:0-18400 GCA_052325505.1 Limisphaerales bacterium
TTATTGTCTCCTTTCGTAAACTTTGAGCGGTTCACGAACAGGAGGCTCCCCATGACTCCCGGAGCTGTCAAACTCTGGGAGTCTCTCCAGCAGAGCTGGAGGATTTATTGGGTATTAAGATTAGGAGCAGGAGTTGGAAAGCACTTGACCAGCCTGGGTGAGGCCGCTTATATTTAGTTTTGTTGTTGCGATCAATTAGTCTGTCACTTGAACCATTTATAGAAAGAGTGCGCTTATGAAATCCATTCTGCTTTCAGTTGTCACGGTCCTGGCCTTCGCCCAATTGGCGCAGGCGGAGGATGTCACCGTCAAAATCAGCAATGTCCACCTCTGCTGCCAGAGTTGCGTCAAGGGAGTGGCCAAGGCCGTCGAGGGCATCGACGGCATCAAGGCCGTGGCGGACAAGGATGCGGAGGAGGTGATGATCACCGGGCCGGACAAGGCCGCGGTGCAAAAGGCCGCCGATGCGCTGGTCAAGGCCGGCTATTTCGGCACATCCTCGGACCCTGGCATTAAAATCGACTCGTCCACAGGGGCCAAAGGCGTCAAGGTGCAATCATTGAAGGTGGTGGACACCCACGTCTGCTGCCCCAAGTGTGTGAAGGCCATCAATCATGCCTTGGCGGAGGTGCCAGGCGTGGTGACCAACACCGCAACCAAGGGAGTCTCCTCCTTCACTGTCACCGGCGATTTTAATGATGCGGATGTCTTTGCCGCGTTGCAGAAAATCGGCTTGACTGGCAAAGAGGGGCAGTAATCCGCCCCCGTCACATCTGCTCGGTGGTCTCGATGCCCAGAGTTTCGAGGCCCTGCTTGAGCACGCGCGCGGTGAGGTCACACAGGCCGAGCCGCGAGCGGCGCGAAGGGCCATCGGCCTTGAGCACCGGGCAGTTTTCATAAAACCGCGCGAAATGGCCCGCCAGTTCGTAAAGATAGGAGCATAGGAAATTGGGGCGGTAGTCCTCCGCCGCCCCTTCCAGCGCGAGGCCAAAATTCAGGAGGTGCCGCGCCAGGGCCGTCTCCTCCGCGGCTTCCAGCGCGAACTCCGTTCCGGCTTCAGGGCTGGTTTCACCGCCTTTGCGGAAGATGCTGCGCACGCGGGTGTAGGCGTAAAGCAGATAGGGCGCGGTGTTGCCTTGAAGCGACAGCATTTTGTTCCAACTGAAAAGGTAGTCGCTCTGCCGGTTCTGCGACAGATCGGCGTATTTGATCGCACCCAGACCGACCACCCGCGCGATCTCCCGTTGCGCGGCTTGGGCCAGTTCCGGATTCTTTTCCGAAACGACCTTGAAGGCCCGGTCCTCGGCTTCATCCAGCAAATCTTCCAAGCGGACGGTGTCGCCGGAGCGGGTTTTAAACGGCCGTCCGTCCTCGCCCAGGACGGAACCGAACCAGACGTGGGCGAGGTTCACGGCCGCCCCGGGATGCCAAAGGTGAAAAATTGCGAAAATTTGCTGAAAATGAAGCTGCTGCGGAGCGCCTGTCACATAAATAATGTCGTCGGGTTTCGCCCCCCAGGTCCCGCCTTCGAGGCGGAATTGCAGCGTGGCCAGATCCGTGGTGGTGTAGTTGAAGCCGCCGTCGCTTTTTTGCACCATGGCCGGATGGTCTTTCAGCTCCGGAATGCCGTCGAAGAAAACCACGCTCGCGCCTTCGCTTGTCCGGGCCAGGCCGCGCCCGGCCAGTTCGCGCACCACTTCCGGGAGGCGGGGGTTGTAATAGCTTTCGCCAAACTGGCAATCGAAGGTGACGCCGAGCCGGGCATAGACGCGCTGGAATTGCGATTCGGAGAGGGCGATCATCTCCCGCCAGATGCGCAGGTTTTCCTCGTCGCCGCCTTGCAATTTGACCAATTCCTGGCGGGCGGCTTCCAGGGTTTTGGGGTCCTGTTCGCAGGCGCGGTTGATCATTTGGTAGAGGCGCTCCATCTCGCCGATGGCGTCCGCGCGCAACGCCTCCGCGTTGAGGCCCGACTTCCAGCCGATGAGCAGTTTGCCGAACTGCGTTCCCCAGTCGCCGATGTGATTGTCCGTTATGACGCGGTGCCCCAGCAAGCGAAACAGGCGCGCCAGCGAATCCCCCAAAATGGTGGAACGAATGTGCCCGACATGCATCGGCTTGGCGACATTGGGAGAGCTGAAGTCAATAACAATGCACCGCGGCTGGTCTGTTTTCTGGAAGAACAAAGGGCCGCCCCGGGCGGGATCGCGCAACGCCGCCGCCACGGCGGAAGGCTTGAGCCGGAAATTGAGGAAGCCGGCGCCCGCCACCTGGACTGGTTCGCACCATTGGGCGATGTCCAGTTTCGCAGCCACGTCAGTGGCCAACTGGCGCGGATTCATTTTTCGCGCCTTGGCCAGAGCCATCAAGGCGTTGCTCTGATAATCGCCGAACTTCGGGTCAGGACAAGGCCGCACCCGCACGCTGTCCACATCGGCGCCGGGCAGGACCGTCGCGGCGGCTTGTTGCAACTTTTGTTCGAGGATTTTGTGGAGCACAGAATCGCCTGGTTAAGAATATCCCTCCTATTGGCCCGGGCAAGCAGGCCGACTAGGCCGGCTCGGAATACTTCTTGATGATGGCATACATGGCCGCGGCGTCTGGGGCTTGTTCGAGTTCCTGCCGAAATTCCTTGATGTGAAGCAGCTTGGCGATGTTGGCCAGGGTATGAAGATGTTTTTGAAATTGTCCCTGCGGCACCAGGAAAAGCATGACCAGGTTGACCGGCTGATTGTCGAGAGCGTCGAAATCCATCCCCTTGTTCGCGCGGCCCAGCGCGCCGACCACTTCGTGGATCAAGTCCGTCGAGGCGTGGGGGATGCCGATGCCGAAGCCGATGCCGGTGCTCATGGACGACTCGCGCTTTTTGACCACGGCAACAATGGCCTCGCGGTTGGCGGGTTCGATTTTATGGGTGGCCACCAAATTATCGATCAACTGATCAATGGCCTCCCACCGGTTTGTCGCTGGCAAGTCCGGGAGAATGTTCTCCAAGCTCAAAATATCGCCAAGGTTCATATAAATCCTTCTGCATTTCGCCTCAATTCCCGCCCATCCGCAAGTGTAATTGCGCTTTTTATCACGCTTTTTGGAATCGGGGCATCAGAGCATATTTGCCACGCGCTCCATTATAGTGCGATTGCAATCGAACCACAGCCCCAGGGCGTGCAGAAGGCTGTGTCCGGTCAGGAGCGGGACCGCGACGACGAGCACCATAGCGTTGCCCAGAAAAATAACAACCGCCGAGAAGAGCCTCCCCTGGCTGATGATGTCTGTCTGGCGGTTCTTCAATATCTCCCAGGTCAGTGTGACGTGAAAGGCGTAGGCCGCGCCGAGCAGCAGATGAAACCAGGACAGGTAAGCGCGGCGCCACTGCCAAAGCAGATCGCCGACGAAAAAAACCGCCACCACCAGCACGGCATAGAGCGGGAAAAAATACGGCGCCAGCGCGATGATGAAATTGCTTTTGGTGGTGATGACCTGCCCGCCGTCCGAAGCGGCTTGGAACCGTTTGACACGGCCGCCAAAAATCCAGGTCCAGACCGCGTGTGTCAGTTCATGTCCGAACACATAAATCCACATTGGTTTGGGAAGGAGCAGAAAGATGACGACCCAACAAGCCGCCCCCGCCAGCAATGGCAACCACACCCGCTCTGCCATGGCGGCGGAGGCGAAAAGGATCTTCCACAGCGCCTGGGCGGTGCCCAGGCAAACGGGCAGCAGCAAAACCCCCAGCAACATTTTGACCCATTTGGGCACGCGCCAGAATTGAAAATTCCGGCGCGCGAAGCGAGAAGTTTCTGCGGATCTGCCGCCCGCGGAAACGCGTCACAAGGACGCGTTCCCGTCCTGATCCGCCTTACGAAACGCTCACTTCGATTTGTTTCGGACGGGCTTTCTCGCTCTTGGCAAGATGCACGCGCAGCAGGCCGTCCTTGAACTCCGCCTTCACATGATCCCCCTGGGCGTCGTCGGGGATGCTGAAGTTCCGCTCAAACCGGCCATAATAGCGTTCCATGCGATGGAACTTTCGGCCCTTCTCCTCCTTCTCCACTTTGCGTTCGCCGGAAATGGTCAGGGTGCCGTTTTCGATTGTCACTTTGACGTCCTCCTTTTGCACTTCGGGCAGTTCAACCTTGATGAGGTATTCCTTGTCGTCCTCGGCAATGTCCACCAGGGGCGACCATTCCGGGATCGTGATGTTTTCATCGTCCGGCACCAAATTGGCGCGTCTGAACAGATTAGGGGTCCAATCCAACAGTGAGGACATCCGCTCCATCTCGCGGAGTGGATTCCATCGTGTCAATGTATTCATACAAACCTTTTCTTTCGCAGACAAATTCAGTTCGTATCCAACCGGAGTCTGCCTCGTTATGTCCGGTTGAGACGGTGGAGAAATTGGCCGCCCACTCGAACGGGCAATTCCGCACACGAGGATTTAAGAGCATGTGCAGTGCCAGCCGATGACGAAGTCATAACAAATTGTATATAAGCATATTATGATAGATGGCACAGTTGTAATGTCGTGTCACAGTGAGCCATAGTGACTCAGTAAATGGCCAAAAAGTTCCACTTGGGCCGTGATGCCCAAGTGGAACACGGTTAAGAATGCCTGTCAGGGCAACGGCGGCCCAACGAGGATCCGATAGAACTGTTGCGCGTTGGTCGCGTTTATATCAGTAAACGTGAACGGCGACGGCGGGGAATTGCTCTCAAGCAGGGTAACCCATATGCCGCTGGACAAGTTCGTCGAAACTTGCAGAGCGTAATCAGGCCCGACCTCGCCGGACACCGACAAGCTGAACTGGCCATTCGAATACGAGAGTGTGGTAAGGTTCGGTTGCGTCAAAGGATTCACGATGACATTGAAGCCGTTCGTGGCGCTCAGACTGGGCGTGCCGTTGTCTGTGGCCACAACCTGAACCGGGTTGGTCGTGCCCGCCGCGCTGGCTGGCGGACGCCAGGTGAACATGCCGGTTGCAGAGGCAACTGACGCACCGGACGGGCCGCTCAAAAGGCTGTAAGCCAGCGTTTGCGCGGGCACATCCGGATCGGTGGCGACATCGTTGACAGTTACAGTCACGCCGACATTGACCGTCTGGTCGGAGATGGAGCCCAAAGTGGGCGTGGTATTACCCACGGTTAGAATGGCCGGGCTGCTCGTGACGGAGCCGGACGGGTTGGAAACCACCACCGTGTAGGTTCCGGCATAGTTGGCATTGGCGGCGGCGATGGCGTATGTCGGGCCGTTTGTACCCACGGGATTGCCATTGAACAGCCATTGATAGCTTGCCGCAGGAATGCCTGTGGCGCTGAGGGAGAATTGCGCGGACGCCCCGCCCGCGACGGACAGACTTTGCGGCTGGCCGATGATGTTCGGGGCCAGGGCCGGAGTCCAGCCAGAGAACCAGGCGGAGACATTCTGCACGTCGTTCGTCGCCGTGTTGCCGTCGATTTCCGTGGACCAGGCCACGCGGGAGCTGGTGTTCACGGGATTGCCGTTGGTGTCCACGCTGTCAAATTCCCAGAAACGCAGGTCGGTCGTGTTCGCGACCAGCGTTCCGCTGCCAAGCACCCAGCCGGCAGGGGTGATGACGTTGGTGTCAATCGTGCAATTGATATAGGCATCCTGCCCGTAAAAATAATTGCCGTTGGCGCTGTTAGCGGCGTCGCGACCCAAGTCGCTGTTAGTCACGCCGCTGGCGCCGTCAATCAGGCAATTGACAAAGGCAAGACCGTTGCTGCCTGGCAGCGTTCTCGGCTGCGTCAAGTGGCCGCCCGAGGTCATGGACATCAGCTCGCAATTGGTCGCATAGAGCGTCCCTTCTCCCCAGATGAAGTCCGTGTCGCCCTGCACATGGCTGTCCTGGATGTACTCCTGGTCGCCTGGCGCGTTGCAGAGGATGGTGTCCTGGTAGCTGTCCACATTGGCGTTGAGGCAGATGAACCGCTTGGAGGAGTTGATATAGAGAGCCTCCGCTTGCGAGCCGCCGTGTGGCGTGCTGTTGGTGATGGTCAGGTTCTGCACCGAACAATCGTTGGCCGAGGTGAAGCCAAAGGACGGCCGCGTCGAGCTGGCGGGATTGATGATGTTGTTGTTCGGATAGGCCACGATCGTTTGCAGCCGGTTCTGGCCGATGATGGAAATGTTGTTTTTCGTGTTGACACGGATGATTTCCAGGAAGGTCCCGATGCCCACGTTGATGACTGTCGGTGTCGTATTATTGACTGGCACAAAATCGACCGCGCCTTGCAGGGTGAGGAAATCCCCGCTGCCGTCAGCCGCCACGACCAGGTTGGTGCTGTTGGCTGGACCCGTCAGCTTGGTGCTGAAGGTCCATGCACTCGTGTTGGTCAGGCCGGCAAAATTGGCCCCGGTGGAATCGGTGAAGGCGCCGTTGTCAATCGTCACGTAATAAGTCTGGTTGAACGTCATCACGTTGGAATGAGGATAGACGGTGGCGACATTTCCATTAATCAACACGGCGTAGGAGTTGAGCGCGACACCGCCGACCGACCGCGTTTGCAGGGCACCCAGGCTCAAGTCCACCGTGTCCACCGGCGTGGCGGGGCTGGCGGCGTTGTAAATGCGGATCTTGCCCGATGTCCCGACCGAGGGCGGCTGATTAAACGTGATCGCCAGCGGCGTGTCATAGCAAATGCCGGTATGAGTGTTGGCCGGGGACGTGGCTGTGATGGCCAGGTTCGCCGAATCGACGGTCAGCGTCGCACCGGAACTGACCACGGTGCCCGCCTGGTTGGTAACCGTCACAGAATAAGTCCCCATATTCGCAGCCGATACGCTGGAGATGACCAGGTTGGAGGTCAGCGCGGTTGGATTGGCCACGCCGGAAATGGGAGTGTTATTGAAGTTCCATTGATAGGCGGGGGGTGGCACGCCGCCAGCGGCCACAGAAAACGAGGCCTGCTGGCCGTTGGTGATCTCGAGGCTGACGGGTTGATTGCTGAGCACCGGCCCCCAAATCACCGAGAGGGTGGCGCAGTTGGTCTGCACGCCACAGGCGTTGCTGGCGATGATGCAGTAAGCCGCCTGGTCGTCCCCGGGATATTGGACGTTGGTCACTGTCAAGCTGCTCGAGCTGGCACCGCCGACCGCAACCCCGTTCCGAGTCCACGAAATCGTGGCGGTGGGATTGGCCGAAACGCTGGCGGTGAAAGTGGCGTTGTTGCCCATGATGACAGTCTGGTTCGCAGGCCCCGTGATGGTCGGCGGCACGCAGTTCTGGCTCAGGTTAAGCACGGCGACGCTGCTGGCGGCCGAGCCGTAAACGTTGGTCACCACCGCAAAGTAATTGCCGTTTTCGTCCGCCTGCCCGTTGGCGATGGAGAGGGTGGCGCTGGTCGCGCCGGAGTTGGTGGCATTGTCAACCGTCACCCCGTTAACCACTGGATTAGTCGGGCCGCCATTCGTGTAAAAATACCACTGATAAGAGAGCGGCGTCACGCTGGCCGGGTTGACAAGAACGGTGAAGCTCACATTGTCGCCAAGGTTGCCGCTGTAGCTCGCAGGCTCCGGGAGAGCGATGACCGGCCGCGGATCGTTGGGCAGAACGAGATCAACTGACTTGCCCGCCACGTTATTGGACAGATAAGCATTGGGGGCCGTAGGCGGCAACGCAGTCGCGCCGAAACCGAAATTGTATCCCGTGCCCGAGAGGGTGGTGTATTGGATCAGCTTGATCTGCTGCGGATAGGAGGAGAAAACAGGCACTGACAAAATTTGAATGACGTTGGTCGAACCACCGGTGACCAGGGTCTTGGTCAAACTGAGCGGCGAACCACTGGCCGGAATATTCAGGCCCAGGGTGGAACCGGAGAGCGTAAAAGTGGCCAGACCGTTGACGTTGGTCGCCAGCGTGTTGGATACGATCAGCGTGCCGCCGTTGACCACGATGCTGTTGTTCGTGCTCAGATTGCCCACGATGATATTATTGACGTAAGCGGCGCCGTTGGTGATGTTGAGCGCGCCCAGGGTGCGGGCCGGGGCGGTGCCAGTCGGGGCGGCAATGGTGGTGTGGCCCAATTCCAGCGTGTTATTGACCGTGAGAGCCGCCGTGGCGCCACCGACGTTGACGGTGCCGACGCAGGCTTCATTATTGGCAGCAGTGGAGGATTCCTGGGCTCCTGCAGTCAGTGAATTGACGTTGACGTTGCCCGCCGTGAAGGTCAGCACGCCCGAGTTGAGGGTGGAAGTGCTGGTGTTGCCATTCTTGTCGATGGCCAGAAACATCAAATCCACCATTGCGTCCACTGATCCTCCCGTAAAGTCGAGCGTTCCTGCCGCGCCACTGGAAGATGAGCCACCGGTTGCGTTATCGCCGATCGCCAGGAAGGCCACGCGCCCCGAGGCGCTGCCGTTGGTGCCGCGAAAATACGCCGTTGGGCTTTGATTGATGAAGGCGGGGTTGAACTTCATCACCACCGCTGCCGAGCCGGCGGATTTGGATTTGCCCACGCCCATGCTGTCAATATAAAATCCATTGGTCAGGCCCAGCAAAATTGAGCTGGCCGCGCCGATGCTGTTGTCCGCCCCGTTGCCCACCTCGATGGCTTCCTCAATTTCATGGCCTGACACATAAATGTATCCAGACCAGTTGGTGTAGCTGGTGGTGACGCCAGGGACCATGCTGAAAACGGTCGAGATGTAGTTGGTCTTCGCCAGTTGCAACGCTCCCCCTTCGGCCGCGGTAAGCACGTCCCAGCCGTAATTCGGCGGCACGCCCACGCCGAGCCGGCTGGCGTAGGTCACAAAATTGTCCAGGTTCGTCAGATTCAGCGCCGCGGCCGTCCCGGCTTGGGAAACGATAAATTGCCCGGCCGTATTGCTTGCCACCAGGGTCGCTCCGGGACCGGAAATGGTGGCCCCCCCGGACGTGCCGACGGCAGATCCCCCCACCATGAACACGTCGCCCGCCGCCTGCAATGAGGCGATGGCGGCAGTCGCGCCATCGACCAACAGCGTCACTCCGGGCGCAATCAACGTGTTATGATAGTTTGCCCCATTTGAATATACCAGCGAGCCGATCGTGCCGCCGAAGTTACCGGTGACACTGTCCACATAATTGCTGATGACGAAAGGGGTTGCAATCGTTCCGACCGGCCCAAAAATCACGTTATCGGTTGCGCCGGGCACGCCGGCGGTGCCGGTGCCGCCGGTCCAGTTGCCGCCCGTTGACCAGTTGGTATCCGTGCCGCCGGGCGTCCAATATGCCGTGCCTGCGCGCGACGGCGTGGCCAGCGCGAAGCAGGCGAGCGACAGAAGCAATGAGACGATATTTCGGGGCTGATGGGCGGAGTTATTCATAATAATTTGACGTTAAAATCAGCGACGACACGCGGCCACCGCCGGGTTGTTTCATTCCAGGTGCAGGTTGCTTATTTGTTATGTCTAATATCGTAGTTTTCTTAAGAAACTCAATCAAATTTCCTCGTGAAAGAGTGTACCGAACATTGAAAAAGTTGCACCGCTCATACCCGCCGGAGTGTTCGACGATTGCCCGGCGTCCAAAAACTTTGAACGCCTTTACGGCTTTATGACAACGAGGCGGTGAATTGGCTCAGCTTCATTTTATGCTTCGATTGGCGGTACCGTTGACGGCGGGCACGGCCTGAGAATGAGAAGAGAGGCGCTTTTGCGCAAGCTTTTGAGCGCCAGAGCACTTAGCGCCATTGTGTTTGAATTAATCGGCTCGGTAGGCTGAGTCTCTGTCGAACCCCGTCTCGATCGAGTCACGGCTCGACAGGGTCTCGCCCTACCGAGTCGGGCTTGGCCGCCGCCGAGGTTTCACTTCGGCCTTCACCCTCTCAGCCCTTCAACCCCGCCGCCAGCACTTCGGCGATGTGGCGGGGATGGCACTCAGAAAGATGTTCAAGCTGGTGACGGCAACTGGTGCCGGATGCCACCACAATCGTCCCGGCCGGCTGGGCCTGAATCTGCGCCAGCAACGGCTGGGCGACTGTGACGGATAATTCGTATTTGTCCGCCAGCGCGCCGAACGCCCCCGCCATGCCGCAGCAGCCCGTTTCCAGCAACGCCGCCGAACGCCCTGGCATGCGCTCGATGACGCGTTTCATAAAACCCACGTTCAACAGCGATTTCGCGTGGCAATGGGCGTGAATGGCGATTTTCTCCGGCGCGGCCTTGAAGGCGAGCGCGCCGGGTTCGCGCGCCAGCAAATTTTCCACAAATTCCTCGAACAGAAAACAGCGCGCCTTCACTTCCGCCGCGCCGGGCAGTTTCAATTCCAGGTAATCCTCGGCGAACATGGAATAGCACGACGGTTCGAGAAACAGAACAGGCTCGTTGCCGCCGCCAGTTGTCAATAATTGCAAATTATGGCGGCCCAATGCCGCCGCCTTGTCCAGACGGCCCTGGCTGAAGGCGGGCCGCCCGCAGCATTTGCGGCTGGCGACCAGGGCCGTGGAAAATCCGGCCGCTTCCAGCACCTCCACCGCCGCCCGCGCGATGCGCGGCTCGTGATAACGCGCAAAGGTGTCGTCCCACAGAAAGACCCGTCCGCGCCCGCCGCCCGCAGGGGCCGTCCGCCGCGCGAACCAATGATCGAACCGTTCCGGGGCATAGGGCGGCAGGGGACGCCGCTCCGAGATGTCAAGAAGACTATGCGCCCAGCGCCGCAGCGCGGCGGATTGCAAAAGCCGGTTGGCCAGGGACGGGGCCAGGCAACCCAACCGGCCCAGCAGGTCCACGGAACTGAAGAGCCGTTCGCGCCAGGAAAGGCCGTGGCGCCCGTGGCGGGCGTGGAGCAGTTCGGCCTTGAGCAGGGTCAGGTTCACGTTGGAAGGGCACTCGACCATGCAGGCTTTGCAAGACAGGCAATTATCCAGCGCCATTTCAATTTCCGCGGAGCACAATGCATCCTTCGTGCCGCGGCATTCCAGCGCGGCGCGAATGGCGTTGGCCCGGCCGCGGGTGGACATGATTTCCTCGCCCGTCGCCAGGAAGGTGGGGCACATCGTGGGCGTTTCCTTGCGGCAGCCCCCGCAGCCGTTGCATTGCTCGAGATTGGCCGTGAACGAGCCGTCCCGGGCGGCAAAAGCCAGGACGGGCGAAAACGGCAGGGGAAGTTCGTAGCCCCCGCCTAAGCGGAGGTTGGTGTCGAACTTGAAGCGGCCGTCGGGAAGCAGTTTGCCCGGATTGAACAAGCCGCGCGGGTCAAATACATTTTTTATCTCCCGCATCAGGCGGAGCAATCCGGGGCCGAGCTGCTCCGGCACGAATTCGGTGCGGGCAATGCCGACGCCGTGTTCCGCCGAGAGCGAACCTTTGAACTGCCGCACCAGCGCCGCCACTTCATCGGCCAACTCCCGAAATTTCTTCACGTCCCCCGCTTCATGCAGGTCGAGCACCGGACGGACGTGGAGCAACCCGGCGGCGGCATGGCCGTAGAAGGAAGCCTTGAGCTGGCGCCGATCGAAAATGGATTGCAACGCGGCCACATATTCCGGCAGTTGTTGCGGCCGGACCGCCGTGTCTTCGACACCCGGGACCGGTTTGGCGTTTCCTTTGCAACTGGTCAAAAGGGAGAGGCCGGCTTTGCGCATGTGCCACACCAGGTTCATGGAGGCCGGGTCCTGCAGGAGGAGATTGCGCAGGCCCAGCCACTTGCCTCCCAACGCGGCCAGGCGGTCCCCGGCGTCATCGAAGAATTCGACGATCAAAATCGCCTCGCATGGTTTCGCGTCCAACTGCAACAAGTCCCGCGCCGCCTTGAAATTCAACTGGCCCCGGGTTTGTTCAAACAGGGCGCGATCCACGTGCTCGATGGCTGCCGGTTTGAGGGGGAGCAATTCCACCGTGGCCTGCATGGCCTCCGCCACCGAGGCGAAAAAAATCAGGCCCAGGCTTTTGCGGCGCGGCAAGGGCACGATTTTCAACTCAGCAGAAAGGATCGCGGCCAATGTCCCTTCGCTGCCCGCCAGGAGATGGCTGGCGTTTGGCTCGCGCAAGAAGCGGTCCACGCCGTAGCCCGGCCAGCGCTTGAGCAAGCCATCCGGCATGCGCTCCCGAATTTCGCCGGCGGCCCCGGCCACCAGCTTTTCGAGGCTCGAATTCCCGCCCTTGCGCAGCGTCTGGATTCGTCCGTCGGCCAAAACAACTTCCAACGATTGAACGTGATCCGCCGTAACACCATAAACAGGAACATGCGCGCCGGAGGAATTGTTGGCGATCATGCCGCCCAGTGTGGCGCGCGAGCTGGTCGCCACGTCCGGTCCGAAGCAAAATCCGGCCGGCTTCAAAAATTCATTGAGTTGATCCAGCACCACTCCCGCGCCGACGCGGACGGTGCGGCGTTCCCGGTCCAGTTTGGAGATTTCGCGATTGAACCGTGCGAACTCGACGACCAAACCGTCGCCGATAGCCCCGCCCGCCAGGCCGGTGCCCGCGCCACGGGGAATCAGCGGCAGATCCTGGTCGGCGGCGGCCCGGATAACGGCAGCGGCCTGCGTGGCATTTCGCGGAAACGCCACGGCGGCAGGTTCGATCTGATAGATCGAGGCATCGGTCGCATAAAGCTGGCGGGTGAGATTGTCGAAAGCGACTTCGCAATCAACCTTCTCCAATGCGGCGCGATTCATAAAGGCAGAAGGAAGAATTAAGAATTATGAAGTCATGCTTCTTAATTCTTCCCTCTTACTTCTTCCTTTCTCCAGCCAGTTTGAGGTTGCGCAGGATTTGGGTGGTGGAACGGGCCTTGTTCAGGGTGTAAAAATGCAGCCCCGGCGCGCCGTGCCGCAGCAGTTCCTCGCACTGTTGCGTCGCGTATTCGATGCCGAATTCCGCGCAGGCCTCATCGTCGTCCACGTACTGTTCGAGGCGGTCCAGCAGCGGCGCAGGCAGGGCCGCGCCGCACAGCGCGGTGAAACGCTTGATTTGCTGCGCGCTCAAAATGGAAATGATTCCGGGGCAGAGTGGGACCGTCACGCCCCGTTTGGCCAGGTGGTCGCGAAAGCGGAAGAAATCGGCGTTGTCGAAGAAAAGCTGAGTCAAAACGAAATCTGCGCCGCAATCGATTTTGGCCTTCAACCGGTCCCAATCCACCTCCCGCCCCTCCTTGCAGGCGATGTGGCCCTCGGGGAATCCGGCCGTGCCGGTGCAAAAGCCGCCCATTTCCTTGATGAAGGTGACCAGTTGGTGGGAAAACTCGAAGCCGCCCTCCGTTTTTTTGAACTCGCCGCCGCCGGGCGGATCGCCGCGCAAGGCGAGAATATTTTTCACGCCCAAGGCGCGGGCCTCGAGCAGGACGGCGCGCAACTGCTCCGCGGTCGAACCGACGCAGGTCAGATGGAAAAGGGCGGTCAACTGATGCTGGCGCTGGAGAAGATCGACGGTTCGGAGCGTCTTTTCGCGCGTGCCTCCGCCCGCGCCGTACGTCACCGAACAATAATCGGGCTGCAATTCCTTGAGGGCGGGGATGGTTTTCTCCAGGAGATTGCGTTCCCCTTCATCCGTCTTGGCCGGGAAGAACTCGAACGAGATAACAGGCTGCCGCAGCGCCGCCTTTCTCGCATAAATGTCACGGATGAATTGCACTACCGGTCCAAAATGGACGATTTTCGCGGGCGATTCAAGCTGGCAAAAAACGATCAGTCTCCCTCGATGGATGACAATGCGATGTGCCGCCAGCGTTGACCAACGCCATTGCGGTGGAGGGCGGCCTTGATTGAACCGGGCGAGGCCGTTCCGGCGCATTTTATTGAGACGGGGGGCCGTGCGCGGTCAAGTCCGGAAGGCTGAACTGAAAGACGCCGTTTCGCTGCATTTTATCGAAGGTATCCTGACCGACATAGTCTTGTATTGCCTGCTGGGTTTGATCGGCAAATTGTTGCAGATTCATGTTCACCGCGTTCCAATCCACTTGCTGACCCTGGGCTTCGAGCGCGCGGGCCTGGGATTGATAATCTTGCACACTATTTTCGTAATACTTGATGCTGGCATACACGGAGTTAATCTGGTCGTCGTCAAGCCCCCAAACGGTTTCGTTCTTCATCATTTGGAAGTAGCTGGGATCCTGCTCCTTTAGGAAAGCGTCCAAAGCATCGGCGCCGAGCACGCTCTGGTACCCTTGGTCGCGCGCATCGTTCAGCGCCGTGATTTGAGCGGCGTGATCCGGGGATGACGGATCGAGTGCCATCAGGGACTGGTTCCATTGCTGTTGCGCTTTCAAAAGTTCCCGAAACTGGGCATCACTCGGGTTCGCCACGGCCAACTGTTGCTGGAGACTGGCGGCAACGGCAGTATCGTCCGGCTGCTGCGATTTTGCATAGCGCTCATCGCCCAACAAGTCCTTCATTTGTTGTTTAAATTCGGAAATTGCCTTGTCAGTCGCATCGGTGATATCAGCAGGGTCCATCGTTGCTTCCACCTTCGCCTGTTCCAGCCCCAGCTCGCTTTGATGCAGTTTTGTCCATAAATCATAAGCCTGATCGGATTCGAAGGCGGTTAGCGGGATTTTGCCCTGGTTGACTTCCCGCAGCATGTTGGTCTGGTCCCACTGCCTGAATCCCTCCTCCCCCAGCGCCGCGCGCATGTCCGCGTCTTTACTCACATCTATTTCCAATTGAAGCGCGGCCATTTTGTCGGGATCCCCGTAACACTTTAATCCAAGTTCCGCGCCCCGCTTGTTCCATCCTTTATCAAGGTCCGCCAGAACCACTCGCGCCAGAATGTTGTTGGGAACGCCCATCGCGCGCAACTGGCCAACCAGCCACCGCCGCCGTTCCGCTGCGGAGGCGGCGTCCAGATAGTGTGGCGACTTCGGCTGGCGGCTGGAGGGCGGCGTTTCGTTCGTCATATTGACAGATGCCGCGGGCGCGGGTTTCGATCTGGGCAGGGCCAGCGCAACAGCCGTCACAGCCAAAATGACATTCAATACATGGGACGCCCGACGGCGCATTTCGCTGCTCATAAACCAAATGACATGGTTGGGTGCAACTTATTGAGGTGATTGAGGCCGATTGAACAGAAAGAGATGGTTGCGCTGCAATCTGTTGAAACTGTCCTGGCCCAGATAATTTTGGAGCGCCTGGCCGGTCTGGTCGGTAAGCTGTTGCAGTTGCGCGTTCACCGCGTCCCAGTCCACATTTTGGCCCTGAGATTGAAGCGCACTGAATTGAGCTTGATAATCCTGCACACTTTGCGCGTAATTCTTCATGGTGTTATACACGTAATCAATCTTGCTGTCGTCCAGCCCCCAACTGTTTTCATACTTCTTCATCAGGGAATATCCGGGATCCTGCGACTCTTGGAGAATGTGGAAGGCATTGGAGCCGAGCGTCTGCTGGTATTCCTGGTCGAGCGCATCGTTTAGCGCCTTATATTGCTCCGCGTAATCCGGAGAGGACGGATCGAGTTCCATCAGGGACTGGTTCCGTTGCTGTTGCGCTTCAAACAGTTCCTGGAACTGGGAATCGCTTGGATTCGCGCCAGCCAGTTGGTGCCGCAAAATGCCGGCCTGGAAGGCGTCGTCCAGTTGCTGTGATTTCGCGTAGCGGTCCTCTCCCAACAGGGCCTTCATTTTCTCGTTAAATTCGGAATGGGCCGTGTTCAACGCGTCGGCGATTTCAGCATCGTCCATCGTTCCATTCTCCTTCGCTTGTTCCAGATCCAACTCGCGTTGCTGCAGTTTTTTCTTCAAGTCATAAAGCGCGGCCCCTTCGGAGGCTGTGACATCAACCTCCGTGCTCATGGCTTCCCAAAGCATATTCTTCTGGTCCCACTGCTTGAAACCCTCCTCTCCCAGCGCCGCGCGCATCTCCGCGTCTTTGCTCATGTCCATCTCCAGTTGCACCTTCGCCATTTTGTCCCTGTTCCCCCAGCATTCTTCGAAACGGCTGTCCCACTGCACTTCGAAATCCACCCGGGCCACCAGCGCCAGGACGTCGTTGGGAACGTCCATCGTGCGCAACTGGTCAATGATCCACCGCCGCCGGTCCGACGCGGATTTGATGTCCCCGTATCGCGGCAGCTCCAGATGTTTAGCGACGACCGGCATTTCAGCCGCCCTATTTCCAGCGCCGGGTTCGCCGGCCATTTTCCTCAGGTTGACCTGGCTGGCTGATGCCGCGGACGCGCGGCCCAATTTGTGCAGGGACAGCACCGCCACCGTAACGGCTAGAACGATATTCAATATCAGAGGCGCCTGATGGCGCCATTCGCTTCTCATAGGCTCAGTTGCTGTTCCATCGGGACAGTGGACGGCTTGACCGGAAGGCATCTTCTCACGCCGATTGTAATTTTTTGAAACGCCAGGAAGGCCGGCGGCTGTGAGGCCGGCCAGCCCTGGCGATATCAGATGATTTGAATCAAGTGATTTGCAACGGCTCTCTTACCAAATGGTTCCGTTACACGATCCCGAACCGCCGTTCCAACACTCAACCATGATCACCGTTTCGCGGATGGTACCGAAACTCCCAATGTGAGCCTTCCAATAGTTAACGTGGTTGGCCATGGTGATGGTGTGGTTTTGCCCTTGTGATTGACTGCTTGTCCGGCTGGAAAGGTACTGCGGGCCGCCACCTTGTTGCCCCTCATACACGTTGTATGTGCCCCCATCACTGTTAAGACTGCCAATGTAGTGAGAATTAGCCACACTGCCAAAATCAGTGATGTACCATTCAAGATTCGGGTATGGCGCCCACCCATAAGCGCCTCCGCTGTTAAAACTGCCGGCTATATAGCCGTAATTGTAGCCTATGGTCATAATGGAGCCAGGATCATAGCCCACACCGGCAAGCGAATCGCTCAGCCCTGACGGCCAGTAGGCGGAGTAATTGGCGCCGTTGGGGGTAATGGATGTTGCCCCGTTCCCTGTGTAATAGGTGAAGTAATAGTAGCCTTTGCTGTAGCCGGTCGTTCCCCCCGCATTGGCCTGCTGCGTTGAATTAACCAGCGCTAATAGGCTCGCTAACAGCAGTCCTGTTGTGAAGTGGTACTTTAGTTTCATAATGATCCAGTTTATATATTTTTTGTTATTTGTTGTTATTTTGACGTTAACGATGCATGATTTTCCACTGCATCGGGGCACAAGTGATTTGGAAGGTCTCTTCGTGAACGCTTGAGCTTGGGTCATTTGTAGCCGACTGGTGGAGCGGTTGTATATAGGCAGATATGCTCATTTAAACTGTGCCATTGCAAAAAAAGCGAGGCTGGTGTTAGCCAGCCTCGCCTCTGTTCCCCGGTTCCCCCTTGTTCACTTCAAGAGTCTTAGTAGTCCATGCCGCCCATGCCGCCGCCGCCATGGCCGCCGCCCATCGGGGCCGGCTTTTCTTTCTCAGGCAGTTCGGTGATGAGGCATTCGGTCGTCAGAAGCAGACCTGCGATGGACGACGCGTTTTGCAACGCCGTGCGGGTCACTTTCTTCGGATCCACCACGCCGGCCTTGACCAAGTCTTCATACTCGCCAGTGGCGACGTTGTAGCCTTCGTTGCCTTTGCGTTTCTTGACTTCCTGCACGACGATGGAACCTTCCACGCCGGCATTGATGGCCAGGGCGCGCAACGGCTCTTCAATGGCGCGCTTGACGATGTCGACGCCGATTTGCTCGTCGCCGCCGAGTTTCAAGGCTTCCAGGACAGGCAGACAACGCAGCAAGGCGACGCCGCCTCCGGCCACGATGCCTTCTTCCACCGCGGCGCGGGTGGCGTGCAACGCGTCCTCGACGCGGGCCTTCTTCTCCTTCATTTCCGTTTCGGTCGCGGCGCCGACATTGATGACGGCCACGCCGCCCGCCAGTTTGGCGAGGCGTTCCTGCAGTTTTTCGCGGTCGTAATCGGAAGTGGTCTCCTCGATCTGCCGGCGAATCTGGTTGACGCGTCCCTGGATGTCCGAGGACTTGCCGCCGCCTTCAACGATGGTGGTGTTCTCCTTGTCAATGACAATGTTCTTGGCCCGGCCCAGGTCTTCCAACTGGATATTCTCCAGCTTGATGCCGAGGTCCTCGCTGATGAACTTGGCGCCGGTGAGGATGCCAATGTCCTCGCACATGGCCTTGCGGCGATCGCCAAAGCCGGGGGCCTTGACGGCGCAGACGTTGATCGTGCCGCGAAGTTTGTTGACAACGAGAGTTGCGAGCGCTTCGCCTTCGACTTCCTCTGAGATGATCAACAACGGCTTGCTGACCTTGGCCACTTTCTCAAGCACCGGGAGGAGGTCCTTGAGGCTGGTGATCTTCTTCTCGTAGATGAGGATATAGGCGTCCTCAAGCTTGGCTTCCATGGTCTCGGCGTTGGTGACGAAATAGGGAGAGAGATAGCCCTTGTCAAACTGCATGCCTTCGACGACGTCGAGGGTGGTTTCAATCGACTTGGCTTCCTCAACCGTGATGGTGCCGTCCTTGCCGACCTTGTCCATCGCGTCGGC
>JBKQUS010000192.1:0-25655 GCA_052325505.1 Limisphaerales bacterium
GCGGGCATACCGTTTCTGGACGAGCGCGGTCACCGCATGGATTATCATGCGTTGCGGACGACGTTTATCACCCGGCTTTCGACCATGAAAGTGCATCCGCGCTTGGCGATGGAACTGGCGCGACATAGCGATATGCGGCTGACGATGAAGACCTACACGGATGCCGGGCAACTACCTTTGCGTGAAGTGATGGACACATTGCCGGGTTTTGGTGGGCGGACTGACTCCCGAATAGACTCCCGAAGTTTAGGCGCGTCGGGTCAAACGGTGTCACCGACTGTCACGAAAATCAGGGAGATGAAAACTGAAAATCACCCTGAAAACATTGGCGAAAGTCATCGCGACTCACAGCTTGTCACCATGAGTCACGAAAAGTCAGAATGGCGGAGAGAGGGGGATTCGAACCCCCGGTACAGTTTAACCCGTACAACGGTTTAGCAAACCGCCGCATTCGGCCACTCTGCCACCTCTCCGTCTGACAAACCGGCGTCCCATGACGCAATGTTGAACCACAATTTGCCTTCAGTCCGCGCACTTCGCAACCCAAATACGACAGTGTTTTGCTCTTTCCCTGTCTGGCGGTTTGGGAATCGCGGGTGCTGAGATTTTAACAAATCAGGGAAGTTTTGGTCGAATATCCGATTGCCGCATTTGGGTTTGGGCAATAGAGTGATTTATATGATGCTCGTCGCGTTTCCGAAAGATGCCGATGGCGGCTTCGACATTCCTGGGCTTGCTATTTCTGTAGCTGGGGCTTGGTTTAGCATAATGACTGCATTTTCGTTCCTTCCAAAAGCCATTCGGACTGGCCGAATCCCTTATGGATTTTTTAACGGGTATTGGAGCTCCAAAACTTACTGGCTGGAGCGCGAAAAACATCCGGTGTGGTTTTGGATTTTGTTCGCATCGTATTCGTTGGGGATCCCTATGGGTATTCTGGTGGTCAGTTTGGGTCTCTTCGGCTGGGGGCGGAAACTGCATTGATTCGATGACGTTTGGCCAGGCAGCGTAGCCGCCCCCACATGAAACCCACTCAATGGGCCATCACGATGGCATGGTCAAGATCCGACCGCTTCTGGCCAATTCTTGTTTATGCCCGCGCAATAGAGGGTGAGGAATAAATCGAACCTTTTTTTGACTTCGCGGCGTTTCGGGAGCTATCTTTACTACAGTAGGTTGCAACCGTCCGATCACGCCTCGCATTCGAGCTGTCGCGGAACGATTTTCCACCTTCAATTGAAACGCCCAATATGGCGTATTGCATGAGTAAACGCATTCTTTTAACCAGTGTTTGCCGACCCATGGGGCCGAAGTACGGCGATGCCCCCTCCGTCGGCTACGAACTCCTTTATCGCCAGGTCACCCGCGCCCAGGGCCTCTTCAGCCCGCGCACGGTCAACAGCCATTTCTCGCTCGACTACATCGCCGCCAATCTCGATGCCCCGACGGTGGTGTTGCAGTATCCCTCCAAGAGCGAGCTGATTCGCGAACTGAAGAAGGGTTACGATTACGTCGGCATTTCCTTCATCATGGCTGTCATGCATAAGATGAAGGAGACGGTGGCGCTCATCCGCAAATACTCGCCGAAGAGCAAGATCGTTCTCGGCGGTTACGGCACGGTGTTGAAGGATGACGTTTTGAAGCCCTACGCGGATCACATCTGCCGGGAGGAGGGTGTCGGTTGGTTCCGGCGCCTGCTGGGGGAGCCGGAAATCCCGATGCCGTACCAGCAACCGCTGCTGATCAGTTGGTTGCGCGTGTTCGGGTGGGAGGTTTCAGGCACGGGAAAAATCTTCGCGGGGCTGGGCTGTCCCAACGGCTGTGATTTTTGCTGCACGTCGCATTTCTTTTCGCGCAAACACATCAAGCTGCTGCCGACCGGACGGGACATTTACGACGTCGTCGAACGCTATCTCGCCCGGGACCCCAAGCTCGTCTTCCTGATTTTGGACGAGGATTTTCTGCTCAATAAAAGGCGGGCCATGGAATTCCGCGACTGCGTGATGAAAAGCGGCAAGACGCTGTCGATCTTCGCCTTTTCCAGCATCAAGGCCATCAGCCAGTACACCGTCGAAGAGATCCTGGAAATGGGCATCGACGGCTTCTGGCTTGGTTACGAGGGCACCCGTTCCAATTACCCCAAACAGCAGGGCCGGCCGGTGGGGGAGATCCTGACCGAATTTCGGGAGCACGGCATCACGGTGCTGGCCTCGATGATCGTCGGGTTTGATTATCAGGACAAGGAGGTGGTGGCGCAGGAACTGGACGGGTTGCTGAAATTCAAACCTTCCCTGTCGCAGTTTCTCATCTACGGTCCCGTGCCCGGAACGCCCTTCCACGAGCGGATCATCAAGGAAAACCTGCTGCACGACGTCTATACGAGCGACAAGGATTTATTTTACAGGCGCGCGGATGGATTCCACACCATGATCAAACACCCGACGCTTTCGCCGGGGCAGATCGAGGAAATACAGCGCTGGTGTTTTGAGGAGGATTTCCAGCGGCTGGGCCCGAGCATTTATCGCGTCCTTGAATCGCGGCTGCTGGGCTATCAGAAACTCAAAAACTCTCCCAATCCATTACTGCGCCGCAAGGCGGAATATTACGCCGGGGAACTGCGCTACGCCTACCCGGTGTTTTTGGCCGGCAGGTTGTTGGGTCCCAACGCCGCCATCCGGCGCTGGATCGGCGATCTGGAACGGAGTGTCCATGCCGAGCTGGGCCGCCCGACACTGGCCCAGCAAACCAAGGCCGCCCTGGCTGTGGGCGCGGCCCTTTGGACCGGGCTGACGCTGAAACTGGATTTGTTCCAACACCCGAAACTGGTTCGCAACACCTACCGGTTGGAGCCTGAAGTGAGCCGGGCCTTCGAGACCTGGAAGGAGTTCGTGCGCAACCGCACGTCGCCGAATCTTTCCGTGCAGGTCGAATGGCAGCACGCCAAGCAGCAAGTCTGGATGCGGGTGGAAGGCGCTTTGTCGGCCTCCGACGCGGAGGGATTTGGCCGGCGCCTGCGTGAAGCCCTGGCGCGCAGCAAGAGCAAGCTGGTCCTGGACCTGAACAAACTGCATTGGGACGATAGGCTCGATCTGCGCCCCTTGCGGGAGAATCTGGCCGCTTATCGCTCGCGCATCCGGCTTGTGCTGCCCAAGTTGTCGGCGGCCCATCCGGAGCTATTGCTGCTGGCGGGCATGTTTCATCTCTACAACGGCTGAGGCAGTTTCCCTGCCCCAAATTGAGACGGTAGAGCAGCAAAACGAGACACATCTCCTCCTGCCGCTGCTTGGTGCCTTGGCGCAAACAGGTCGGCACGGTTCTTGCCTCTTTAATTTCTCGCGTGTCTCACCCAACCGCTTGTGCGGTCGGGGCGGGGTCCAGTCGAGCTCAACGAACTGGACCCCGTTCTTTTTTAAGAGGCGGGAAATCCAGCTTTGCGCGCTGTCTGCCGGGACAAAGCCACACCTGCGCGAACGACTCGTGTTTCGCGGGGCTGGAAATGCGGCGAAACCCGCCCCCGCCAACGGCGGGAGCAGGCGAAAGGTCCCGATTATTTTACATGTCCGGAGACCAGCTTGGTCATCTCGAACATGGTGACTTTCTTCTTGCCATTGAAGACTGCTTGCAGTGCCTCGTCGGCATTGATGTCAGTCCTCACCTTCTTATCCTGCAGCCCGTTCTTGCGAATATAAGCCCAAAGTTTTTTGGTCAATTCAGTGCGCGGGAGCGGATTGCTGCCAACAACCAGGGCCAGCTTCTCGTCCGGTTGAACCGGTTTCATAAAAGCAGCGCCGGGTTTTCTCTTTGTTTTTGCATTAGTAGCCATACCCCTATTTGACCCACCCTCCCCCGGAATGCAACACTAAATTTGCAAAAGTTTTTCGAAGGCCGGCCGGCTTTCAAACATACAGGGCCGCTTGCAAATCCCGCACCACAACGCTCATGAACGGATACCGCGCGTCCATCTCCCGCTTGAGGCATTTGAGGATGATCTTTTCCATGGACGCGGGAATGTCCGGATTGATGTCGCGCGGCGCGATGCATTCGTCATTGAACTGCTTGCGCAGAATCTCGTCGGGCGTGTCGCCGGGAAAAGGCTTCTGCGTGGTCAGCACCTCATAGGCGGTGACGCCGAAGGCGAAAATATCGGCGCGCTGGTCAACGGCCAGGCCCTGCAACCGTTCCGGCGCCATGTAAGCGGGGGTGCCGGGGTTCTTCCCTGGAATTTTTTTCGGCTCCACCGGTTTGATGCAGGCCAGGTCGAAATCAATCAGCCGCACCCCGGCGTTGCGCGTCACCAAAATATTCTCCGGTTTGAAATCCAAGTGGATGAATCCGCTGTCATGCACCTGTTCCAGGCCCAGCGCCATGTCGATGATGATTTGCGCCACGTTTTCCGCCAGCACCTCGTCGCCGCGCGACAATAGTAATTTCAGATTGGAGCTTTCCACATACTCCATCAGCAAATACGGGGTACCCCCGATTTTCCCGTGTTCGAGGTAGCCGATGACATTCTCGTTGTGGTGGATTTTGGAAAGGATTTTGCAGCCGTTCATGAAGCGCCGCCGGTCCGCGAAGTTGAAAATGGACTTGTTCCTCATGCGCCGCAAGGCGTAGGGGCGGCGTTGCTCATCGGTGGCAACCCAGATGTCATTGACGCCGCCCCGGTTGATCAACTCCTGCAAGTAAAACCGGCCAAACCGGCCGGGTTCCTCGGACGATTCGCCGCCAATTTCCTGGTTGTCAGAAGGCATAGTGTTCCCGGCCACAGGCCGGAAGGCCATGCCAGTGTCACGAGAAAGCCCGGCGTTGGCAAGTCTTTGTGCCGGGCCGGGACCGCCTTCAGTTCACCTTACTGCGCTGCATCGGGCACAAACCGGATGAGGGAGAGTTCGCGCAACATGATTCCCTTGACGCAGCCCCGGCCAAAGTCCACCTGGGCGCACGGGTCGCCGGAATCGTTTGGACCAAGGGACAAGACCTTTCCAATCGCGCCTCTGCCACGGGGTTGATTCGTCCTGCCTTCCAATATGTCCTGCACGTAGGATCCCACCGCGAACTCGCCCGTGGTCTTGACCCAGTGTTTGCCCTGGGCCTTCAGTTGCCCTTCAACCGAATCAGCCGCGGCCGCCTCACTCGACGTCCACTCGCCTCGCATCTCCCGGGATCGTCCCATCGTGACGGCCTCAATTTTGTCCATCTCGGCCTTGACTGCCGCCAACTCGGCGCCCGTTTCGCGCATCGCAGCCTGGACTTCCGCCAGCGCGTTTCCGTTTTCGCGCAGCGCGGTCTTGAATTCGGCCAACCCGGTTGCGTTGTCGCGCACGGCGCCCTGTATTTCCGTCAACTGTGCGCGCAGGGCGTCAATTTTGCCCAACTCAGCCTGCATGGCTGTCAACTGCGCCTCCTGCAGCTTGAGTGGCGGGGAGAGGATGAAATAGTCGGCGCCGCAGATTAAAGCGCCCAACAGAATCGCGTCGACGATCAGCGCGGCGATGATATTGCCTTGTCTGTTTTCCATGGCTTGTCCTTTGGTTTAATGTGAGACGATTTCCACCGTCCCCGGCGTGTCCGACAATGTTACCACTGGATCTTCTTCCAGCAGGATGTCTTCCAGCGGAAGGATGATCTCCCCATGATCGTCCGCCTCCAGTTTTCTGTCGCCTCCCTTGGCGTGGATGACGACAACGGGTTTCTCTTGACCCGCGGAAAAAGTTAACCTTAGCCCGGTCATCACCTGCGGGGGCGATCCGGGGAAGAAAGACCGGAGTTGCTCCTGCACCTCCTGGCTCTCCCGCACCGGCAGCATGACGTGTTTGTAATGCAGGGAATGGCCGAGTGGGCCGGGGACTATGCCCACTTGCATGCTGAGTTTCATCGTGCCTTTGGGCTGGTTGATGATGACCCACGGGTCCTCCGCCAGCAAATCGTCCCGCATGGGCAGGATGAAGTCTCCCGCCACCCCAATCTCAACCGGAATTTTCCCGCCCTTGGCATCGATACTCACGGCCAAATCAGTAATTTTGACATCCGGCAGGGTCGATTTCATCGTCAACATCACCAGCAGATTCGTGTGGGCGCGATTCAACTCCATCCTGGCTTTTTGCGCGTTGTAAAGCAGATGATAGGGCAGTCGGGCGTTGTCCGCCCGGACAGGCCCGGCCAGGACGGACAGCAAAAGGACGGCGCAGCCTCCCCACAGAACAGGTTTGACGTTCATAATAGACTACTATCAATTGTCCGCTAATTGTAAATGATGTTCCCGCAATGCGCGAAGCGACAGTTGCAGTATGAAGGTCCTGTATGAAACAGATCTGCGTTGCAAGTCGGGCGGAATGGCGTTCGTGGCTGGCTGAGAATCACGATAAGGAGATGGCCGGAATCTGGCTGGTCTTCTTCAAGAAGCAAGCAGACCGGTCGTCGCTTGAGTATGAGGAGTCCGTGGAAGAGGCGCTCTGCCTATCCATGCCCCATCCATGCCACAACCCCGGCCCTGGCACCACCCAGTAATGGGACAACTGTTCCCGTTCCAAAAAGCCCTGTGGCAAGATCGGTCACTCCTGTAATGGTCTGCGCGCGGCCCATCGTAATCGCTCGATGCCTCCCTATAAGATTGCGGTTCAATGCCTTACAACCGTTGTACTGTCGCGGCGGCTGCCTCCGCTTCGCGGTGCCTGAGCCGGACTGCATGTGTGGCGCGGCGAATGCTCGGAAGAATCTGTTGATGAACAATTGAGCTGATATGCGGAGGTCCGATTGTATGTTTCGATTGCTGCGAAAACCATGTGTGTTGTTTCTCCTCTGCTTCCCTTTCCTGCTGGCGGGTTGCCACCAGCACCCCCTCGCGGCGTCAACCGCAGGCCGGCAATCCGCCGGGGCAAACCATGCCATGATTAATGCCGGGGCAACGGTGTGTGTCGAACAAGCAACGCTATTCAACATACCTCTGGTCGAAACGGAGGCTTGCGCGTTAAAGACTGACACTGGCGCGTCCAAAAGCCCCAAGCCGAAGGATACACCGCTGATTGCCGGCACCCAAAAAGAGCCGGACTGCCTCACCGGACAACTTGGCGATGGCCTTCTACTTGTTTTCAAGACCTTCACGGGACTGTGATCACTCAGCTTGCCGGCTTGCCACAAAAAGAGGTGAGTGTTTGCCAAAAGGCGTGGAGTCGCTGGTGCGTCCCGCCGCCAATCTTTACCTTGTGAAGAACAGGTTTCGAACGCCTGTGTCAACCGGGCAAACGCCCGGATTTTGTGGCAGGCCGATGCCGATGATCACATTAAAATCATTGGCCTTCATTTCACTTTCCACCGCCCCCATGCATGTTCAGCTTTATGACATCCAAACACACCCCCAGCGCTCCGGTCTTTGCAACCATTGACGGTAACGAAGCCGCCGCCTACGTGGCCTACCGGGTCAACGAGGTCATGGCGATTTATCCGATCACCCCTTCCTCCCCCATCGCCGAATGGTGCGACCAGTGGGCCTCGGAGGGGAAACGAAATTTGTGGGGCACCGTCCCGTCCATGATCGAAATGCAGAGCGAAGGCGGGGCCGCTGGCGCGGTCCACGGCGCGCTCCAAACCGGTTCCCTCAGCACGACTTTTACCGCCTCGCAGGGTCTGCTGCTCATGATCCCGAACATGTTCAAAATCGCCGGCGAATTGCTCCCGGCCGTCTTCCATGTCACGGCGCGCACGGTGGCCACGCATGCCCTTTCCATCTTCGGCGATCACAGCGACATCATGGCGGCGCGCTCGACCGGCTGGGCCATGCTCGGCGCGGCTTCCGTTCAGGAAACCATGGACTTCGCCCTGATCTCCCAGGCCGCGTCGTTGCGGGCGCGCCTGCCCTTCATCCATTTCTTTGACGGCTTCCGCACCTCGCACGAAGTCGCCAAGATTCAACTCATCCCCGACGACGTCATGCGCGAGTTGATGGACGATGACGAAATCGCGGAATGGCGCGCCCACGCCATGTCCCCCGACCACCCGGTCCTGCGCGGCACGGCCCAGAATCCGGACGCCTTTTTCCAGGGACGCGAGGCGGCCAATCCCGTCTATGACATCTGCCCGGACATTGTGCAGCAGGTCATGGACGAGTTTGCCAAGAATGCGGGCCGTCAATACAAGCTTTTCGAATATGTGGGCGCGCCCGACGCCGAGCGCGTCCTCGTCATCATGGGCTCCGGCGCGGAGGTGGCGCAGGAGGCCGTCGAATTCCTCAATCGCCGCGGCGAAAAACTCGGCCTCCTCAAGGTGCGGCTCTACCGGCCGTTTGACGGCGACCGGTTTGTCCAGGCCTTGCCCGCCTCGGTCAAGGCCGTGGCCGTGCTCGACCGCACCAAGGAGCCGGGCGCGGCCGGCGAGCCGCTCTACCAGGATTGCGTGACGGCCCTGGTGGAACATCGCTTCAATGGCGCGCGTTGCGGGCGGGAACCGTCCGTGATCGTGGGTGGCCGTTACGGCCTGTCTTCCAAGGAATTCACCCCCGCCATGGTCAAGGCGGTGTATGACAACCTCGCCGAAAAAGCGCCCAAAAACCATTTCACCGTCGGCATCAACGACGACGTCTCCTTCACCAGCCTGTCGGTGGACGCGGACTTCTCCACCGAACCCGACGACGTCATCCGCGCCGTCTTCTACGGTCTCGGCTCCGACGGCACGGTGGGCGCGAACAAGAACTCGATCAAAATTATTGGCGAGAACACCCCGTATTGTGCGCAGGGCTATTTCGTCTATGACTCGAAAAAATCGGGCTCCATGACCGTGTCGCACCTGCGTTTCGGCAAGCAGCCCATTCGTTCCAGCTATTTGATTTCGCGCGCAAATTTCATCGCCTGCCACCAGCCGGAGTTCATGGAGCGCTACGATCTCTTGCGCAACCTGGTCCCGGGCGGCACGTTCCTGTTGAACTCGCCTTGTTCCAAGGAAGAAATCTGGCGGCGCTTGCCAACTCCGGTGCAAAAGGCGCTGCTGGACCGCAAAGCCCGCTTCCATGTCATCGATGCCACGAGCGTCGCCCGCGCCAGTGGCATGGGCGGCCGCATCAACACCATCATGCAGGTGTGTTTCTTTGCTCTTTCGGGTGTGCTGCCCAGGGACGAGGCCATTGAAGCCATCAAAAAATCCATCAAAAAGACCTACGGCAGGAAGGGCGATGAAGTCGTGCAGAAGAACCTCAAGGCGGTCGATAATACCCTGGCCAATTTGTTTGAAGTCGCGCTCACCGGCAACGTCAACGGCTCCGGCGGATTCCTCCCACCGATTTCGCTGGAAGCCCCGCCGTTTGTCCGGGAGGTGCTGGGCGAACTGGCCGCCGGATGCGGCGATGAACTGCCGGTCAGCGCCTTCCCGCGCGACGGGACGTTTCCCACCGCCACCGCGCAATACGAGAAGCGCAACCTCGCCCTCGACATCCCGGTCTGGAACGAGGCCATCTGCATCCAGTGCCTCAAGTGCGTCGCCATGTGCCCGCACGCCACCATCCGCGCCAAGGTTTGCGATCCGGTGCAACTGCAGGACGCGCCTGCCTCTTTGAAAAGCGCCGCCGCGCGCTCCCCGGAATGGAAGGGAATGCGGCTGGTGCTGCAAGTCGCGGCGGAGGATTGCACCGGTTGCACCCTCTGCGTGGAGGTCTGCCCCGTGCGCGACAAGACTGAAAACAAACGCAAAGCGCTCAATATGCAGCCCCAGGCGCCGTTGCGGCTGGCCGAGCGCGAAAACTGGAAATTCTTCCTGAAATTGCCTGAAATGGACCGGTGCAAAATCAATCCCACACAACTGCGCCAGCAGCAGGTCATGCAGCCGCTCTTCGAATTCTCCGGCGCTTGCGCCGGTTGCGGTGAAACCCCCTATATAAAGCTCCTCACCCAGTTGTTCGGCGACCGCGCCATCATCGCCAACGCCACCGGCTGTTCCTCGATTTACGGCGGCAATTTGCCCACCACGCCTTACGCGAAAAATGCCGACGGCCGCGGCCCCACCTGGTGCAATTCCCTCTTTGAGGACAACGCCGAGTTCGGCCTCGGCTTCCGCGTTTCCATCGACAAACAACGGGAACTGGCGGGCGAACTGTTGCGCAAACTGGCCGGCCAGCTCGGCGATGATCTGGTGGCCGCGCTCTTGAAGCCCAGCGAAACCGATGAAGCGGGACTGGCCGAGCGGCGCGCGCGCGTGGCCGTCCTGAAGTTGAAGCTGCAGCATCTGGATTCCCCGGAAGCGCTGCTCCTGCTCAGCCTGGCCGATCAACTGGTCAGGAAGAGCGTTTGGATTCTTGGCGGCGACGGCTGGGCCTATGACATCGGCTACGGCGGGCTGGACCATGTCCTGGCCAGCGGACGCGATGTCAATGTCCTGGTGCTCGACACGGAAGTTTATTCCAACACCGGCGGGCAGATGTCCAAATCAACCCCGCGCGGGGCAGTGGCCAAATTCGCCGCCGGCGGAAAGCCCGGCCGCAAAAAGGACCTGGGCCTCATCGCGATGGCGTACGGCAATGTTTATGTGGCTTGTGTGGCCATGGGCGCAAAGGATGACCATACCCTCAAGGCCTTTGTCGAGGCGGAATCTTATCCCGGACCGTCCATCATCATGGCCTACAGCCCTTGCATTGCGCAGGGCATCGCGCTGGACACCGGCGTCAGCGCCCGCCAGCAAAAGATGGCCGTGGATTGCGGCCAGTGGCTTCTCTACCGCTACGATCCGCGCCGCGCCGATCGCGGCGAGAATCCCCTGCAACTGGACTCTCCGCCGCCCAAGGCCGCCGTGCGGGATTATCTGCTTTCGGAAAACCGCTTCAAGATGCTGACTTTGAGCAAGCCCGACGCCGCCCGCCAGTTTCTGGCCGAGGCGCAGGCCGATGCCGACAGCCGCCGGAAATTCTACGAGTTTATGCAAAGCCGGGCTCTCAAAATGGAGGAGCCGCTGTCCGCCGCGCAAAAAATCACCATCCCTGTGGAGCACCCGGCTGCCGCTGTAAAATCTTGAACCCATCACCCATCCTATGGACCTGAGCACAACCTATCTTGGCTTGAAACTGCGTTCGCCGCTGGTCTGCGCGGCCTCGCCGTTGTCGCAGCAACTGGACAATCTAAAAAGGATGGAGGACGCCCGCGCCGCGGCGGTGGTGCTGCATTCGTTGTTCGAGGAACAATTGCGCCAGGACAGCCGCGAACTGGAGGACAGCCTGGAGCGGGGCGCTCTCAGTTCGCCCGAGGCGCTGAGTTACTTCCCGGAGGTGGAAGGATACAAATTAGGCCCGGACGATTATCTGGCTTACATCGAACGGGCCAAGCGCACGGTGGCCATCCCGGTGATCGCCAGTTTGAACGCCTGCTCGGCGGGCGGGTGGACCCGTTACGCCCGCGGCATTCAGGACGCCGGTGCCGACGCGCTCGAGCTGAACATCTATCACATTCCCACCGACGCCAAGCAAACCTCCGCCGACATCGAGGCCATGTACCTGGAAATTGTGCGCGGCGTGAAATCGGAACTGACCATTCCCGTGGCGGTCAAATTAAGCCCCTTTTTCACGAATTTTTCCAATATCGCCGCGCAGTTTGTCGAGGCCGGCGCCTCCGGCTTGGTGCTGTTCAACCGCTTTTACCAGCCGGACATCGACCTCGAAACCTTGGAAGTGCGCCCGAACATTTTGCGCAGCACCCCCATGGCCCTGCGGCTGCCACTGCGCTGGATCGCTATTCTTTACGGGCGCGTGTCGGCCAGCCTGGCGGGAACCAGCGGCGTGTACTTTGGCGGCGACGTCCTGAAGCTGCTGTTGGCGGGCGCGGACGTCACCATGTTGTGCTCCGTGCTGTTGCGCGACGGCATCCGGCAGATCGGCAGCATCGAAAAGGAACTCGTCGCCTGGATGGAAAAACACGAGTACGAATCGGTGCGGCAATTGAAGGGGAGCTTGAGCCAGATGAACTGCGCCGACCCCGCCGCCTTCGAGCGCGCGCAATACATGAAGGCCATCATCAGCCATCCCGCGCCGTCACACGGACCGCCTTAAGCATTAATCCATGCTCCCCAAGCTCACCACTTGCACGTTTTGCGGCACAGGCTGCGGGATCTATCTGCAAACGGCCGGGAACCGCATCGTGGGGGGCTATCCGAGCATGTCCCATCCCGCCAACCAGGGGAAAATTTGCGTGCGTGGCTGGCATGTGCATGAAGTGGCCAGTTCTCCCGACCGCCTGACCAGCCCGTTGCTGCGCAAGAATGGCAAATTCCATCCGGTTTCCTGGGACGAAGCCCTCGGCTTCGTGGCCTCGCGCCTCCGCGCCATCCGCGACCAATACGGCCCCGACACCGTGGCCTTCCTCGATTCGCCCCGCTGCTCCAACGAGGAGGCCTACCTCCTGCAAAAGCTGGCCCGCGCCATCATCGGCACCAACAACGTCGATCACGGGGCGGGCGTCTATTGCAACAATTCCATTAACGTTCTTCTTGACATGATCGGCGTCCCCGCCGCCACCAATTCCATCGGCGAACTGACCCGCAGCGGCGTCATCATCGTGGACAGCGTCGATCTGGGCCGCCAACTGCCGACCATCGGCGGCTGGGTCATCCGCGCCAAACTCAACGGTGCCTGCCTCATTGTCATTGACTCCCGCCGCCACCGCGTGGCGGAAAACGCCGACATTTTTTTGCAGATCAAGCCCGGCACCGAATCGCTTCTCTACGGCGCGATGGCCAAGGTCATCGTGGACCGCGGCCTGATGAACCTGCCCTTCGTTAAGGCCCGTTGCGGCGGCTGCGACGCTTTTTTGGCGGGCGTGCGGGATTACGATCTGCTGCGCGCCGCCGAAGGTTGCGGCGTGTCGGCGGAACTGATCGAAGCGGCGGCGCTGGCCTATGGCCGGGCGCGGAGCGCGTCCATCCTTTACTCCACCGGGATCGAGGCGCGCGATGAGGACAGCATCCGCGGCATCATCAACCTGGCCCTGCTCACCGGCAACTTTGGCAAGGAAGGCGCCGGCGTGTTCCCCCTCACCGAGCATAATAATTTGCAGGGCGTGTGCGACATGGGCATGTTGCCGGACTTGTTGCCCGGGTATCAGTCCGTCACGAATGCCAAAGCGCGCGCCGCCTTGGAGGGCATCTGGGGGGCCAAAGTTCCCGCCGCGCCGGGCGTGGGTGCCGACACGCTATTTGGCGGCGGGGAACGTCCCCCACTGAAAGCGCTGTGGCTGGGGCGTTATGATCCCGTAAGCACGGCGTTTTTCGGCGATGCCGTCCAGGCGCTCGACCGTTGCGAACTGGTCGTGGTGCAACATTTGTTCATGACCGATTCGGCGGACTTTGCCGACGTGGTGCTCCCCACCACGGCCTTTGGCGAGGAACGCGTTTCCTTCACCAGCACGGAGCGGCGCATTCAAATCGCCGAGCGCGTGATCGACCCACCCGAGGGGCCGATGCCGGCTTGGGAACAACTGACCCGCCTGGCCCGCGCTTTGGGCGCGCAATGGAATTACGGGTCCGCCGCCGATGTCATGCAGGAAATTGGCGAGGTCATCCCCTTCTACAGCGGGGCCAGCCATGACAACCTGACCCGCGATTACGGCCGCCAATGGCCCTGCACAACTGACCATCCGCTCGGCACCTCGCTCCTCTTCGCCAACGGCGATATGGACCGGCCCTTCAAATTTGCCCCCGTCGCACCGCCGACCAAACCGTTCGAACCTTCCGGCGCCTTTCCCTTCACCCTGGTGTTCGGGCGCTCGCTTTACTACTGGCACCAAAATGTCCTCATCCGCCATAGCGAAACGCTCAAGCGCGAATACCGGCTCCTCTTGTTGGATTACCCCGACGGGTTCGTCGAGATCAACACCGATGACGCAAAGAAGCTCGGCATCCGCGACGGCGGACGCATTCGTCTCAGCACTGCCGGCGGTTCACTCACCTCCGTCGCGCGGGTGACTTCGGAAGTCCGCGGCGGCACGGCGTTTGTTCCTTACTTTGTGCGGCAATTGAAACCGGAAATGCTCGGCGCGGCCGGCGACAGCAGGTCGTTCGTTCCCGTCCGCGTGGAAAAGGAGGGTTCATGAAATCGCGCCTTGTTGCTGCCGCAGATGTTCTGAAAATCGTGGACGCGCTTCGTCGGCGCGGCCATGAGGTCATCGCTCCGTTCTGCGGGCGCGGGCGCGACAGTTACTTCGATACGGTCACCGACGAGAACCGCCAGCAGGTGCGGATTCACCTGCCCAATCCCTACTACCCGCCCAAACGCTTCGTCTTTCCGCATATCGAGCGCTTGATGGCTGTCCGCAGCCAGAACGGCGACATCAAAATTGAGCCGACTTACCAGGAGCAGAAGCGCGCCATTTTCGGCATCCGCTCCTGTGACGTGGCCGGCCTCTGGCATCTGGACCGGTTCTACCTCGGACGCGATTTCCGCGATGTGTATTATGAGAAGCGCCGGAAAAATCTCTTCCTGGTCAACGTGGTCTGCACCGACCCGGCGCGCGACATCGGCGACGATTGCTTTTGCCTGTGCGCCGACACCGGGCCGGCCGCGCGCGACCATTTCGACTTGCAGCTCATGGACCTTGGCAGCGGCGAATTCATGGCCGTGGCCGGCACACCGGCTGGCGAAGAGCTTTTCTCCGAGCCGATTTTTTCCAAGGCGACCGCGAAGCATTTGGAACTCCGCCGCGAAATCCTGGCCGCGGTGCGAAAGCGGTTCCGGACCACGACGAGCTGGTTCCCGGCCACCGTCCGTTACGTTTCGCAAGGCACCATCCCGGACAAGACCTGGGAAGAAATCGGCAACCGCTGCCTGGAATGCGGCGGCTGCACTTATGTCTGCCCCGCCTGCACTTGCTTCACTGTCTCCGACCGCCAGGTCGGTCCGGGCGAGGTCGAGCGCGTGCGCATCTGGGATTCCTGCGGCCTGAGCGGCTTCACCCGCATGGCGGGCGGATTCAACCCCCGCCGTGCCGTGCATGACCGCCGCAACCGCCGCTTTTTCCGCAAGCTGGCCTATTACTTTATCCAGCGCGAACTCGACATGGCCTGCGTCGGCTGCGGCCGGTGCGCCGCCGTTTGCCACGGTGACATCGGTATGCCCAGTGTCGTTGAAATGATCCGGCGGGCCGCCCCGCAAACTGCCACCAATGAACCCGCCCAACACTGAGAATATCTATCTCCCCAAGATAGTCGTCCTGGACCGGGTGGTGGAGGACATCCCGGAGGTGAAGACGTTTTACTGGCGCTTCGAGGACCCGGCGGCGCAGGCGGAATTCAAGCGCTTCCGCCCCGGCCAATTCGCCCAGATTTCCATTTTCGGCGTCGGCGAATTCCCGGCCTCGCTTCCCCCCAGCCCCACCGAGGCCGAGACCTTTTTCACCATCCGCCAGGTCGGCAGTTGCACCGCCGCGCTCCATCAACTCAAGCCGAACGACAAGTTTGCCGTGCGCGGCCCTTACGGCAACGGTTTCCCGATGCAGGATTACGAGGGCATGAACCTCGTCTTCGTCGCCGGCGGCATTGGGTTGATCCCCTTGCGCTCCTGCATTGTCTATGCGCTCGAACACCGCAAAAAATACGGGCGAATCCAGGTTTTTTACGGCGCCAAAACCCCCGGCGAGTTGATGTACCTGCCGGATTTGCGCGCTTGGGAAAAATCCGCCGGCATGGAGTGCCATCTTACAGTTGACAGGACCGCTAATGGTTGGAACGGCAATGTCGGCGTCGTCGGCAGTCTCTTCAAGAAATCCGGCGTGGACGTGCCGGTGGACAATTCCATCGCCTTCGTCTGCGGCCCGCCGGTCATGTTCCGCTTCGTCATCAAGGACCTGCTCACGCTCGGTTTCAAGGAGACCCGCATCGTTTCCACCCTCGAGCGCTACATGAAATGCGGCGTGGGCAAGTGCGGCCATTGCTGCATCGGCGTCGCCTACATTTGCGTGGACGGCCCCGTCTTCACCTACGAACAAATCAAGAAGCTGGGGGAGGATATTTGATGCAAAACTTGCGCGAACAAATTCATTCCGCCCTCCGTGGCCGGGTCTGTTTCATGGGCCTGGGCAACACCGTCGGCGGCGACGACAGCTTCGGGGTGCGGCTGGCGGAATCGCTCCAACGCATCGGCGTCCCTGACGTGGTCATCGCCGGCACCGTTCCTGAACATCTGGTTGGCCGTTATGCGGATTCAGGGTTCGACCATCTGGTCTTCCTCGATGCCGTGGATGTCGGCGCGGAGCCGGGTTCGGTGGTCTTCCTCAATTCGGAGGAATTGGCCGCGCGGTTTCCGCAGGTTTCGACGCACAAGATTTCGCTGGGCATGCTGGCGAAGTACATTGAAAACGGCGAAATCACGCGCGTCTGGCTGCTCGGCGCGCAACCTGCGTCCCTGCAACCCGGGCCTGAACTTTCGCCCGCCATCCAGACTACCGTGGACATTCTGGCCGACCTGATCGGCGGCGTTGTCAGGGAGGGAGTTATAAGATGATGACACCCGAACAGGCCGTTTTTGCCTCCATCCTCGTCTGCATCGCGGGGGCGGGGCTTTCGTTGCTCACGGCGCGCTGGCGGACGCTGGCGGGCTGGATCGTATTCTTGACAACAGCCGCAACCGCTGCGCTGGTCTTCTTCGCCGTCGGGACGGTCCTGACGGGCGGAGTTTCGGCTAGTTCTGGATCGTTCTGCAATATTCCGGCTTTGGGTTTTGCATTGCGCCTGCATGTGGACGGTCTTACCGCCATGTTTCTGTTGCTGGCGGCCCTCATCGCCGTGCCGGCCTCCTTTTATTCCATCGTTTACATGAAGCATTATGGGGACTACGGCGTTGCCCGCTATTATCCTTATCTTCTCCTGTTCCTGGCGGCGATGTACGGCCTGCTTAGCACCACGGACATGATGTGGTTCTTCCTCATTTTCTGGCAAATGATGACCCTGCCCGGCTACGCGCTCATCCGTTTCGAGCATAGAAAGCCAGCCAATGTCCATGCGGCCAACAAATTCCTGCTCATGATGCAAATCGCCTGTGGGGCGACCCTCATTGGCGCGGAAATCCTGGCCCGATCCGGCGCGTCCGCCAATGCGGGCGGCATGGTGAAGTATGATTTCGACACCGTGAGCGCGAACCTGCCTGCGCTGTTGCATGCGCAACCGGGTCTGGCGGCCCTCGCCTTCGCGCTGTTTCTGGTGGGTTTCGGCATCAAGATGGGCATGTGGCCTTTCGGGCAGGTCTGGCTGCCCGACGCGCATCCCGCTGCGCCTTCGCCGGTCAGCGCGATGTTGTCCGGTGTCATGATCAAGACCGGGGTTTACGGTCTCATGCGTTATTTCCTCTGGCTGACGCCGGCGACCGCGCTGGGCGACTTTCCCCTGGCGCGCTGGGGCCTGGTGGTGGCGGTGCTCGGAACAATTACACTTTTCACGGGAACCATGCAGGCCCTGAAACAGGAGCAAACCAAACGGCTGCTTGCCTTTCACAGCATCGGGCAGGTCGGATATATTTTACTCGGCTTTGGCGCTTGCATGACGCTTTTGCCGGCGGCGGGGCCGGTGGCTGCCGCGCTGGCGGCCCTGGCCATGATTGGCGCGCTTTTTCACACCCTCAATCACGGCGTCTTCAAGGCGCTGCTCTTCCTGAACGCCGGCTCCATGCTCCACGCCACAGGCACGCAGGACCTGAATAAAATGGGCGGATTGCTCAAATACATGCCTTTGACGGCTGCCACCGCGCTGGTCGCTTCCCTTTCGATTTCCGGCGTCCCGCTGTTCAACGGCTTCGCCAGCAAATGGAGCATTTACGTGGCGGCGGTGCAGGGCAGCAGCGTGGCTGGCTGGCTGGCCCTCTGCGCCGCCATCGCCATCCTCACGAGCGCGTTAACCCTGGCTTCGTTCGTCAAGTTCTTTGGCGCCAGTTTCCTGTCGCGGTCGAGCGCGCTGGTCAAGGAGAAGGCCGCCGGCCAACAGAAGCTCGAAGTCCCCATGATGATGCAGATTCCGCAAGTGTTGCTGGCGCTGATCTGTGTGCTGTTGGGCATCCTGCCGGCCATCGCTTACGGCTTGATCCACAAGGCGCTCGCGGCCAGCCCTCATGGCTTCGGCCAGGCCCTCGCCAATGCCCCGGTTGCGTCCGGCGGTTTGTGCGCCGGCCTCACCGGGTTCGGGTCGGGTTCGGTTTTCGCGCCGCTCGCGTTGCTGGCCGTGCTTGGCCTGGCGCTGCTTCTGGCCTGGTTCATTTCGAGGCTGGGCGCCGCGCCGCGCCGTACCGCGGTTCCCTGGCTCTGCGGTTATGCGCGCGAATCGGAAGCCAACCGTTATGTGGCGCATGGCTATTACGGCGAGATCAAACGTTATTTCCGCTGGCTCGGCGGCGCGCCAGCTCCGCAGCCCGCGAAACCCGCGGACCTGAAGGAACACTGAAATGATCGCGCGCGAAAAACTGGACCAATTGAAGGCGGGCGTCGGTTCCGCCATCCTCCGGGCCGTCCTGCCCTCGGACCGCTGCGTCTTCGTTTTCGTGGAGCCGTCCGCGTTGAAGAAAGTTTGTCAATATGTTTTCCGCGATCTCGACGCCCGCTACGTCACCAGCATCGGCGCGGATGACCGTCCGTTCTCCGGCTCGTTCCTGGTGGCGCACAATTTTGCCTTCGACCGCGATCATCTGCTGTGCGGCATCCTGACTGAGATTCCCGCCGACGATCCCGTGGTGGACAGCATCTCGGAAGTCGTGCCTCCGGCGAATTGGGCCGAGCGGGAATTGCGCGATCTCGTAGGCATCAAGCTGAACGGACATCCCTATCCCAAGCGGCTCGTCCTTCCGGACGGCTGGCCGGAGGATTCCCACCCGTTGCGCAAGGACGTGCCGTGGAATTTTGTGCCCCCTGACTACGATGACGAGCGTGAATACAAGTTCGGCGATCCGCCCGAGGGCTGCACGGTCGTTCCTTTCGGCCCGTTCCATCCCACGCTGGATGAACCCGCCCACTTCCGGCTTTACGTCGATGGCGAACGGGTGCGCGGCTGCGAATACCGCGGCTTCATGGCCCATCGTGGCATTGAGAAGCTGGCCGAGTCCGTGCTGACCTACAACGACATCCCGATCATGGCGGAACGCATCTGCGGCATTTGCGGCTGCGTTCATAATGTCACCTATGCCCAGGCCGTGGAAAGTGCCGCCGCTCTCCAGGCCCCGCCGCGCGCGGAATATCTCCGCACCATCCTGCTCGAACTCGAGCGCCTGCACAGCCACCTCCTCTGGGTCGGGCTGGCCTGCCACATTGTGGGTTTCGACACTTTGTTCATGCAATGCTTCCGCATCCGCGAACCGGTCATGTGGGTGGCGGAAAAAATCACCGGCAACCGCAAAACCTACGGATTGTGCGTCATCGGCGGCGTGCGGCGGGATTTGACGGTCGAGTTGAAGGCCGAACTGCAACAAGTGCTCGGCCGTCTCGAAGCGGAATGGCAGACCGTGACCGGCGCAGTGCTCAAGGACCGCAACATCCAGCAGCGCACTTGCGGCGTCGGCGTCGCCGACCGTAAGCTGGTGAAGGAGGCGGGGCTGGTCGGGCCGGTGGCGCGCGCCGCCGGAGTGGACATTGATTGCCGCCGCGACCATCCCTACGCCGCCTATAATCGCGTGGCTTTCGACGTCATCACCGCTGCCGATGGCGACGTCTGGTCGCGGGTTGTGGTGCGGGCGCGCGAAGTGTTCGAGTCCATCAAAATCATCCGCCAATGCCTGGAAAAAATGGAACGCGGGCCGATCCAATTGACGCTCAAGGACGAATTGCCGGCGGGCCGGATGGGAATGTCCTCCGTCGAAGCCCCGCGCGGGGAATGTCATCACTTTGTCATCACCGGCGAGGACAACCGTCCGCGCCGCTGGCGGGTGCGCGCGCCCACCTATCAGAATTTGCAGGGTGTTCCGATGATGATCAAGGACCAGCAACTGGCCGACATGACGATCACTCTGGGCAGCATTGACCCGTGTTTCTCCTGCACGGATCGGCTGGAGACCATCGATCTAAAATCCGGCGCGACCAGGGTCTGGTCGCCGGAGGAGCTGCTCAAACTGAGGCGGAACAAGACAACGTTATGAGTCACGACATGCTATGGAGAATTGCCGGCGGACTGGCCAACGTCGCGGCAGTGCTGTTGGTCGCGCCGTTGTGCGAAGGCGTCCTGCGCAAAGTCACGGCCTGCCTTCAGTCGCGCAAGGGACCGCCCTTGCGGCAGCCTTACATTGACCTGCTGAAGTTGCTCGGCAAGGAGGACATTGAATCAGGCGAATCTCCGGCACTGCAACGGTTTGTTTCCCGGCTGGCGCTGGCGGCGGCTTTGACGGTGGCCTGCCTTGTGCCGATGGGTTTTGCCGCCCCCATGAACGGCGCGGGCGATGTGATCCTGCTCATCTACCTGCTGACATTGTGCGGGATATGCACCCTACTCGGCGGTCTGGCGGCTGGCTCCACTTATTCGCTGCTCGGCATCGGGCGGGAGATGATGACGATGATCGCCCTGGAACCGTTGTTTGCCATCGCCCTGCTCGTCGGAGCAGTCCATGTCGGGTCGTTCCGGCTGGATGCCGTTTTGAACGGCTCGGTTTACGCCGCGCAAGGCATTCCGTGGTCGGGTCTGATCCTGTTGGTCGTCATGGTGATGTCCTTTCAGGCGTTTGTGCAACGGGTGCCGTTTGACATCGCCGAGGCGGAGACGGAACTCATGGAAGGGCCGTTGTCGGAATATTCCGGACCGAAGCTGGCTCTGTTCAAGTGGGCGCAAATGGTTCGGCTGGTCGTTCACAGCGGGTTGTTTGTCGCGCTGTTTGTCCCTTGGGGATCGGGACTGGCTTTCCCGCTGGGCTGGTTGCTGTTTTGGGTCAAGGTGCTTGTGCTCGTGCTGCTGGTGACGGTTGTCGCCGCCACCCATGCGCGTTATCGGATTGACCAGGCCATTCGTTACTTCGCCGGTTTGCTGGCGGTGGCATTCGGGGCGCTGGCTCTGGCGGCTTACGGATTCTGATGGAGACAAATTTATGTCCTTTGGAAGCAAAGTGAAAGAAGCGCTGGTCGGCCTCAAGGCTGGCCGCGTCACGCTGGATTACCCGGCCCAGCCGCGGCCCGTGCCGGAGAATTTCCGCGGCCGGCCCATTTTCGACGCGCAGAAGTGCATCGGCTGCGCGGGTTGCGCCAACAATTGTCCGGCGCGCGAAATCCTCGTGTTTGATGTCTGCCAGGAAATCCGCATCCTGAAGTATCTGGGCCGGCGCTGCACTTATTGCGGACGCTGCGCGGATGTTTGCCCGGAGAAAGCCATCACCATGAGCCGCGAATTCGAGACGGCCACCAACAAGATCGGCGACATTCAGCAACGATTGGATTTGTTCATGAGCACGTGCCAGCGGTGCGGGCGGTGTTTCAAGGAGCCGTCACCGCTGGAGCAGTTGAAGCTCAAGGGCTACCGCTTTGACGATCTGGCAAACGAACGGTGGATCTTCCGCTCCCGCGCCTACCTGGAAAGCGAGCCGGTGGTGGACGACATCAAGATCGAACTGGACTGAACCGCCATGCTGAAGAATCTCTGCCAGAAAATGTTCGGCCGGTCGCTGTGGGTCTATCACGCCAACAGCGGCGGCTGCAACGGGTGCGACATCGAGGTGCTCAATGTCCTGACGCCTTATTACGACGTCGAGCGGTTCGGCATCAAGCTGGTCGGCTCGCCGCGCCATGCTGATGTCATGCTCTGCCAGGGGCCGGCCATGCGCTCCACCGCCAGAGCTTTGCGCGCCGCCTACGACGCCATGCCCTCCCCCAAGCTCGTCTTCGCCATAGGCGGCTGCGCCTGCGGCGGCGGCATCTGGCACGATTCCTATTCGGTGCTTGGCCCGGTGGAGAAGGTCGTTCCTGTCAACTTCTACATTCCCGGCTGCCCGCCCCGGCCCGAAGCCATTATTTACGGCGTGGCCGTCGCCGCCGGTTTGGTGGATAAAAAAGTGGCGCCGGTCGAATTCAAGCAACTGGACCTGCCCATCCCGCGCTATCACCCGTCGGACTTGAGCGGCCGCGGAGAAATGGTAGTTTACGAGAAGGCGGAGAAGATTTAGAGTGTTTTAAGAAATAGTGTAGCTATTCGGAGCGAGGATTTTTGGGTTTTGGCGAGGCTTTGGCGAAGGAGCATGCCCGTAGCGGCCTGTGACTGAGCCAAAACGAAGCCAAAACCTAAAAAGACCGCTCCTCCAGTTCACGATGCCGAATGGCCACACCATTTCTTAAACCGCTCTTGGGTTAATGCACGAGTTGTCGATCATGCAAAGCGCGTTGAATCAAGCCTTGCGCGAGGCGCGGCTGGCCGGGGCCGTGCGCGTGCATGAAATCCGCCTGCGCATCGGCGTCCTCAGCGGCGTCGTGCCCGAGGCGCTGCAATTTGCCTTCGAAGCCCTCACGCCCGGAACGCCGGCCGAAGGCGCAACACTGGCCATTGACGAAGTGCCGGCGCGATTCTGGTGCGCGTCCTGCGGACGGGAGTTTGTCTCCGCCAACTTGTATTCCGAATGCCCCGATTGCGGCCAGCCCAGCAACGAACTCCGCTCCGGCCGGGAACTGGAATTAAGCTCAATGGAGGTGGATCATGTGTAACAATACCGTCCTAATCTTAATCTTACTCCTAATCCTAATCCACTCTTGCTTGCCAACGGAGGTGCCTCATGTGTAAGGAATGCGGTTGCGGGTTATCCGCGGGAGAGCCAGTGACCGTTTCCGCCCACGACCAGGGCGACCACGAGCATCACGCTCACGGCCACGACCACGACGAGCATTCCGACCATCATCATTCACACGAGCCCGGCGCGGAAGAACGCCAGACGCTGGAGTTGCGCCACGCCATCCTTGAGAAGAACGACCGCCTCGCCGAACGGAACCGCGGCTTCTTCAGGGCGCGCGGCATCCTGGTCCTCAACGTCCTCTCCTCTCCCGGCTCGGGAAAAACGACGCTGATCCGCGAAACCATCCGCCGCCTCGGCCAGCGCCTCAAGACCGCCGTCATTGTCGGCGACTTGGCCACGGACAACGACGCCCGCCGCCTGCGCGAATCCGGCGCGCCAGTGGTTCAGATCAACACCGGCGCCGTCTGCCATCTGGAGTCGGACATGATTGCCCGTGCCTTGAAGGAACTGGACATGGCCAAACTCGACCTGCTCATCATCGAGAACGTCGGCAACCTCGTCTGCCCGGCCAGCTATGATTTGGGCGAAGATTTGCGCGTTGTGCTGTTGTCCGTCGCCGACGGCGAGGACAAACCGCTGAAATACCCGCCCATTTTCCACTCCGCCAACGTCGTCATCATCAGCAAAATCGATTTGGACCGCGCCTGCGACTTCAACCGCGCCGAGGCGACGGCCAATATCCGGCACATCGCCCACCACGCGCAGCTATTCGAGATCTCCGCCAAGGCAAGCACCGGTCTCGATGCCTGGTGTGACTATCTGGTCAGTCAGCATGAGTCCGTGAAAAAGCGCGACCCGCTGGGTGCGTAGCAAATCCCGATAATTTGCGATTATCTGGGCTGACCCATCTACGATATGTTATCATTATCCGGGAATTTGGCCAAAGTTATTACGTTCGCTCCGCAAACGTGGGGCGAAGTTGACCGCTTCTCTCACTTCTACTCAACCACCTATCGCTTTGACCACCGCATACAAGCGGCTCTGCGAGGTATTGCGGGACACTTTCACAAATCAAACCTCCTCTTCGATCTCGCGAACTCGATTCGGCCTGACCTCAAGAAGGATCGAGAGGAATTGAGAATTAAAGGCACCACAAGTAATAAAAATGGAGCAAGACTTGCTGCGATCGTTGAAACCATATACTGTGAACTGTATTCTACAGTTGATTGTACGCGTGAAACGGTGGCGGAGATTTACAAGACATTTCAAGGGGTTACCTCTAAGTCTACACGACGGTTCTTCCAAAACGCTGCTGACGGGACTTTGGATCCTAAATTGCCTTTAATTGTTCGAGAGGCTTTCCACGGCGCTCAGTGGTTTCCAGAGCTCCGTAAAATTAGAGACGCAGTCACACACTCGAATGTAGGATCATGCCACTTGGATGAATCAACCGACATGGTCAGATACATGAATACGGCGGTGATGGTAGGTCCGGGATGCCTTGTTATAGAAGATGTCTTTCAACACATTCAACGACTTTTACAGGGAATAAACATATTTACCGGGAATGTGTTCCACGAGTTAAATAAAACCCTAAAGGATGAGGAGGTCCTGCAAGTTTGTGGCTTTTTTAACGGCAGAGTGTACACGCGCTTTGTGCGGCCTTCACGCGCAGTGAATTTCAATTCAGGAAGATGTGATGCTTTAAAATGGTTCGACAAGGATAACAATCCTCGGTGTCCGTTTGCGCCTGAGTGTGGAGCATATAAAAGTTCAATCGACGTCAAACCCGATGCACCCACCAGAGCGTCCGAAAGCCGAAAGGATCAGTCGTAGAATCATCACAGCCTTGTTTTCTGTGACAGCACAAGCTCCTCTGGCTGAACACAACCTCAACAGCCTCGGTTTGCCATTTGCGTGGGACTGGCTCTTGCACTTCCACGCACGTCCATACGACACGTACGCCTTCTCTGAGGACCACTTTTTGGAGCTCTGAATGGCCAGGAACTATTAGAAAGAAAGTCACCCGTTACTTTTTAATCGGGATCGTTCTTTTCCTTACGCACAGACTTAAGAGCTTTGAGCAAGCCCGAATTCTACTATGTAAATTGTTTTTCATTACGTCGTGAGAGGCAAAATTAGGCTCTAAGTTTTTTTGCTTTAGGATATCGCCAGTTCCACTGAAAAGTGGGCAATGGGGTTCCATCTTCAGCCTGCTTCAGACATGCTCGGTGATAATCTTCGTTAATTGTAAGGTTTTTGTTGAGGATCTCTATGTCAGTATCACTCAACTCAAATTGTAATTTCACCTGTGTAAGGTTCAGTGGATATGGTGAACCTACCGTGAATGAAACAACATATTGCCCAGACTTCCATGAGAACTGGCGAGACCAACCTCTCCTTAAATTGTCGAATTCCTTTGATTTTAAAATCTCGGCAGCTGAATAAGCGTTCTGTCTTTTGGAAAAGTGAACTTTTTCAGCCAAAGCATCCAGCGAAGGTTGCATATCTTGATGAAATGACCGGTCTTGAAATTTCACAAACTTCACCAATACCGATTCCACTCCAACAATAAACGCAATGGGGTCTGTTGCTTTTTGGACTCTCTGCTTTGCTATGCCGACTTCATCAACTATTTGGTTGACTTCTTCAATCATTCCCGACCAATGAAATCTGCGGGCTTCACCATCTTGGTGTGAGACAACCAAATCAATTGAATCGATGACGGCCGATTTGCGGGAAGCAGTTATAGCCATTCGCAAATTAATAATTGGGCCAAAGGTCGAAAATCCAACTTCAGGAAATTCATCAGGAATAATTGTAATTTTCGGTGTAATATACAATTTATAAAACCAACCAATGATGATCGGCAACCAAGCGGCTGCGCCAATATATGCGGCTAAATCAGCAGGTGGGCCTGCGCGAAAAAACGGACACAGGTAAAGAGAGACATTGAAAGCCAAAGCAACTATGAATGCACCTGTGATCCAATCCAAGAACAACCGGAAGAAGTTTGACAAGACCTTTA
>JBKQUS010000193.1:0-8224 GCA_052325505.1 Limisphaerales bacterium
GTTTCGACCTGTTTCGAGTTATTTCGACCTGTTTCGACCAAAAAACAAATCCTATATGATCCGAAAGAACCGTAATAACCGTAAAATCGATTTTTGCCCTGTTTTAGATTGGAACTTATTGTCGCCCAATCTTTTCCAACTAAAACGGGTGAGCGGCATATTACGGCTTTTACGTAAAAATTTCGCATTGGTGTGCGGGGGAGAGGGGTCTCATCTTTATCTTAATCCTAATCCCCTGGCCCCCCTTCGTTTCATGTCCTTTGTGGTTTCTCAGAACTTCAGTCTTCAGCATTCCTGCAAGGCGGAGGCAAACCATGATTAGTTTAGTTACAAACGAATCAAACCAGTGCTCTGAAGACCAAAGCGTATCCAAATATCGTTGCATGAGCAACTTACAACCCAACTGGTGCTCGTGCGACTCATACGAACTCAAAGTGACTCAAAGTGATTTTCTCAGCCCCCCAGTTTGATTAGGCATGGCCTGATTAGGGGCATTGTCAATTGAGCGCCGTTCTTTGACATTTTACTTTTTGGGGAGAATGGGAATCATATCCGCCGATGATTGCATTGATCGACATCGGTAATACCCATACCCACATCGGCCTGGCCAATGCCACACGGGTCGGCCGCCATATCGACATCCCGACGAAGGGGTGGGGGACGGGCGCCGCCCAACGCGCCGCCACCCGTTTCCTGAAGAAACAGCCGCTGGCCGGCGTGGCTCTTTGCAGCGTCGTGCCCGCGGTGACGCCGCTCGTGGTCAAGTTCTTTCAGGCTGAGCTTGGTCTGTCCTGCCTCCAATTGACCGCCGACAACGTGCGTGGGGTGGGCATCGATTATCCCGCGCCCCGAACGATTGGTCCGGACCGCCTGGCCAATGCCGTCGCCGTCAGGGCGCATTTTGGCGCGCCGTCCGTTGTGGTTGATTTTGGCACGGCGGTGACGTTCGATGTGGTGGATCGAAAGGGCAATTATGTCGGCGGCATCATCGCCCCGGGACTGGCGGTGATGACCGATTATCTGCACGAGGAAACGGCGTTGCTGCCGCGCATTCAAATGCGGGAAGTCACGGCGGTGGTCGGCAAAAACACCGCGCAGGCAATGCTCATCGGGGCCGTTCACGGCTACCGCGGCCTCATCCGCCAATTGGTGGTCGAGTTGAAACGTGCCTTGCGCTGCCGCCGCCTGCCGGTCGTGGCCACGGGCGGTTACGGAAAGCTGATTGCCGCCAAATTGCCGGAGATCAACGCCGTCGAGCCGCTTCTGACCCTGGAAGGATTGCGTTTGGTTTGGGAAGCGCACAACCGGGAACGCGGGGCCAAGGGCGACGAAAGACCCTGTTTCCTGTGCGATGCGGACTTTTAGCGTGATTGCAGGCCCGGCTTTTTCCCAATACGCTTTGCGCCATGCCAAAAATCACGCTTTCAGTGCCGCATCAACTGGGGCAGGACGAGGCCAAAAGCCGCATCTCAAAACTCCTTGCCGACACCCGTGCCCAATTCGGCGACAAGATCACCGATGTGGAGGAGGCGTGGACGGGAAACACGGACGCCTTTCGCTTTCGCGCCATGGGTTTCGCCGTGGACGGGCAATTGGAAGTGCAGCCAGCCGGGGTGCGGATTGACATCAACCTGCCGTGGGCGGCGCTGCCCTTTAAAAGCAAGGTGGAAAGCGAAATCCTCAGGCACGCCCGGGCACTGCTGGCGTGACTGGGGGTTTACTTGACCTCGATGGATCGGAGCAGATCCACAGCGCGTTTTTCCAGCCACTGATCGCGCGCCTCCTCAGATGCGTCGTCGTTATTGGACAGAAGTTGCATGCCCGGTAGAAAGTCCGTCTCCACCAGATAAACCCGTTCCTGGCTGATGAAAGTCGCCACGCCGGTCTTAGGACTCACCGGCTTCAAATAAATGAACGAGAGCGCCCCATCCAAAGCGTCCGGACGATAATGCGTCACAATCGAATCCCCGTAGATGTCCTTCATGAACGTCTCCAGCGCTTTCCCCCGCGCCTCCGATCGAGGCGGGGTCACCAACGGGCTTTGCGCATTGAAGGCTCTGGAATAAAAGCTGATCTTGCTGCCCCAGTTGTCATAAAAGGTCACGCTTTGCGCGTCATCGTGGATTATGCGGCCTCCGACTTCGTGGCTGACGGGAAAGGGCACAGTGAAATGCCCCTGCGACGACGTGTAGGAGTTCCCGGAAACTCTGCCGGCAAGGTGCGACGCGGCAGGGTGCAGATCGGCCCTGTGCTGGCCGGCGCACCCGCACCAAAGCAGCGGCAATGCAGACAAAACTATGAATGACAAACCACGGAGCACGACGCCCCATCGACAACTGTCAACGGGAACACGGAAATCTTGCCGCCGTCGGTCGTTCGAACGGTTTGTAGTCATCCAGATGCGGTTACTCATTATTTATTCCTCATCTTTAACCCCGCCGACGCGGCAAAGTTGCACGCCGTCGCCGATGGAGAACAGGACCGATTTCGCCCTTCGGTCCCTGGCCGGTTTGCGCTGTTCGTGCGTCGCGTTTTCATCGTTCTCTGTCACAGCAGGCCCGGATTGTGCCGGAATCCACGCTCCGCGTAAACCCCCATTCTCATGTGCCCGGCCAAAGCCCGAAAAAAGAGCCTTCCCAAACCGTCAAAAATGGGATAGAATAGGGGGTATGAATCAAGGAGCATGGGCATGAACCAACGCCAATGCCATCGCCGCAAGCGGGCTGCCAATGGTGGCCGGACGAGGCGTTGCGAAGAGGCCATGCAGATCATTTGCTCCTGCCACCTCAAGACGGGTGCCTGACTTCCAGCCAGACAACCCACAAACACCATGAAAACTAAAAAACTCCTCACATCAGCAACCGTCGCCGCCGCCGCTTTGTTTCTGGCCTGTTCGGCTCCTCAAATCCAGGCGCAGAACTTGATCATTTATTCCAATACGCTGGTCAACGGCTGGGCAGACTGGGGCTGGGCCACGATAGACTACGCCAATACCTCACCGGTCTATACGGGCTGCACGTATTCCATTAGCGTGACGATGGGTGACTGGGAGGGGATCCAAATCGTCAATACGGAAATGTCGGATGCGCCGTATGCCAACATCAGCTTCTGGCTAAACGGCGGCACAAGCGGAGGGCAACATCTCCAAATGTATGGCTTGGAGCAGGTCGGTTCCACTCAGAACCAGGGCGTGGGTATCGACTATCCTTTGGCTGCACCGCAGGCCGATACTTGGGTGCAATACACAGTGCCGTTGTCGGGCTTGGGAGTGTCGAATGTGGCGAACTTCACCGGCTTCGTCATTCAGGATTCCGCCGGGACGGGTGAGTCCACGTTTTACCTGGACAATATCCAACTCAACACCAACAACGTGGTAACGTCAGGGACGAATGCGGCAGCCTATATTGGGATCGACGCCGGAACAAATCGGCTGGCGATCAGCCCCATGATCTACGGCGTGGCCTTTGCCACGACCAGTCAATTGGAAGATTTGAACGCTCCCATGAACCGGTCCGGGGGCAACGCCGAAACCAGCTACAACTGGCAAATCAACGCGCACAATCACGCCGCGGATTGGTATTTTGAAAGCATTGCCGATGACCCCGCCACGCCAGGAGCGTCGACGGACTCGCTCGTGTCTGACAGCAAGGCGGCGGGCGCGCAGGCGTTGATTACCATTCCAATGATTGGTTGGGCTCCGAAATTGGGACCCAGCCGGGGGAAACTTGCCAGTTACTCCATCGCCAAGTACGGTCCACAGACGGGAAGCGATTCCTCCTACATGCCCGATGCTGGCAATGGCATCTCCACCTCCAACGAAATCAGTTGGGAAGATCGGATTACTTGGAACAATCCAAATGATGCCAACACTCCAGTCGATACCAATTTTCAAATAGGGTACGTGAGGCATTTAATCACCAACTGGGGCGTCTCCACCAATGGCGGTGTGGGCTACTACATCATGGACAACGAACATTCCCTCTGGTCTTCAACACACCAAGACGTCCATCCGGTGGGGCCGACCATGCAGGAAATCCTCGGGAAAATGGAGGCCTACGCCTCGATGGTCAAGAGCGTCGATCCCAATGCGCTGGTGCTCGGGCCGGAAGAATGGGGCTGGCCCGGCTATCTCTACAGCGGTTACGACCAGCAATGGTCTGGAAGCAATAGTGATTATACCGTGGCTGATTATCCGGATCGCAAGACCAATGGCGGCTGGGACTATTACCCCTGGCTCCTGAACCAATTGCATCAATACCAGCTAACCAACGGCCAGCGTTTACTCGACTATTGCACGGCCCACTGTTACCCGCAGGAAGGCAACGTGTCCACTGACGACGCCGATACCGCCACGGAACTGCTTCGCAACGAATCGACCCGCGTGTTCTGGGACACCAATTATTACGACCCTAGTTGGATCGACAGCATCATCATGCTCATTCCTCGCATGTCGAATTGGGTTGCCACTTATTATCCGGGGACAAAGATTGGCATCACTGAATACAATTGGGGCGGCGAAACTTCCATGAACGGCGCGACAGCCCAGGCTGACATCCTGGGCATCTTTGGCCGCCAAGGCCTGAACCTGGCCACGCGCTGGACTGTTCCCGAAATGCCCACGTATCTGGCCTTCAAGATGTACCGTAACTACGACGGGAACCACTCCACCTTCGGCGATACCAGTGTCCTGGCGGGGGGGCCGGACCCCGACAACGTCTCGGTGTTCGCGGCGGAGCGGAGCAGCGATGGCGCGCTCACCATCATGGCGGTCAATAAATATTTGACCGGGAACACGCCGCTGGTGATCAACCTGACCAACTACACCGGCTCCGGCAGCGCGCAGGTCTGGCAACTGAACGACGGCGCGATTACGCAGTTGAGTAATTTGTCCTACAGCGCTGGCCTGCTTCAAACCACCGTGCCGCCGCAGAGCGTGACTTTATTGGTCATTCCGCCCAGCCCCGTCCTGACCTTGCTGCGCGGGGCGCCGCGCACCGATGGGAATTTTCAATTCTGGGTCCAGGGCGAGATTGGTGGGACATTTGTGTTGCAGTCGTCCACCAACCTTTCCACGTGGTCGCCGGTTAGCACCAACACGTTTAGCAGCCAGAGGATGCAGTTCCTGCCGGCTGCGAACAGCGCCCAGAAATTTTACCGCGCCGTTTCGATCTCGCTTTAAACGCCGGCACGAAAGCCTCAGTAGGCGCCGGAGTCGGGCGCTGCGCCCTTTGCTGTACCGGGCTTGCCCGCTTCGCGCCGGCGATACTCGTCCAGCATCGCGGCGGTGGCCGTCGCTCCGCAACGGCTGGCGCCGAGATCGCGCGTCTTGATCAGCGCATCGAGGCTGCGCACGCCGCCAGCCGCCTTGACTTGCACCTTTTGCGACACACTGCTGCGCATCAACTGCAGGTCATGTTCCGTCGCGCCATGCGTCTGATATGTGCCATCCGCCTGCTTGACAAAACCAAACCCGGTGGATGTCTTCACCCAGTCGGCTCCGGCGCGTTCGCACACCTGGCACAACCGGCGTTTGAAATCATCGCCGGTCAGGCCCGCTCCGCCTTTTTCCAGGTAATCGTTCTCGAAAATCACCTTGACCTTCGCGCCCCGCTTGTGGGCCTCGACGCACACCGTCTTCACGTCCCGCTCCACGTAATCCCAATCGCCGCTCAGCGCCTTGCCGACGTTGATGACCATGTCGATTTCCGCCGCTCCTTCTTCGCACGCCAATTGCGTCTCATAGCGTTTCGATTCGGTGGTGCTGCTGCCATGCGGGAAGCCCACCACGCCTCCCACGATCACGCCTGTGCCTTTCAGCAGCTCCGCCGCGCGCTTTACGAAATAGGGTTTGATGCAAACGGAAGCCGTGCCGTATTGGGCGGCCAGCCGGCAACCCGCCTCCAGCTCCTGGTCGGTCAAGGTCGGGTGCAGCAGCGAATGGTCGATCATTTTCGCCATTTCCTTGTAAGTATATTTTAAGGGTTGACTCAACATGACCGCATTCTAGCACCCGGCCGCGCCGTTTTGAAGCGCGATAATTGGAAAAGAGGGCGCGGTGAAATTTAGCGGTTGCCTTTCACGCTGCCTTTGGCAATATAAACCCTAATAAAGGCTATGGAGACACCTAAAATTATCGCATATTTGAAACCCACCTGCGGCTGGAGCCAGGGCGTGCGCGCCGTGCTGCGCAAATACGACCTGCCTTTCGAGGACCGCGACATCATCAACGATCCCGTGCAACGCCAGGAAATGATCGAGAAAAGCGGCCAGATGCTCAGCCCTTGCGTCGAGGTGAACGGCAAAATGCTGCCGGATATCAGCGGCGAAGAGGTGGAGGCTTATCTGTTGGCCAACCGTTTGGTCTCCGCCAACGATCGCGCGCCGGAGGCTCCGATCAATCAGGCTTGTGCCAACGAAATGCCCCAAGCCAGTCCGCTTAACTTTCGCTCTTAATCTCCGCCGACCCGGGTCACAATGAATAAATTCCTTCTTTCCGCCGTCGCCACGCTGGCCGTGGCGCTGGCTGGCAGCGCCACCGCCACCACTTCCACTTGCGATTCCTGTTGTTCGGATGCCTGCGGCTCCGCCTGTGCTGCCTGTTGCCCTGAATCTCTCCCTTGCAACATAACCCAGGCACCCTTCGGCAAAACGCGCGACGGCCAGAACGTTGATATTTTCACCCTGCGCAACCTCAATGGTGTCGAGGCGAAGGTTTGCAATTACGGTGGCATCATCGTTTCGCTCAAGGCCCCCGACCGTGACGGCCATATCGGCGATGTCGTGCTCGGCTACGACAACTTGGACGGTTATTTGACCAACAGCCCGTTTTTCGGCGCGTTGATTGGACGGTACGGCAATCGCATTGCCAAAGGAAGATTCACCCTGGACGGCGTTACTTATAAGCTGGCGACCAATAATTATCCGAACGCCTTGCATGGCGGGCTGAAGGGTTTCGACAAAGTGGTTTGGCATGCCCAAATCATCCAGAGCGATGCGGGTCCGGCGCTGGAACTGTCCTACCTTAGCAAAGACGGCGAGGAAGGCTACCCCGGCAATCTCAAAGTCAAGGCCGTTTACACCCTGATGTCCGACAATGGCTTGCGTTTGGAATATACCGCCACCACCGACAAAGACACCGTGCTCAATTTGACCCAGCATTCGTATTTCAACCTGGCCGGCCGCGGCGACATCCTGGGGCACATTGTCTTCATTGACGCTGACAGATTCACGCCCGTGGACGCGACGTTGATCCCAACTGGCGAGTTGAGGCCGGTGGAAGGCACGCCCTTTGATTTTCTCGAGCCCACCGCCATCGGCGCCCGCATTCACCAGGATGACCTGCAACTCAAATTCGGCAGCGGCTACGATCATAACTTTGTGCTCAACCATCCCATGGGGCAGTTGGACGTGATCGCCCAAATCAGCGACCCGGTTTCGGGCCGGGTGTTGGAAGTGCTCTCCACCGAGCCGGGCCTGCAATTTTACTCCGGCAACTTTTTGGACGGAACGATTACGGGCAAGTATGGCCAGGTCTATCAAGGCCGGGCAGCGTTCGCCGTCGAGCCGCAGCATTTTCCGAACTCGCCCAACCAATGGGATTTTCCCTCGACTGCCCTCAGGCCGGGACGGGTTTATCACAACACGATTATTTTCCGGCTTTCCGCGAGCAAATAAATCCGTACACTGGGAGGAATGAAAACGCGGTTCGTTGTCATTCTGTGTGCATTCAACGCCGCCGTGTTGGCGGCCGGATACGTTTATTTCAGCGACTACTGGGGGCGACAGGTGGAGCAGGATCGTGAATCGGCCCAGGTCGAATTGGCGGCGTGGAAAGCCAAGGCGACCGAGGCCGCCGTCCGCCCGCAGCCCGTGGTTGTCAACCAGAGCAACGCCTTCAATTGGAACCAGCTTGAATCCACGGACTACCGCCAATACATCGCCAATCTCCGCGCCATCGGCTGCCCGGAAATCACGCTCAGGGATATTATCATGACCGACGTCATGCGCCTTTATGCGCAAAGGCGCGGGCAATATTATCAAAACGGGCGCCCGTTCCGGTTCTGGGAAACGGACGAGAAACGAAAACTCAAACAAACCCAGCTCGAAGAGCGCGAAAAACAACTCGCCCAAATCGACAAGGAACTTCCCGCCGTGCTGCGGGAATTGCTCGGCGTCAATTACGAGCGCGAGATGAATAAATATTTTGTCGATACAGACGAAGACA
>JBKQUS010000194.1:0-12131 GCA_052325505.1 Limisphaerales bacterium
GCACCTTCAACGGCCGATTGCTGCCGCCGGCCTTGGGACCGGTTCTGCTTGGCCATCCCCCTGATATTTCTCTTCATACGTAATTTTCTCGAGAAACATCATTTCCCTCGCCTATTAATATTGGACAAAAATCCGATTTAGGGATAAATTCTGGAAAGAGCGTGTATCGCTTTGCTGTGCAAGCCGGATTGTGTTGATAATGAATAGCTTACGAAGATAGAAACACCTATGATCAAGCGGGGAAGACCGAGGGAAATTACGGACGAAATGTTAAGCGAACTAAAACGTGAGCTTGATGCGCGATCGAAGAAGTCGATCGAAGGGGTCATCGAGTGGTTTGCTACCGCGGAGAGATTAGGATCTTCAATCTCCGAGCGTACGGCAAGACGCTGTTGCAAAAGGCTGGGATATTGGCTGCCGTTGAGTGACGAAAGAGAGAAAGGGGATCACCGACGATACCGGTGGACAGAGGCGCAACTTGCGGAGATCCGGGAATGTGCGCCCCAGCTTTGCCCAGAACGGACCTTGGCCCTGCACGAAATAGGTACTCAGATGGTGACCATTCGCACTGTGTCCGACAAATGGGGCGTGCCTTACCACCGCTTACGGATGGACGCTGATTATCTGAGCCAAGGGAAACTCAAGCGAGCTCTCTCGCACGCCCCGGAGGGCCCTATCCTCGAAATACGCGGTGTGAAGGACTCGTTTTTCAAGTGGTGTGACGACGAATTTAAACTTACAGGTAAAACGCCCTCCGCAGCGGAAGCAAAGAAGGCGCTGGAATCAGAATTCGGCATTAAGATGCCGTTGCGAACGGTGTACACGCACGTGGCGGCGTGGAAAAAGGAACGCCCGATTAGATCCCGACGATATGTCAAATCGGGCAAGTATGGAAAAAGAGCCAAAATCCTGCAGCAGGTCATGACTCCACTCCAGATTCTCGGCACCAGCAGGGGGCCTGCCCACTGAGGTTAATTTCTTACTCGGTCGTAGTAGCGTCCGAAGCTGCCTGAGTTCCCAGCAGACAAAAACCCGCCGAAAGTCATCAGGTCCCTGAGCCATTTATTCGTCGCGGAAGCGGTGAAGCTCAGGTAGGAGAAAAGGCGGTATAAGAGGATCGCTTTTATGTCGGCTCTTATCGATGCCCTCGCGAACGCCGGATGGAATATCAACATCTGGTGTGATCCTGTGCTGCAGAAGTTCCTCGCGACAGGCGACCCGAGTCCCCGACCCGGAATTCACACCACCGACGAAGCAGAAAGGCGGCAAGGGCGACGATGCCTTCGTTGAACCGCATCCGCAAGGCCGGAGCGCAACTCATCAGTCGCCGCTTTGCCGGCGTCGCGGACTTGAACGGCGCGGTGTATGCCAGTTTGGTGGAGCATTTAGGCCGGACGGGAGCGTTGCGAACAGTGCCGTTTGATGCCAGTGTGCCATCGCACTCCCGGATGGAGGATATTTACCGGCGCGTCCGAGAGCACTGCGCTTCGTGATCTCAAAGCTCTTTTTGAACGCGGAATCATAAAGTGAATTGGCGCAACCGGTGGTAACGCCCGTTACGTCCTTCGACCCAAACCCGTATGTCTTCCGAAAAATTCGGCGACAAAACATCCGGGTGCAGGATGACTGATTCGACCCAGGGATTGATGGTGGTGGTGCTCATAAAAATAATGTGAGGCAATTGAGGCAATTCTGAGGCATTCTCTTCCGCTCGGATGGAGGTAAGGCAAATGGAACAACCAGGTTCATGTCCTGTTTGTCCCCTTTCTGTCCCCTTTGGGTGGCGAGTAATCCCGCCTTTGTCCCTTTGGCAACTTAGCGCGTTTGCCGGTTGTGCCATGACGGGTTTGACGGGTTTACTGGCCAGGCGGGATAATACGTCCTGCAACAGCGACTTCAAACCGTTCGTCAAGTAGGACGCACGGAAGAAATGTTCCGGGTCGCGATAGACGGCGGGGACATTTTTGTTGCCGTCGGCCAGTGGCCCCAAGTCGAGGGCAAATATGCTCCCGCCGAAAGCTTGCCAAGGCGCTCGTTTGGTGCCATGACATGAATTGGCATTCACATGCACAACTTGGCTCTCAGAGCGTTCCGGGCAACGAGCATGCGCGCCAGCAACGCGTTGATTTGGCTGGCGAGTCAACCTGCGGTTGGACGTGCGCCAAAGGATTTCCCGAGGTGAGCAACGAAGGAAAACACGCCAAATGGCTGGCCCACCTTACAGCAACTTCCAGGAACGCGTAGAGCGCGCGGCCGAGGCAGCCTTGAAAAGAAACGGCAGCGTCGGTCCGCTGGACCTATTCCAGGAAATGAGGCTGCTGCAACCGTGTCACATCGAGGGCTGGCGCAAGGGCAACGAGCATTACCGGGTGCTTCAACCATGGATTCAAGTAGGGCCGGAGAAGTTTCAAAAGACCATCCGCCATTTCCAGGAGTGGGTCCAACAACGCGGCTTGCGCCCAATCGAGGCCTCCCACACGCGCCGTGGGCCGGCTGGCATCGAACAACTGCATGTCACCGAAGACAACGATCCGCAATGGGAGAAATTTTATCGCACGTACTGCACGCCGGCAGATTTGCCGGAAAAGAAGACCGCGCGGCTGGCCGCCAAATTGAACCGGCCGCCCGAGTTGGTGGTTTTCGAGAAAGTGGGAGACGAGGGCAAATGTAATGAATGCGGTACGGAGTTGATGACAGGAGACTTCCTGCTGATGGAAAGAGGCCAGCCGATTTGTCTCTCATGCGCCGACCTGGACCGATTGGTGTTTCTCCCCGCCGGTGACACGGCATTATCGCGGCGGTCACGCAAGCACAGTTCACTCGCGGCAGTGGTGGTGCGATTCAACCGAAAACGCAAACGATACGAGCGGCAAGGTCTGCTGGTGACCGACGAAGCCCTGGCCAAAGCCGAGGAGGAATGTGTCACAGACGCACCCGCGCGCGCGGCAGCCCGCGGTCGCGCGGCGCTGGCACGTCAGGAAGAAGACCGTGAATTTGTATCCGCCCTGGCCCAGGCGATTTTGCAGCGACACCCCGGTTGTCCGACCGAGGAAGCCCGGCGAATCGCTGAGCATACTGGGTGCCGCAGCAGCGGCCGAGTAGGTCGCTCCGCCGCCGGACGCGCGCTGGATGCGTCAGCGGTGGACCTCGCGGTGATCGCACAAATCCGACACGAGCACACAAATTATGATGAGCTTTTGATGCGCGGCACCGAGCGGCTTGATGCCCGCGTACTAGTGCGGGAGAGGATTGACCGCGTCCTTGCAGAGTGGTCGGGCCGATGAACGAATCAGAACTTGCACCAGTACAAAGGCCAATGCGTTTGGAGGCCAACAAGCCCAGATCGAAGAAACCGCGCCGAACCATGAAATAATGAACGCCGACAAAAGATCAATAGCAGGAACCGATGTCCGGGAAAAGCTGCTGAAAATCGCTGCTGAGATCGCGGAGCGCGGCAACGCAAACCTTGCCAGGCTGACGGTCCTGAAGAAGTGGTTTGGTCACGCGGAGAGACTGCCTCCGTTCGCCATCTGGGTGGCAAGTCGGGCCATCTCGGGCAAGGGCAAAACCGGGGTTGAAGCGACCGAGCTTTTCCGCCAGGCGCGAGCACTGCTGGCCAAGGTGAACCCATACGCCCCCAAAGTGGATCGTAAATCGGCAAAGGTGCTGCACGATCGGCTTCAGACGTTCCAAAATGAATACAAAAACCAGGAATGGGGCTCGGTGCGCATCATCCACAACTGGGACCTCCTGCTCGTGGAGCAGGCGCTGGCCATCTGCGTCTGGTATTCTGACTCGCCTGCTCACGGATACAAACTGGCGGCTGATTATTGCCAGCATTACGATTCCCGCCACGGCAACGGTCTGAACGGACCCAGCCGCACGAAAATCGAAGGGATGGCCCGCTTCGTGAACATGCTGGAAGAAATGCAAGAGAGGCGTCGATGAGCAGCCCAAGAATGGCCAAAAGAACCGCCACAGCCAAAGCAACCAGCCACACGACGCACTGCTTCGCCGAGTTGCTGTCCAGCGACCTGGAACTTTCAGCCCTCCGAGCCGATTACTCGCAAAAGCACGCGGCGAAGCGCCGGGCGGCGGCGGAGTGGGTTTATGACGAAAGCATCGGCAACAGCCTGTTTGAGGCAGCACTGGTGCGCCTTCAGGGCGAGCGATTGCTTGCGCCCGGGTGGCCCCCGGGATTTGCCGCCTTGGCCATTGACCCGGAATATGCTCCCGCATTGCTGACGGTTGGCTGTTATGAACATGGCTGCGGCCGGAAGGCGGAAGGCATGCGGTTGCTGCTCCAATTGACGCAGCTTCCACCAAATACCGCAGACTGGATTGAAATCATCGACAAAGCTGGCCAGTCACTGATGGATGCGGACGATGCCGCCGGAACCTGCCGCTTGTATGAGGCCGCCTTGGCAGCCAGTCCTTGCGAACAGGAGTTCATTATTGGCCTGGGTTGGGCGTTGTGCCGCGCCGGGAAACAAGAGGAAGCCCTCCCGTGGCTGGAACGGGCCGTCACGAATGCCCCCCACGATTACTCAGTGCTCAATGACTATGGCTGGGGACTGGCGGAATTGGGCCGATACGACGAGGCGCGGAAAGCCTTGGAGAAATCGGTCCAGCTTGCCCCTGTGGCTTACGACTTGCCTGCCAACAATCTGAAACGCTTGCAGCAGTTGCGAGAAAACGCGCGACCGCAGGAAGGGACGCGGCAGATCCAATGAAACCACCTTACACCGCGCGGCAAGGACAGTTCCTGGCTTACATAAACCACTACATCACCCTGCACGGCCGTCCGCCGGCGGAGGCGGAAATGATGCAATTCTTTCAGGTCACACCACCGAGCGTGCATCAGATGATTCTGACCCTGGAGCGTCGCGGGCTAATTTCTCGCGTGCCGGGCCAAGCACGAAGCATCACGCTGCGCCTTCCCTCTGAAGAACTGCCGCCTTTGCTTGGCGCCACGGCAACTGCCACCATCCACCGTCCTCCGCCCAAGACCGATGACCACCCTGCCACCGACTCGGAAACCACTTTGCTGCGTTTCGGAAAAATCCAACTTGATCACTGGTTCGACTACAACGACCAAAAGCCCCTCGACGACTCCGAATTCGTCCCTTTGTTGGATATGCTCATTGAATCCTTCGCCCAGGGCGGTTTGAGCGCCGCGTCCGTCGAACGACTGCGTCGCCATGCATGCCAAGTGTACCACCGCTATTGCCAGCAATCCGCACCTCAAAGCACCTTCAAAGAAAACATCGAGCTCATGTTCAGCTATTTGCCTCCTCCCCTGCGTTCTCGCTGGCAGGCGGCGCTCGCCTGATTTGTCGTTGCCGAGATGCGGAATAAAAATGGCGACATGCAATGACTATTTCGTTATCCCGGGATGCCGCGAATGGCCGATCGTTGTTCAACCGGCAAACCTGTCAGTAGAGTGGCCGGCGGTCGCCGCCTGCGGTGTTCCGCGAAGGCGTGAAGGTCCCTCTCGCCGGAACGGAGGAAATCGAAGAAGTCCAACCCGCTGCACTTGCAGGTCTGACAGATGCTCAACAAGGAGAGATCGTAAAGTGTCCGATTGCGACGACAGACGGCATTGCATGCTTCGCCGCAAAACGGACAAGATCCTTGTTCTGGACAAACGATTACTTTTCGCACTGGAAGACGGTTTTGCCAACCGGCGTGTCCAGTGGTATCATGACGAGTTTTTTGTTTCACAAATTCAGGCGACTTCACATAGATTCTGTCGCGCTGGTAATCCCACCATGCGGTCGCGTTAATCTCTTCGAATTCTTTAAAAGGGCTTACGAAATTCCCCCACCGTCTTTGCGGTCGTCTAAGTGATCTGACATACACAGCGCCCCGCGACTTCTCTTTCGATTCCGTACAGGGGTCAGAGGCGTGCAGACGAATAAGTGCCTGAACATGGCGAATTGTAATTCCTTTCCCTTTTGGCCGCTTGATTCCGAATCGATCGCCGCCCAATCTGCCCTTTCATGAAAGTTGCCATCGTCTTGTTCATGCACTTGTTCGTCCAAGTCGCCATGCTCCTCAGGCCCGGGGGCTGTAAAGCCCTGGTGGCCGAGAACCTGCTGCTTAAGCACCAGCTTCTGGTTCTGCGCCGCTCCCGCAGCCATGCGCCCAGACTGCGCCCGGCCGACCGTTTGCTTTTCGGGCTTTGGACCTTGTTCCTCAACCCGCGCCGACTCCTTCGCGCCGCGGTCGTCCTCAAGCCCTCCACCTTGCTGCGCTTCCATCGTGGCCTGCGGGATCTCAAATACCGTTTCCTTTATTCATCCAGACCGGAACGGCGACCGGGGCCCAAAGGGCCTGCCCCGGAATTGATTCAGGCCATCTGTGAACTCAAACGTCGCAATCCACGCTTTGGCTGTCCCAAGATCGCCCAGCACCTCAGTAAAACCTTTGGCCTGGCCATCAATAAGGATGTGGTTCGCCGCATTCTGGCTCGGCACTACCACTCAGATCGGCGCCGGTGTGGTCCCTCGTGGCTGACGGTGCTCGGTCACTCCAAGGATAGCCTGTGGAGTCTGGACCTGTTCCGAACCGATTCGATCCTGCTTCGCACGCATTGGGTGCTGGTCGTCATGGATCAGTTCAGTCGCCGGATCGTCGGCTTTGGCGTCCAGGCCGTGGCGGTAGATGGAGTCGCGCTCTGCCAAATGTTCAATCGCGCAATCGGCGGGCAAGGCCTGCCCGTACGATTGAGCTTTGATCACGACCCGCTCTTCCAGTTCCAGCGCTGGCAGGCCAATCTTCGGGTTCTGGGCATCGAGACGGTGCAGACGGTCCCGCACGTTCCCTGGTCGCATCCGTTCGTGGAACGACTCATCCGGAGCGTCCGGGCCGAGTATCTGGATCAGCTCTTCTTTTGGAATGCGTCGGACTTGGAGCAAAAGCTGGCCTGCTTCAGGGACTACTTCAACGCCGCGCGCGCGCATCAAGGCTTACATGGAGATACTCCGGCGGAAAAAACTGGAGCTTCTCGACCGCCTTTGGCCAACTTTGCCAATTACCGCTGGGAACGCCATTGCCATGGTCTGGTTGATCTTCCGATCGCTGCTTAACCAGCAATTCGCCATATACATGAGAGAGACCGTTCCCGGACGCATCTCCGCGATGTCCGAGCGCCGAAGGTGGACCTCGGTCTCCGGCCCGGTCGCCAAAACCACCTCGTCCGCCGCGTCTTTTCGCAGCACCCCGGTGTAATCGTCACCGTCTCTGGTTAAAACGATCATCGGTTCGTAACTGCGCACAAAGCTGGCGCTGGGATAAACAATGGATTCGAGCAGATCGCGCTCTGTCCGAATCGTCCCGACGCTGGTCAGATCAGGCCCCAAATGGCCGCCGCGATAACCCACAGAATGGCAGGAGATGCACGCAAATTTGGGATTATTGAAGATGGATTGGCCCCGGCGGATATCTCCTCCGGGCAATTGAGCCATCAATTGCTCAAGGTGCTCGTTCTCTTTAGCGGCATCTGTGCCCAGCATGGCAAATAATTCTGCTGCCTTTGCTTGAACCGTTGACGGCAATTTTTCGATTACGGGCTTGATGACTTCCGGTCTCAACGACGAAACAGATTTGGCCGTCTTGAGGTTCTCGATAAGGCTGGCGCCTGTCGCTTCATCGGCGGAATTCTCAAAAGGGATGATCAGTTTGGGCAGTTCGGAGGGTCCCGCGGTCCGGAGCGCGTCCGCGAGGGCGAGCAGTTGGGCACGGTCCAACGCCGCCCTGCTGATAACTAAGGCCGCATTGTTGCGGACGGGCCACGGTTTTGCCGAATCCAGATGGTTGAGGAGGAAATGGAATAGGTTGGTGGAAACATGCTGCAGCGGGCTGGCGGCGGCGAGCGCTTCGAGCCGGGCTTCAGGCGCCAGATTCTCGTCGTTGCCAATTTGATGAAGAGCATGGTCAACGGCAGGGCTGGCCGCTTTGGCGCGCCGGAACGCGCCAGCCGTCGCAATGGCCTCCCGCGCCGTCTCCGCATCCGGCGAGCAAAGAGTCACGGCGACTTCTTCCAGCCAGGCATCGGGCAATGGTTTGGAGGCGGCTTTTGCCATAACCCTCAAAACGACGAGTCTCGCCCGGGTCGTTGATTGGCCTTCCGCCAATACGTTGGCGAGCAACTGCCCAATGGCCGGGTCCTTCGCGAATGGGCTCAACTGCGCCTGGAGGCCAGTGGCTTCGGCGGCGCTCAAGTCAGGGGTTTTAAGCCGATTTTGGAAGAACCCCGCGAGGGCCTCTCCCCAATCTGTGTGACGACCGACGATCCAGTTTGCGGTGTCCTTCAGAACCGGGTTTTTCGAGTCGAGCAGTGGAACGACGGCTTTCACATCTAAATGCCCCTTCCGCATTTGATCCATGGCGATTAACGCAACGCGCCGCACACGCGGGTTTTCACTTCCGAGCCCCTCGGCAGTCGCCGCGCCATCCGCAATTTCCATCAAGGCGAAAATGATGGAATGTTCCAGGATGCGCGCGCCAGGGGGAAGCTCGACCGGGCCGGCATCGATCTGGGCGGCGGCGGCCAGGAGAGCAGGGACGGCCGCCGGGTTGCCAATCCTCCCCAGGGCCTCGGCGGCGCTCCGCCGCACCTGCGGGTCCTCATCCTGCAATAACGGCAGCAACGCCGTCATCGCGTCCGTATCTCGCCAAAGGCTGATGGATTGGACGGCGACATGGCGAACGGTGTTGTCTTTGTCGCGCAGAGCGCTCCGCACGGCCTCTCGCGCCTGCGCCGCGTCAATCTGGGTCAGCGCCCAAAGAGCATTCCGCCGGGCCTCCGTCGCGGAGGAATTCCGCAAGGAGATGGCGAGCGGTTCAACCGATTTGTCCCCGGATCTCGCCAAAGCGCGGGTGGCCCGCTGGCGCACCGCCGGTCTCGGGTCTGACAGCAACTTGACCAGGTCGGCGGAACTCAGAACCCCCCAGTTCAGGGAGATCCCTCGAGGGTCTTCGACTTTTGGCGCGCCGCGCCGGCGGACGCGATAGATATGGCCCAGCACGTCCGGCTTGGCTAGTTGCGAGGTCGGGCAACAAAGCTTATACCATCCGCCCGTATCGATGACAATGAGACTGCCATCGGCGTCCTCCATGACGCAGGTTGGATGAAAGTCCGGGTCGTCCGAAGTAAGGAAGTCCGTCTCGATGGTTCTGTAGGTTGCGCCATCGGGGATGAGCCGGTCTCTGAGGACTTTGTGCAGGTTGAAGCAGCAGGTAAACAGATCGTCCTGGAAATCGCGGCCAAAGACGTCTGAATGATAGGTGATAAGACTGCAAGGCGCCGCGGGGCCGAGGTGGCTTAGGACCGGCAGGATGTCTCCCGTGCGCGGGTGCTCGTCAATCACATCATGCACTTTCCCATAGACTCCGCCATAAATGGCGTGGATCAAGCCGTCACGCTTGCCGCCGCCGGGTTCTTGCAGAAAGGTGGCACACAAGATTCGCTCCCCGGTAAACGTAAAAGCTACGGCGACCGGGTTGTCCATGCCGCCAGTCATCACTGGTTCAATGCCGGTTCCGTCGGGGCGGCAGCGAAAAATATGCGCGGCGCGCGTCACGAATGGCTCTTTGCCGGGACGCTCATAGGTTTGTTTGGCAAAGGCTCCCTTGCACCAGTAAATCCATCCGTCCGGCCCCGCATAGGGTCCGTGAAGGTCATTAGCGCAGCCCGTCAGGGTCTTGCCTTGCATCCATTCCTGGCGGCGGTCCGCGACGCCGTTGCCTCGAGTATCCGTGAGTTTCCAAATGCTCGGCGGAGCGGCGACATAAACGGATCCCTCATACCACATGGCCCCCTCGGGAAACATGAAGCGGTCAGCGAAAACGGCGCCGCGATCGAAGATTCCATCGCCGGCGGTGTCTTCCAGGCGCGCGATACGATGAGGCTTGTTTTTGAGCTGCTCTTCCGGCGGGTCATTGGAGCCTGATGAATCGGTGACATAGAGCCGGCCTTGTTCGTCAAAATCGGCAGAAATTGGCCGGTTCACCAAAGGAGGTCCCGCTATGACCTCGACCTCGAATCCGTCAGGCACAGAAAGAGTGCGAGCGCCAAATTTAAACTCCGCCGCTGAAACCTCAAGCGAGAGGCAGATTTCCACGGCCAGCGCGGCCAGCATGAATCTTTTTTTCATGATCAGTTCCGTATCTCCAAGTAAGGGCAACCGTATTTTTTACAGCGATTGAAGGCGGAAGAAAGCGGCAGCGCCGCCCGCCGTGTCGCTGAACTCATAATTCGGGCCGACCGTCGTTATCCTGCTGGAAATGGTTTTCCAGGTTCCGGAGTGCAGGTTGCTGCTGGTCTGCAAATTGAAATTTCCAGCGCTGGTTGGCCATGAAATGGCAACGGTGGTTGGATTCACACGCTGAACGCTCAAAACGGGCTGGTTGGTATTGCCTGTCCCAGCGCCGGTGATCTCCAGGCTGAAAACCGTGGAGCCATAGGTACAATGGCCGGTAGTGCCAGCCGGCAGATTTGTTTGCGTAAACCCTCCGGAAAACGACGGATATGCCAGCACGTTGAAAGTATCTCCCTTTGCCGGCACAAAACCGCCATTCAGATTGGCGCTAACGGTGCCGGCAAGGGCTGCGGTCGCTGAAAAAGCGATTTTGCCGTAGTCCGTCGGGCTGTTCAGACCAAAACTCAGGACGCTCGAGAATTGTAGTGTGACGCTGCTCACCGTCAGCGTCCCCTCTTGTGAATCGAGCGTTCCAGGATCCGTGATAAAGGGGGCTTGAATCGAGGAATTGCCTGTCCCAGGGCGCTGGCTAATTGTCCCGTTATTGATCAGATACTCAGACCCTTCAAAGGAGGCTATGCGGTCACCACTGGCACCGTACAAGTTTATCGCCCCATCATTAACAAGTCCCCCGATGTAGCCGCTGCCATTGAAAAGAGCCAAAGCGGCGTTGGTCAGGTTGATCGTCCCGGCATTGGTCAGCGGTCCAAAAACGTTCAACTGCGACGCCTCATTCAGAGTCCCCCCGCTCTGGATCGTCAGGGACCCCGTGGCCCTCAGCGACCCGCCGTAATCATTCAGCACGCCGCCGCTGTTGACCGTGATTATACCACTGTAGGCGCTGTTGGTGACCGTCAGCGTTCCGCTAATCTGATTGGTCCCGGGCGCGAGTGTTGTCCCGTCAAGTGTCAGATTCGTGATCGCGCCGCCTTTTTGAAAAGCCGGCCCCAACTCCAGCGTGCCTCCCGTCAGCGCCAGATTCGGAATCGCATCTTCTGTCAGGAGCAGATAGCCAGACGCAAACTGATATTCTCCCGGCCCGTCCAGCAAAGGCGGCGCGCCCACCGTCAACGGATCAACCGCGCCGCCCCCGCTAAAATCGATGGTCGTGCCCAGCGCGGCATTATACGTGCCCATCAGGACCCCCACGGGAGCGGAGATCGACATTGTCCCCGCGCCCGGCTCCGCATTGATAGTTCCCTTATTGATCAGATACTCAGACCCTTCAAAGGAGGCTATGCGATCGCCGCTGGCACCGTACAAGTTTATCGCCCCATCATTAACAAGTCCCCCGATGTAGCCGCTGCCATTGAAAAGAGCCAAAACGGCGTTGGTCAGGTTGATCGTGCCGGCATTGGTCAGCGGTCCAAAAACGCTCAACTGCGACGCCTCATTCAGAGTCCCCCCGCTCTGGACCGTCAGCGACCCGCTGGCCCTCAGCGACCCGCTGTAATCATTCAGCACGCCGCCGCTGTTGACCGTGATTATACCACTGTAGGCGCTGTTGGTGGCCGCCAGCGTTCCGCTAATCTGATTGGTCCCGGGCGCGAGCGTTGTCCCGTCAAGCGTCAGATTCGTGATCGCGCCGCCTTTTTGAAAGGCCGGCCCCAACTCCAGCGTCCCTCCCGTCAGCGTCAGATTTGGAATCGCATCCTCTGTCAGGAGCAGATAGCCAGACGCAAACTGATATTCTCCCGGCCCGTTCAGCACGGGCGGCGCGCCCACCGTCAACGGACCAACGGCGACGCCCCCGCTAAAATCGATGGTCGTGCCCAGCGCGGCATTATACGTGCCCATCAGGACCCCCACGGGAGCGGAGATCGACATTGTCCCCGCGCCCGGCTCCGCATTGATAGTTCCCTTATT
>JBKQUS010000195.1:0-5321 GCA_052325505.1 Limisphaerales bacterium
GGCGGCTCTTAAGGTTTTGCGTTGCAAAACCGTGCCCTGTTTTGGGCACGAAACTAAACAGAAAAATCGGTGAATAATTATTATGAAAAAGTCGTTGCAAGCACAGAGAACATCTTGACAGTGCTCGCCGGGCCTGGGGACTTTGCTCTTAGGATTTCGCGCCGGGAATACTGCCATGAACAGCAGAGGAATCACAGGCGGACGAATGACGACGGCAAGGAATTGACCATTTCAACACATGCCGCAGTAACGCGGGGTTTGTATCAGAACAACTGACGGTTGCAGGCCGAATGTGATCCTTAACGGCAAGCTACATTGGCCGGGCGCTGGTTGTCGGGGATCGTGTCCGAAGCAAAGCGCGACGGACGCTGGCCAAAATGTGCTGAGTCCAGGACCGCGAACCGGGCCTTGGGTTTTTCCTTTTTTGCATTTAGGGTGTCGTTCTCTGTGCAGTCGGAGCCGGGAGCGCAGGTTTCGGCGTGCCAGTTGCAGGCGGGGCCGTCGGGTGCGAGTCAGGTTGCCTCTGTGCTCTAGCGCCGCACGGCGCGGGCGATTGCTTGCCCCGTCACGACCCCCAATCAATCGCTCTTTTTCCATTGCGTCCGGGTGTTTTCGCTCGCAGAATCGGCGTTGTGACCGCTGGCCGCCTGCAACGCGGGCCAAGGGCGGCTAACGGCGGCAAAAGCCGGATTTGAGCTACATTCAGGCTACATACTTCGCAAGTGCCTCACTATCAATGGAGCGGGTGAAGGGAATCGAACCTTTCACACAAAACCCCCAAGCCATTGAAAGTCAACATGCTCCAAAGGATGGGGAAACGGCCTATACACAAATACGCGCACAGATTCAGGGCAAGGATGGGCGCGATTTGTCGCTCGTAGTCGAGGCATGGCCGGGGCTGCCCGCCGCGTTCAAGGCGGCGATTCTGGCCATTGTCAATTCAACGGGTGGCCAATGAAAACCAATCCAACGGCCAAACGACCAGCCCTTGCCTCCACGGGTAAAGGGGCAAGCCTGTTGTTCAAAAAAAACCATTCCAGGGCTAAGGGGCATCTCAATTATTTTCGCATCGGACTTGGCCAATCCGTTGCACAACTCACCGGCCACTCTGCCCGCCCGTCCGGCGTGGATGGAGGCATCGAAGGACTGATCGTTGTGAACCTCAACGGCGAAGGGCGTGGCGTGCCTTCTCGCGCAACAAAGCCAAAGGAAAAATATGAAACAAGCAGAAGCAGTTAATCAGTTCTTGGCGGGCCGTCGTGTGGCCATCGCCAAGTTTGTGGCGCATCGCTACAAAGAAGTTCAGAACAAAGCCAAGAAGCCGGTCGGCGTGGTGAACCTTTACGAAGTTCAATGCGCCGATGGAAAGGCACCGACAGTTCAGACGTGGTGCCCTCGCAGCGTCCAAACGGTCGAACAAGCTGCCGCGCAAAGCCCCTGCACGTTCAAAGAGGGGCAAAAGCTGGTGATCGAGTTCGACCTGATGGAACCGAACACGTTTGACGCCAAAAACGGCGTCCTGATTCGCGCGGTTTCAACGTTGCCCTTGGAGTAGTCGTAACGCGGCCACACATGACGGCCTCGTGGGAGAAGGGCAAGTGGCCGGGATGCACCCGCGTTAGCGGGTGCGCCCGGCCACTGCCCCATCCTTGTCCGAGAGGTGTGTACAGAGTCGGAGCAAAAAAGGTGAAATATGAACAACGCGAGGAATCTTGAACCGGAAATGCGGCTGAAAGTCGCGCAGTTGCATGTTGAAATGGGCGATTGGGTTCACTCGTTGGCCCCGTGGCAGGTGATTTCGCATCTGACGTTTGCCTGGGAAGCTTCCATTTGGTCGGGTGCCCGGTGTTATGAGAAATTCATGCGAAGCGAGTTGCGCGGTGTTTCCTATTTTTATGCGCTTGAACAGAATCCGGGCCGTGACGGCTACCACGTCCATGCACTGTGGGTGGATTGCAAAAACATGCGGCGGACGGACATTTGGCGGAGGTGGTTTGGGCGGTACGGTCGTGCCCGGATTGAGCCGGTGAACAGCCGGGATGATGTTGCCGATTATTGTGCCAAATACGTCACCAAGGAAAACTCATGGTGGAATGTGAAGCTGCTCAGCCATCGGAACCCTCAATTGGCAACGAATTTCGCGCTTTCGCAAGCAATGGAGTCGTAGTCAAGATGGGCCCCGGCGTCAGCCGGGTTGCTTGAAGATGAACTCTGCCCCGGTGGAATTGGGCGCAAAACACGTTCCTGCCAGTCTTGGCTCAAACCGCGTCAAGGGGACTCGCCACACTCAGCGCTTCGGCGTGCAAATATCCCATGGTCGTTTCCAGCGACTGGTGGCCCATTGCGCTTTGGATGGCTCGCGGATTGGCCCCACGATTCAGGCAATGCGTTGCGTAGGCATGACGCAATTCATGGGGCAAGATGAATAATCCGGCTTTCTGGCAGGCCGTTCGGACCGCGCGTTGGACCTGAGCCTCATGCAACCGCCAGCGCACCAGCTTCCCCGTTCGCGGATCGAGACAAGACTTGTTTGCTGGAAAAAGCCAAGCCCAATGCCAGTCGAATTGCGCCGCCGGATACTTGCGCGCCAGTTGGTGCGGCAAAGCAACTGGCACCTGGTCCTGTTGATCGCGCCGCCACACCGCTCGCGCCGCTTGGATTTGCTGGCGCAAGTCCTCGAGGGCCGAACACGGAATGGCGACAACGCGGTCTTTGCCGCCCTTGGCCGCGCGGATGATCAATTGCGCGGCCTCCAGGTTCACGTCCTTGATCCGCAGATTGAGCGGCTCGTTCACGCGCATGCCGCAACCGTAGAGCAGCCGCACGGCCAGGCTTGTGGCAAAAGCGGCGTCGCTCTGGACGGTCTTAAGCAATTGCCAGGTTTCCTCCGGCGTCGGGGCGTGGCGAACCTGGACTGGCCGTCTGGCCCGCAGCGCCTGGACGTTTTTCAACTCCGCCCCCAGGGCCTCTTTGTAGAAGAAGATAATTGCATTAAAGGCTTGATTTTGGGTGCTGGCGGCGACATTCTGCTGGGCCAGGACGGTCAGAAACCGTTCCAGTTTATGTTCACTTGGCAAATGCAACGGGAGCCCTTCGAGGAAGTCGCAATATCGCCTGAGCCAGGCGCAGTAAGTGCGCTCGGTTGCGAGTGCAAGATGTTGGCGTCGAACAACTTCCGTAAGCCGCCTCACCGCTTCGTCGGTATTCATTTGGCCATTGTAATACACGAACAACCTGTTGTATATCAATTGTTAGGCCACATTCGCGCCATGAAGATTATACCAGCATCCGGCAGTGAGTGGTTTGCGCTGTTTTTATTGCCATTCAAGGTCTTCGTGCCTGGCGGATGGTTGATGCTTGCGATAAAGAGAGGCATCGTCGGTTATCGGATGGATAACGCTGGAGATCTCATTATGATTGTGGTTGCGGGTTACTTTTTGAGTTTTATTGTTTTGGTGCTTGGTGCGATGATTCAGCATTCGATAGGGCCACGCAGAGCTTATCTTTCGACGTGCGGATTCATCGTCGCATTATTTGTCTTTGGCTTTTTGACGTTACCGTATTTAGCTCACACATGAGAGAGTTGACCATGTGGCCTAACAAGTCGCCGGAGCCAACCGCCGTTGGCGCTGTCAGTTCCGCTGTCGCGGTTCACGTCGCGAGTCGGCGGTGGCTCAGCTTTTTTCGTTAGGCGTATCTAGCCATGCTTAATTTGCAAGATTTTTGCTGTTTGCTGATGATCCCCGTTGGGGCGATAAGTGGTATTGTAAACGCACATGATATGAAGGCTGGAACATTGGCCATCATTCTCTTTGGTTTTATCGGTTTATTGCTTGGCTTCGGAGCGGCCTTCGGCACGGCGGCATTGTGTAAGAGACATGTGCCTTCGATTGTCTATCGGCTCATGCCTATTTTTGGTATTTTTGCTGCGGGTGCTGCGCCAAGTTTGCTGGTGCTGATTATTTATGGTCACAAATGATACGCCTAACAAGTCGCCGGAGCCAACCGCCGTTGGCGCTTGCCGTTCCGCTGTCGCGGTTCACGCCGCGAGTCGGCGGTGGCTCAGCTTTTTTCGTTAGGCATCAGCAGCGCGCACCACAGGAATCAAATTATGAACGCAGCAATCGCACAGGCAGCAATCGCACACACGATCAAACACAAAACGGAGCCGACTTCTCGTTCAGGCAGCAGGTCGGGTTCTGTCGAGCGTTCTGTTTCCAGCTCCCGCACCGGAGTCAAGGCGGCATCGCGCTCTGGCAGCAGAGGCGGCAGCAAGTATCGCTCGACCCAAAAAAGAAGAAAGAACACGGAAGGCAAGGTTTCATCAGGTGGATGGAGGGTTGACTGATGCCTAACAAGTCGCCGGAGCCAACCGCCGTTGGCGCTGTCAGTTCCGCTGTCGCGGTTCACGTCGCGAGTCGGCGGTGGCTCAGCTTTTTTCGTTAGGCGGCAAGACACCACGCTCTTTATGAGCACACCACAAGACCTAGAAAAGCAGATGGCAGAAAAGACAGAGCAGGAATTGCAGGCCATGTTTGCCAAACCAGATGACTGGACGCCAGAAGCACTCAGTGGCGCACGCGCCGAGCTTCAGAAGCGCAAGATCACCATTGTTACGCAGAGCACCAAGCAAGACAGTTCTAGTGCGATGTTGCACGTCAAATGCCCGTCTTGTCAGGAGACTCTCGCTGTCAGAGAGGGACTCGTCGGCAAGTCGGTCAAGTGCCCGCATTGCCAAAGCATTATGGTAGTAGGCGCACCAGGTGTAAAACAAACGACACCCGGCGCACCTGTGCGCCAGTCGCCCAGTGACGACTTCATCTTTAACACCTTCGATTTCTCCACTCGTCCTCTCCAAAAGGTAATTTACATATTAGCCCGGATTTCCCATATTCGTTTTACAAGACAATGTTATTGACCTACAATGAAGCCGCATAAACAAAGGCTTTTATCTATGTCAAAACAACGAAAAACGGAAAATGCAATGGGTGCAGGCAAAAAACTGGGTCTGCGGGTAGCTTTTGATAGTCGTCTGAAGCTGGAGTTTCACGGTTCCAAGGTCACGTCTGATGCCGGGTTGCTTGCTTACCGCGAACTGGATGAGGCGCTGGGTCTGACCGACTTGGGGGATGAGTTGCTCAACGAGTGTCGGACTGGAAAGAACACGCAACACTCGATGGTGGCGCTGATGCGGCAGTCAATCTTCAGCCGACTAGCAGGTTATGAAGATACCAATGATGCCGAACGGCTCTCGGTCGATCCCACGATGCGGCATGTAGTTGGTGGGCGAGCTACCGAGCGCACGGCGGCCTCCACAAGCG
>JBKQUS010000196.1:0-28227 GCA_052325505.1 Limisphaerales bacterium
GGGCGACAATAAGTTCCAATCTAAAACAGGGCAAAAATCGATTTTACGGTTATTACGGTTCTTTCGGATCATATAGGATTTGTTTTTTGGTCGAAACAGGTCGAAATAACTCGAAACAGGTCGAAACGAGGAGGGGCCAAGGGATTAAGATTAGGATTAGGACACCCCCCAAACCAGCCCCCGGGTCGAGGCGTCCAGGGGTCTGGAGCCGTCACACCGTCACAAATGTTGTCAGTCAAGGACTTATGGATGGGCCAACCCGTCACAAATGCCGGCACAACCCGGCACGGACCCGTCACACTTCCGAAAAATGCAGGAGACTCAATTCTCATAGCGCCTCCTTTCCAAGCGCGGTTTGGTATACAGAGAACACCTCCTCCGTGAAGCAAGCGAATATGACACGTTCCAGCCTATCCGTGGTTTTTAAAGCAGCGCGCGCTTCATGCACCGCAATCGACGCGGCGTTGGGAATTGGATATCCATAAACGCCACAACTGATGGCGGGGAAAGCGATCGTCTTCACCGCATGTGCTTGCGCAAGTTCAAAGCAGGCGCGGTAGCAGGATGCCAGCAGCTCCGGCTCCTGATTTCTGCCATCCCGCCAGACCGGTCCGACTGTGTGGATCACAAACTTGGCAGGAAGTTTATGACCGCGCGTGATCTTGGCCTGGCCGGTGCGGCAGCCTCCCAATGTGCGGCAATCCTCCAGCAACTGCGGACCGGCGGCCCGATGGATCGCGCCATCGACCCCGCCGCCGCCGAGCAGCGAGGTGTTGGCTGCATTCACAATGGCATCGACTTCAAGCCGGGTGATGTCCATGCGGGTCAGGTCTATTCGTTCCTCGATTTTCATATAAAAAAATGTTTCAAAATGGTGCGATTAAACCGGATTAAGTGCGATTAAGTGCGATTTTTTGAGCCTGAATCAAGAGAAACGCAAAGTCGCAAAGGGCGAAAGGCGCAAGCAGACCGCTGAGTCTGAATTGAAAACTGGTCATTGGGAATCTCATTTGTTTTTTTTGGCACGATTTAGCACGAATTACCCCGAACAGGCATGAACGGGCGGGGATGCATTTCCGTTGGAACGCGTTGGGTGGCAGCGTGTTCCGGTTGAAATCGCGGAAAAACGGCCCCAAACCCAGTTTTCGAGCTTTTTGGGCGCCCAATCGTCCCGGCGTCAAAGGAAGTGTTTTTAAAAATCACTGCGACTTGGTGCGACTCGGTGCGATTCACTTTGATGGGGGTTAGCGATATTTGAGAAAAGTGACTCGCTGGCATGTCGTCTGTGTTGCGAGGGGTGTTTGGGCGCGACGCAGGCGACTTGCCCATAATGGAGCGAAGCGGAATGATTCCAATGGCGCAAGCGCTTCCTGGTGGCGGCGATATTGTCCCCAGTGTTGCGGGGGCAGGATGGGCGCAATCCTGGGGACAATGACGACACGACCGGGCACTTGTGGGGGCGGAGCGTTCGCGTGTTGGCATTCCGCCGTCGCCAAGATGCCGTCAAGAAATAAACTTTACAACCTGACTGGTTCTTTTGGCGGCTGGCGGCGTTGCTCGCTTGTTACAGATCCATGCGGATATGCGCCTTGCTCGCGCCTTGCCAGCCGCCAAAATCACTGCGTCAGCCACGGGCACGCTCCCTGGCCCTGTCGGCGAGTAGTTTGTCCAGGAGTCTCTTGCCGGCGCTGGAGCCGCGCAGACGTTGCACCGCCTCGCGCTGGCGGGCTTCAGTGAGGGAGACGACACGCTCACGGACGATCAATTGCTCGTCGGGCGCGAGCTTCTTGAAACCATCCAGCAGCTTGTCGGCGATAGCGGTCATTAGTGAAAACTACGTCGTGCGGAGCGAAGAATCAAGAGGCTCGGAGTTTTGTCGGAGCCTCACGGAAATGGTCGGAGCGACAGGATTTGAACCTGCGACGTCTTGGTCCCAAACCAAGTGCTCTAGCCAGGCTGAGCTACGCTCCGATCAGAGAGGAACACCATCATCGCACAATGTCACCAGGATGCAAGCGGAACCATTTATTGCCCCAGGCAGACGCATCTAAATCTTGGCGTTTCTCTTTAACACCGCGGCTTTAGCCCGGTGTGATGGCCGGCCTGCGACATTCTTAACCGTTTCCAACCCGGATTTTGCAGTAGAAAACCGAGGGTGGCATCACACTTTTTCACAAGTCGCTGTACATAAACGTGTTGGCAATGTCGATTTCTATTGCGTTGCATTAGAACTGCACAAAATTGTCGGCCATTCGTGCGCGATTTTTGAGCTAATGCAAAATCCGGGTTAAAACGGCTGGGTCCGCCTTGCGCCTCCTCGACACCGGGCTAAAGCCGCGGTGTTAATGAAAGTCGGACGCATCCCCCAAGAATTTTGATGCGTCTGCCCTGTTTATTGCGCGCCGGCCAGTTGCCGCAGCACATAGGGCAGAATCCCGCCGTGCTGGTAGTAATCAATCTCTATGGGGGTGTCGATGCGGCAGGCCACGGGGATGTTCTCACCCTGCCCGCCGGCCCGCGTGACGCGGAGGGTCAAATCCTGCCGCGGCTTGAGTTGATCGCTTAACCCCAGCACGTCGTAAATTTCTGTCCCGTCCAATTTGAGGGTTTGGGCCGACACGCCTTCCTTGAATTGCAGGGGCAACACGCCCATGCCAACTAGGTTCGACCGGTGAATGCGCTCGAAGCTTTGCGCGACGACGACCTTGACCCCCAGCAACCGCGTGCCCTTGGCGGCCCAATCGCGCGAACTGCCCGTGCCGTATTCGGTGCCGGCCAGGACAATGAGGGGCGTGCCCTGGCCCGCGTACTTCATGGCCGCGTCGAATATGCTCATCGTCTCGCCGCCGGGCTGGAATTTTGTCACACCGCCCTCGACCCCGGGCACCATGAGGTTCTTGATGCGCACGTTGGCAAAAGTGCCGCGGGTCATGACGCGGTCGTTGCCCCGGCGCGAGCCGTAGCTGTTGAAATCCACGAAGTTGACGCCGTGCCCGATCAGATAAGTTCCCGCCGGCGAAGTTTTTTTGATGCTGCCCGCGGGCGAGATATGGTCGGTGGTCACGCTGTCTCCAAAAATGCCCAGCGGCCTGGCCCCCTTGATTTCGGCGATGTGTCCGGGCTGAAGGCTGAAGTTATCAAAGAAGGGCGGCAGTTGAATATAGGTGCTCTGTTCGTCCCATTGATAAACCTGGCCGGTGCTGGCCGGAATTTCGTTCCACTTGGGATTTTGCGCGGCGAAATCACGGTAGAGCCTGACGAACACCTCCGGCTTGAGGGCGGCGCGCATGGCCTCCCGCACCTCGCGCTGGTCCGGCCAGATGTCCTTCAACCAGACGTCCCGCCCGCCGGCGCCCCGGCCGATGGGTTCGGTTGTCAAATCAATTGTCACGCGCCCGGCCAGGGCGAAGGCCACCACCAGCGGCGGGGACATGAGAAAATTCGCCTTGATGCTCTGGTGGACGCGCGCTTCAAAATTACGGTTCCCGGAAAGCACCGCCGCCGCGATGACGTCGTTTTTGGTCACCGCCTCCTCGACCGACGCGGCCAGCGGGCCGGAGTTGCCGATGCAGGTGGTGCAGCCGTAGCCGACGAGGTTGAAACCAAGCTGGTCCAGCCAGGGTTGCAGGCCGGTTTTGTTCAAATAATCGCTGACCACCCGCGAGCCGGGGGCGAGGGAGGATTTGACCAACGGATTGGGTTTGAGTCCTTTCTCGACCGCCTTCTTCGCCAGCAACCCGGCGGCGAGCATGACCGAGGGATTGCTGGTGTTGGTGCAACTGGTGATGGCGGCGATCAACACGTCGCCATGATGCAATTGGCCGTGCGGCGAAGGGGACGCGGCCACTGCGGGATCCGGCGTCGGGCGGTTGTTGGCCATTTCCATTTCCGTCAACGGATTGGTATTCTGCTCCCGCGAGCGCAGGGCCGAAACCGGTTCCTGGCTCCCGCCGCCCGGGTCTGTAGGACCGTCATCCAAAACTGGAAAAGCGCGCTTCAAGTCGTCCGCCGTTTTGCCAAATCCGTTTTCTGCCGCGGGCTTTCCCAAGGCCTTGATAAATTCCGCCTTGAGTTTGCCCAGCTCGATCCTGTCCTGCGGCCGTTTTGGCCCTGCCACACTCGGCCTCACTCCGGCGAGGTCCAATTCCAGGTCCAAGGAGTAGGCGATGTCGCCCTTCTTGGGGATTCCGAAAAGGCCTTGGGCGCGATAATAGTTTTCGTAAATCTTGCAATGCTCCTCGCTGCGGCCCGTCTGGCGCAAATAATCCACACACTCTTCGTCGATGGGGAAGAAGCCCATGGTCGCGCCATACTCGGGCGCCATATTGGCGATGGTGGCGCGGTCCACCACTCCGAGGGCCGCCGCGCCAGGCCCGTAGAACTCGACAAATTTCCCGACCACCTTCGCCTTGCGCAACATCTCTGTCACCGTCAGCGCCAGATCCGTCGCCGTCACCCCTTCCTGAAGCGCGCCGGTCAAATGCACCCCAACAACGTCAGGGGTCAGAAAGTAAACCGGCTGCCCCAACATGCCGGCCTCCGCTTCGATGCCTCCGACACCCCAGCCGACAATGCCCAGGCCGTTAATCATCGTGGTATGAGAATCGGTGCCGACCAGCGTGTCCGGGTAAAAGAGGGACCGGCCATTGGCGCCGGCCGGCTGCGAGAGAACGCCCTTGGCCAGATACTCCAGGTTGACTTGATGAACGATGCCAATGCCGGGCGGCACAACCTTGAAAGTGTCAAAGGCCTGCATGCCCCATTTGAGAAATTGATAGCGCTCGCGATTGCGTTGAAATTCCATGGCCAGATTCCGCGCCAGCGCGTCCGCCGTGCCCGCAAAATCCACCTGCACTGAATGGTCCACCACCAAATCCACCGGCACCAATGGCTCGATCAACTTGGGGTTCCGGCCCAACTTCACCGCCGCCGAGCGCATGGCCGCCAAATCCACCAAGAGCGGCACGCCGGTAAAGTCCTGCAACACAATCCGGGCGACTATAAATGGGATTTCCTGCGTGCGCGCGGCTTTGGGCTGCCACTGGGCCAGCTCCCGGACATTGGTTTCAGACACCTTTTTGCCATCGCAATTGCGCAAAACCGATTCGAGAACGAGGCGGATGGAAACCGGCAGCCGGGAAACCGCGCCCAAGCCGGCTTTTTCCAAGGCGGGCAGCGAATAGAATGAGCCTTTCCTGCCCTGGCCCAGGTCAAATTCCTGCAACGAATCAAAAAGGTTGTGTAAAGTGTTCATAAAGGGACCGTCGGCCCGCCGTTGCAGGCCGACGAAGGAAAATGCTGTCTGCCGCCAGCCATGTCAAGCGGCGGCATCTGCAATACAAAAAAAGCCCCGCGGATGCGGGGCTTTGCTACTGCATGTGCTTGGTTTATTTCCGGTGTCGGAAAGAGAACAAACCGGCCAAACCCATGGCAGCGAGGGCCAGGGTCGAGGGTTCGGGAATGGATTCGAATTCCGGATAGTCGAAGATCACGTTTTGATTGTTGCCTGTGCTGGAATTGATGACGGCAAAGGAACCAACGCTGCTGCCGTTCGCCTCCAAGCTGCCGGAGACGTCCGCGGAATATCCTCCGCCCTGTTCGGTAACGGCGAGATTATAGGTGCCGGCGGCGGCATTGAAATCCACCGTCCAATCCCAGACGTCGCCACGAGCTTCGCCAGAGGGAAGGACATGAAAACCGCTGCCATCGGTGTAGCTGAGTTCATTGCCATTTACTATGCCGAAGGAGAGCAGTTCGCCGCTGCCGAAGGAGGAGGTATTGTTGCCAGCGCGGATATTGACGAGATTCGGACCGGCGCCCGCGACGTCAAAGCGGGTTGCGACGGTGAATATGCCGTCGCTGATAGAACTGTCGAGCGGGCGGGAGATGTCGTAGGACCCGCTTCCGGCATAAAGGGCAAAGGAGTAATTGCCAGGACCCGTCTGGCGGCCGTTGACTCCCACGCCTTCCATATAGGTGCCGCCACCGCCGGTGTCAGCCAGCGGGGTCCACGAGCCGTAGCCAAAGCCTCCATTGTAGGCAGGCCAGCCATGGTCAGGCTCCCCAGGGTAGGTATCGGCATCGTCCTCGGCCACGATCGTCTGGGCTTGGGAAGAGACGGACAGGGCCACGACGGAAGCGAAGCTGAATAAAACCAATCCAATGCGTGAGAAACTCTTTGCTTTCATAAGGTTTTTGCTTTTTTACGTTAGTTGTGCTGCTGATCGTTGAAACTAGTTTTTATTGCGGGCAGCAGCGTAGCAAATACAGCGTTTAACCGCTACCGCATGTTTGTGCGGTGGATGTTGCCATTCCGAATGGCCCCCAAAATGCTCTTGCGCCATTTGGGCTTCCCGCCGCCCGGGAAGCAGCCCATTGCCGGTTGGTTCGTTTCGGTTGGTTTTGTTTCGTTGCGGCTGGGCTGTGAACTGGTATATGGTTGCCGGACATGAAAACACTACTCACTGTGGTCTGGCTTGGTGCGGCCATGTCGGGGCTATGTGCGGCGCCCTTCTCCGACCTGAGTTTTGAAGCGGCATCCAAAGAGGCCGCGCGATCGGGCAAGATTGTTTTGGTCGATTTTTATACGACGTGGTGCGGCCCGTGCAAAATGCTGGATAAAAACACCTGGACCGATGCGGAGGTCATCCAATTGCTCAAAGAGAAGACCGTGGCGTTGCGGATCGACGCGGAAAAGGAAACCGCCCTGGCCAAACGCTACAAGATCGAGGCCTATCCCAGCGTGCTGCTCATCAAACCGGACGGAACAGAAATCGACCGTCTGGTGGGTTATCGCGAGCCGGGGATATTCGTGGCGGATTTCCACGCTGCGCTTGCGGGCAAGGATTCGGTCAGCCGCGCCCAGGATGCCTTGATGGCAGCGGGGACCAACGATGCCAATGCCCGGATGCAATTCGGCGTGGCACTGGCCCAAAAAGGAAGGGATGCCGAAGCCCTGTCGGAATACCTCTGGTGTTTTGACCATGGGCTGGACCTCAACCCGAGCTTTGCGGGCGTGCGCCTGAGCTACTTGTTGATGCACATCAAGAATCTGGCCGCCAACTATCCACCTGCGCGCAAGGCGCTGGAAACCCGGCGCGATGAGCGCCAGGCCAAAGTGGCTGCCGGGGCGTCGGATACACAAACGATCATGGATCTGGTATCCCTCAACAACACGCTCGACCAGAAGGAGAAGAACTTTGCCGTGTATGATCATCTTCCCGCCGGCAGCATGGCAAAGGATTACATTTTGATGCTCTCGGCCGACCAATTTCTGGAAGCCAAACGGTACACGGATCTTCTACAGGGGCAGGATGGGACGTCCTCCTTCCAAAGGGCGGTGGACCGCTATAACACGATGCTGGATTCCATCGGCAAAGACAGCCCCATGAGGGACCGCATGGAAGGAACGATGCGCCAGATGGCGGTTACTGTCGGCGCGCACTGTTTTGAGGCCCTGGCCGGCCTGAAACGAAATCAAGACGGCAAGAAACTGGCTGGACAGATTCTGGAGTTTGATGCTTCGCCTGCCACGCACGATTTGCTGGCCAAAGCCGCAAAACGGGCTGGGAACGCCGAATTGGCGGAATCTGTGAAGCACTGATCGGATTAAAAAATCCATTCGCAATTCTGAGTACGGCATACTTCTTGCGCATCCATTAAGTGCGTGTCTCACCAAGCCGCTTGGGCGGTTTGGAACGGTCCGGCCGAAGCTCAACGGCCGGACTTTTTTTGCCCGACCATTTTTGCCTTCAGCCTTCGGCCATTAGCCTTTAGGATTCCGCCGTGCCGGAAAAACAACGCGCCATGTTGATCTGCCTGCTGCTTGCCTTGATCACTCTGGCGCTGTATTGGCCGGCGACCCATTTCGATTTCGTCAACTATGATGACCCGGAATATATTATTTATAATGCCCCCATTCAGCACGGCATCACCGGAGCTGCGTTGGTCTGGGCCTTCAAAACCAGCCATGCCAGCAATTGGCATCCTCTCACCTGGATCTCGCACATGGCGGATTGCGCCCTCTACGGCCTCAACCCGGGGGGCCATCACCTCACCAATCTCCTGTTTCACACTCTCAACGTCATCCTGCTCTTCCTGGTTTTGCGGCAATGGACTGGCGCCCCCTGGCGTAGCGCGCTCGTGGCCGCCCTCTTTGCCTGGCATCCGCTGCATGTCGAATCTGTCGCTTGGGTTTCGGAGCGGAAAGACGTCCTGAGCGCTTTCTTCTGGCTGCTGACCATGGCCGCTTACGGGCGCTACACGGAGAATCTCAAATTTCAAATTTCAAATTTCAAATACTACTACATCGTGGCGCTACTGTTTTTCGCGTTCGCGCTGATGGCGAAACCGATGGCGGTGACGCTCCCCTTCGTGCTGCTTTTGTTGGACATCTGGCCGCTCAGGCGAACGGCGGCCCGGGGGTTATTCCGGGAGAAAGTCCCTTTCTTCGCCTTGGCGGCGCTCGATTGCGTGGCAACTCTGTGGGCGCAAAGGGGAGGCAATTCGGTTGTCAGCCTTGGCATCCTGCCGCTCCCGGCGCGCATCGCCAATGCGCTGGTCAGTTACGTTCTTTATCTTTGGAAGATGCTCTGGCCGGCCGGGTTGGCGGTGCCGTACTCTTACTCCCGTATCTGGACATTCTGGCCGGCGGCTGGAGCGGGTTGCTTGTTGCTGCTCATTTCCACGATCGCAATTCTGCGCGCGCGGCGCCAGCCATTCCTCGCAGTCGGCTGGTTCTGGTTCCTGGGAATGCTTGCACCGGTGATTGGTCTGGTGCAGGCCGGCTTCCAACCCATGGCAGACCGTTACACCTACGTGCCGCTTATCGGGATTTTTATCATGGCGGCCTGGGCCATTCCCGCCGCCTGGACACGCTGGCCGCGGCCGGGACTGGTCTTCGGTGCGGTGGTGGCGGGCGCGTTGGGCTTTTTGCTGGCGGGAACGGAGGCGCAGCTACAGTACTGGCGCGACAGCGTGGCGCTCTTCAGCCACACCGCGGCGGTGACGCGCAATAACATTCTGGCCGAATATAACCTGGCCGAAGCGCTGGCGCGGCGGGGCGACGAGGCGCAGGCCGTCGTTCATTATCAAAGGGCGCTGGCCATTGAACCCAACCGTGTGGAGGCGCATTACAATTCCCAGGCACAGGCGCACTACAATCTCGGCCTGATCTTCCGGGAGCATCAGCAATGGGCGGAAGCGGCGGAGCAATTTCGCGCCTGCCTGCGTGATGATCCCAGCCTGGCCCACGCCCGCCACAATCTGGACGCCGTATTGAGGGAAATGGCGAACGACAAAGCACGAATGACGAAATAATAATGACAAGGGAGCTGCCGCAACATGAGTCATTTCTCCGTCGGGGAGGTGTCTGGATGGCAATTGACAGGATTACAAAACCAAAGCCAAAGCGGACCGCCGCTATTTTGCCGGCGGTGGCGCTTCCAACTTCTTCTTCGCCTCGTCCGGGATGTCCATTTTTGTCGTGCCGACGTCATGAATCGCCGTCGTGCGCGTGAAATCCAACACGGTATCGTTGCCGTCAAAGGAGACCGTTCCCGTCAGATGCGTCTGATATTTGACCAGCGCGCCGTCCTTGACCCAAAACTTGGCCGAACCTTTGACGCCCTTCGGGCCTGGCATCTCGGGATCCGCTTTGGCGGCGGTGCGGTGCGGGCCGAAGGTCAGCAGGTCCGTTGCCGCTTCTGCGCTCAGATCACCACCCAGCGCCCCGCCATCGAGCGTTTTCAACCCCCTTACGCCCTTGAGAATGATGGCCGCCTCGTCGCCAGCCGCGCCGTTTTTCGCCAGATTCAACGCAAGCATGTCCGGGCTGAAACCGCCGCCGGCAACGGCCAACTGCCAGCCTTCATCCCCTTTGAATGCCACCTTGCCGTCTTTCAAAATCACCTCGACCGTGTTGTCGCCAAACTCCGTGCTGAATTTGGCAAACCCGCTGCTGTCTTTCTGGCCTTTGATGGGCGGGGGTGTGAAAGGCGCATCCGGCGGCGTCACCGTCGTAGCCGTCCAACTGTAATTCGCGGTGGCTTTGAGCTTGGCGATGGCATCAGCAAGCTGTCTGGCGGGCTCGGCATCGGCGGCCCAAACAACGCTGGTGGCGAGTGTCCCAACAATAATGGAGGCGATTTTGCTTTTCATATTCAAGAAATGCGGATTGTGTCTTTTGTGGAAAAAAGCATACCCCGGCGCCGGGTTTTGGCAAGCGGGTTTAGCCTTCGGGCTTTCCCTTCAATTTGGATTTACTCAATCGTTATTCTGGGCAACGATTCGCCGCATGAATAAAAGATCGTCGCAAAGATTTGCGCCCTGTCCACGCCTGAACCCGCCGGGCAAGCGCCCCAGAAAGGGGGCTGGGTGAAAACCGCCATGCCGCGCCGCGCTTTTTTACGAACCACCGCCCTGGCCGCGACCGCTCTGGCGACCGGTGCCGGCCGCATTTCGGCCGAAGGTTCATCCCGTCCCATCGGTTGTTTCAACCGGCCCTGGATGCAAAAGTTCGGCTCAAATGTGCAGCCGTTGGACACGCCGCAGCCGGCCAACTGGGGTTTCGATGTCGCGCTCAAGGGGATCCAGCAGGCGGGTTATGGGACAGTGGGCCTGCTGACTCCCATGCCGGATGAACCGTTCATCGGCTCGCAGGCCACGGACGAGTATTTGACAAGCTTGAAAAAGAGAATTGCCGGTTCCGGCCTCGCGGCGACCATGGGCGCATTGCACGTCAAGCCCGAGTTGCCGCTGGAAGGTGCGATCCGGGATGTGCGGCGGCAAATCGATCATGCGCAGTTCCTCAATCTGGAATGGCTGCTGACTTTCGGCGTGGATGAAAAGGAGCACTACGAGAAGTATTACAAGATGATGGCCGACGCGGCGGATTACGCGGAGCAGGCGAAAATGAAACTGGTCCTCAAACCCCACGGCGGCGGCAGCGGGGCCGCGGAGGAAATCCAGCGCTGCCTGGGGCGGGTCAACCGTCCCAATTTCAAGGTGTGGTACGACGCGGGCAACATCATCTATTACACCGGCAAAGACCCGGTGGAGGAACTCAAGCCCATCGCCCGAGTCGTCACCGGCTTTTGCGCCAAGGACTGCACCGGCGAGAACGGCGGCGTTATGATCCAATTCGGCGCGGGCAAGGTGGACTTTCCCGCGGTGTTCAAGGAATTGAAAAAAGCGGGCTTCAACGGCCCGACCTTCGTGGAATGTGCCGGAGGTCGAACATTTGCGGAAGTGACGGACAACGCGCGCGCCAACCGGCTGTTCCTGGAAAAAGTGTTCGCGGCGATTTAATCCTTCGTGTCGGGGGCGAGGACCAGTTCGTAGCCTTCCCGCGCGGCTTCAATCACCAGGCTGGAGCCATGGCGCGCCGCCATTTGGCGCGCCCGCGCCACCATGCGGGAAATCTGTTCATCCGCGTGGTCCGGATCATGGTGAAAAAGGAAGAGGCGCTTGACGTTTGCGTGCAAAGCGAAGACAACGCTATCCTCCATGCAGCTGTGCCCCCAGCCAACGTGCTTCTCGTATTCGGTGGCGTCATACTGCGAATCCATGATCAGCACATCCGAATCGCGCATGAACTCAATCAAGGCACTTTCTTCCGGCGGCGGCGTTTTTCTGTCATTGTGCGGGACGTTGGTAGTTCCGTTGTTCCAAAGGTCGCGCAGCCGGTGGTCCAATTCCAAGTCCGGCAAATATGAAATCGAGCCTCCGGGAGTCAGGAGCCGGTAGCCCGTGCAACTGCCGGGATGATTCAAAAAATGGGCGCGCACCGGCACTTGGTTGACGTTGAAGTTCAGGTCGCGCAATTCCCGGATGGCGATATGGCCCGGCATCTGATGCATGGTGATGGGGAAATACGGGCTTTCCATTTGATCGGAGAGAGTGCTTTGCAGGCCCTGGGTGGCGCCTTCATAGCCGTAAATCGTGACCTTGTTTTTTGGATTGTAGGCCGGAAGGAAAAAGGGAAAGCCCTGGATGTGGTCCCAGTGCGTATGGGTGATGAGGAGGTTCACGTGGATGGGCTGTTCTTTGAATTCCTTGACCAGGGCAAGCCCCAACGGCCGCAGCCCCGAGCCGGCGTCCAAAACAATGATCTCCGACCCAACGCGCACTTCAACGCAGGAGGTGTTGCCGCCGTAGAAAACAGTTTCCGGACCGGGACTGGGAATGGAGCCGCGCACCCCCCAGAATCTAAGCCGGACGCCCCCGCCGTCCTGTCCGTCCCCGGCGGTGGCAGTGTCCGGTTGCCCGCGGCCTGGAGTCGTGCCAAAGCGCTGCAGGAGCTTGTCCAGAACAGGGAAAGCAACCGGCTTCACCCAATATTCATCCGCGCCCGCTTCCAGCGCATTGATCTTGTCGATGGCCTGTTCCCCGCCAGTGACAATGACAGTCGGCCCGCCGGCTTGGTTATCTTGGTGGCTGCGGAGATCGCGACAAAACTGAAACCCATTGCAACGCGGCGCCAGCAAGTCGCACAGGACAATTTCGGGCTTGTGTTGCAGGGCCAGTTCCATCCCGCGCTCGCTGTCTGAAGCGTCCAAAAGAGACCAGCCGCGCTCTTCCAGCCACGACGCCAGTTGACTGCGAAAAGCCTGATCGTTATCGATGACCAAAATCGTTTTCATGCCGGTGGAGGCATTCTTTCTGTTTCCCCGGAAAAACACAAGGCATTGGTTGACAATAAAGATGAAAAGGTTGGCTTGACCGAATGGGCGGGAACCTGAAAGATTGGGATCTGACGGCGGTTTTGCCCGCCGGGTAAAGTAATTATGAACAAGATTCGATTCAGCATTTTTGCGGCAGCAGTGGCTTTGCTTATGACCGCCGGCGGCCTCCACGCGCAAACATCCATTCAAAACCTCGCCTTTTCCCTGATCGGAGAATATCAAACCGACTTCTTCTCCACCAATGCTTCCGGCGCGTTGACCAACGAAGCCACCCACATTCACCAGATCCTCATCGCCACCGGCAACGTGGTCAAAGCGCTGGCGGTGGATTTGGAGGGGACAAACTGGACAAACTGGGCCGGGGCGCGTTTGGTTCGCGAAGTCAATTTGACCAACGGAAACGAGGGAATATTTCTGCGCCTCAACGGGCGCCAAACCAATGTCTCAAGCTTTTTTGGCGGGAGTTTTTCCAACAATTTCACCGGCGAATTGACCAACGCGTTTCCCGCGTTGAACCCCAATCTCGCCGATGGCCTCATTTTCACCAATGTCGTCACGAATTTGTTTACCAATGCCGCCACGAATATATTCACCAATACCATTACGAATACCGTGACCGACAGCGGATCCAACTACGTGTTTACCAACCTATTCACCAACGTGTCTGCCAATGTCTTCACCAACTTGTTTACCAATGCGTTTAACAATGCTTTCAACAACAGTTTCAGCAATAGTTTCAACCTCGACACTCCGCTTGTCCACGGGACGTTCCTCCTGTCCGATTCCACCGATACCACGACCAATATCACCACGACGGGGGGGCTTTATTTTGTTTCGCTGAACACGACCAATCTCAAATTCAACCTGATGGCCGTCGGCAACGGCTCCGTCACCCAAGTGAGCGGCGCGAACGATGAGCGCGCCATCGAGTCGCAACTCGCGGGAGCTGCCGGCGCCTTTTATCTAAACACATCGACCAACATCTTTGATGCTAGGAGCAACCCTCCCGTCTATTTGGCCGGAGTGCTTCGCGGAACTTTAAGCACCGGCCAGCCCTCGTTTATTCCCACAAATTCACTGCCTTGAGGCCGGATGGGGGGCGCAGGCGGGGCGGCTGGAGAATTGGCTGTCCGACATGGATTCGAACCATACTTTTGACTGTTTTCAACGTTTTCATTGTTGCTCATATTTGCCTTTCTGTGCGCTAACCTACACGCGAAGATACAAGCGTTTCCCTCGTAATGCAAGCATTATTTTGCATCTTTGGGCAACAATCGGCAGAAAAACTTGTGCGGGATTGTGCGGTTGTGCGGTAACTGTGCGGGCCGATTTCCTGTGCGGGATTTGTGCGGGCGCATGGGTTCCCCGGCCAGCAGTGCAAACGCGCCGTGGCGGCCCATTGGGCGCGATTGGCGCGGCTTGTAGCGGGTTTGGACGCCAGCCGCCACGATTTCAGCCCCTATGACGCGCCGGGCTTGCTGTTGGCTGTCTTGAACCGTCACCGCGCCAATCTCCTTGCCTGCCCTTGCTGGCGCACACTGGCGCGGCAAATTGGCAGGATTCCGACTGCCGCCATGTCGGCCCGCACGGGCGCGCATTCCACATCGGAAAGGCGGATTTTCAAAACGCGCTGGCGGCGGATTTTTGAGGGTAGGTCAAGGAAGGGGCAACCCTTCCTTGCGAGCGTCGTGGGCCACTTTGTGGCCACACGACTATGCTCGCCGTAAATGCACCACGAAGATGATTATGATGATAATAACGATGATCCCGCCAAACCCGTATGCGAGCCGGTTCAGAAATTCCGCGCGGTCGTGTTCCTGCACACACTTGGTTTCTGCGTCGGCCTGGGCGATTTCAACGGTGGCGCGTCTGCTTTCCAAATCGGTAATGCGGTCGGCCTGGTTGATGATCGCCAATTTAAATGTTCCGACAATCAAAGCTCACCGTCAAAATGACAACCTGCATAGCACCCCGAAATGCTGCCGGGTGAGTGGCCTTTGAGGCAAGAAACTTTCGGTAGAATTATTGGAAGAGCATATAATGAGGTGTGTTCGAATTTGCTAACCAACATCAATGTTTGCCGCTGGCGGGGCAGCCCCCGGCCAGGCTCACCATTGAACAATCGGCCTGCGGAGAAAAAGTATCGAGTCCGGCGCGGCACCTACCATTACCTGGCGGCGCAAAAGTCGAAGCGGTAATTATTTCCGGCAAGGTGTGCTGAAATTGGGGCATGAACGATTTGACGGAAAACGCGAGTGGCGAGCGGGCTTTCATGGACGAAAAGCAATTGCTGGCGAAACTGCCAATCAGCCGCCGGACTTTGGGCAACTGGAAGGCAACTGGAATCCTGCCGTTTATCAAGATCGGAAGGCGTTGCCTGTATGACTGGCCAAGTGTGCAAGGCGCTCTGTTGCGCCGACAGAGAGGCGGGCAGTGAAGGCAGGGAGTCCGGGCGCGGGCGATGTGGCCCTGCCCCCAGCAAGAATTATTTTTGCGGCCCGACGGTGGGGTGCCTGTGCCCCGGCAGGAGGGAAATGGAGGGGGTGCGTCAATCGTATAGGCCCTGTTCTGACGGAAACCGGATTTACGAAAACTTTTTCCACTCGGCGTTGCCTACATGACACACCTGCCCCAGCAAAGACGCATATCCCGCCTAGCTAATGCGTCATAAACCCCCTGTTAAATGACGCATGACCGACATGCTAAATGTCATGTACACCGCTTTGTGCAAATAGCGTAAGCTGTTTATATGCAACAACTTGATACCAGAGCGGTATCATTCGGAAGGGGGAAAATAGCCTCTCACGCGCCCTCCTGCGCGCGCGCGTGTGCGATGTAACGGTCGATCTGCCGCCATTCGACGCCAAAGACTTCTTGGAAAAACCAGCGAATGTCTGATTTCTCCCATCCAAAAGATTCAAACAGGGCGGCGGCTTTAAGGCGCTGCTGGATTTCCTTGCGCGTTGCCTTGGTGTAGGGCTTGCGCTGGCCGGGGCGGATGATCGGATGTTTCGCTGTCATACTGGCAGTATATCACGGATTCTTCAATGAATCAGCCGCAAGGGACATGGCCCCCGCCATTTTCTTGACGGCAAAGACAGCGATGTGTTTTACTGCGCCATCCTATGAAAGGGCGAGCCAAACAAACTGTTTTCGCAATGGCAGCATTGCTGTTGCTTGCCGGGTGCGGATCACTCCCGCCGTTCAAAATTGCACTTGAGTCTGACCCGCCTGGCGCTCGTATTGAAGTCAACGGCGAGTACATCGGCGTCGCGCCGACGACTTATACCGTCAAGGGTAACGGCGACCGTTCATTTAACGGTTCATGGGTGCAGGGCGGCGACATTGTTTTCACCGCGACTCCGCCACACGATCAAACTAATCTTTACGTTCAGAAAAAGGCGTTCAGCCCAAGCGCATTTTTCAAGCAGGGCGACCACATCCCGGAGCGGATGCTCTTTGACATGCACGTCAAACCCGACACAAGCCGGGCCAACATCATCCAAATTGACCTGAACTCGAAATGAAACGTTACTTGCTTCTCACGGCCACAGTGCTGGCCGCAGTCACTTTCTTTCTGCTCTCGTCCGTAGCGGAAACCCCTGCCACTGCCAACGCTTTCGAGTACGCCACAATTCGATGGGATGGCAGGGATAATACTTGCGTCATCCTGCCGAATGGCAACGTTGATTTTGTCGGGGCAAAGTTAAAGGCGGTCAAGCGGCCCGACCGTGTGGATGAGCGGGCTTTTTACATGAACGTTGTGATGAATTCCTTGGGGCGGGATGGCTTTGAATTCGCCGGGATGAGCAATGACCAGAATATCATCGTGATGAAACGGCCATTCCGCCAAGCAGCCCACTGACCGTTCGCGGATTCCTGATCGACAGCATAATCCGTCCGGTGGTCGAGGCGTAGTGAGGCGAGTAACTTTAAGGACTTCCAAATGGTGGCCGTTTGATCGTCACTTCGACGGGTTGGTCAAGTTCCACTGCGTTGTTCACGTCCACCGACCCGCTGACATCAATGGTATTTTCAACATCCATCCCTCCCCACCGGATTGGAAAAAGATTCGTGGATTTGGTTACGCCAATAAAGATTCCAGGATGACTCATATCTGGATAGTACCCAGCAATCGACGACAGCCTGTTTCCTGCCACTGATGCCAAATCCATAGACATTTCCCCCCAATTTATTGGAATCAGGGTGTTCGAGACACTGGCAACTCCAATATTCATTCCGTCCACTGAACGAACCAAATCATACCCAGCAACAGAGGATAAATCCGCTGTTACCGAGCCGTCGATTCCAACGGAGCCTTCAACTTCGACAGGCCCATTAACGTCCACCGGGCTATTGATCTTATCAATGTCAACTGAGCCATCCACGGTAACGGTATTTCCGACGTCAACAGTTCCTGTAACTTCAATCGGGCCTACCATCTGAGGGTGAGCTACCTTGATGGGTGGGATAATCCCGGCGTTTTGAAGCGCGATGATTACGACTCCGAGGGCTATCAGGTATAGTGCTATAGTGTTTTTCATGGTGTGGTGGTTATGCGTTTGTTGCCGGGGATTGCAAGCCTCTTTCCGCCCATATCCGGTGATTTCGTCCAGAGGCGGCTCCTGCAAGCTGCGAACAGCCGAAAACATCTGATTTTGCAACCTGTCTTGCCCCCGTTTCTTGTTTGGTTATTGTGGCGGATTTCGAGCAAGGCGACAATCTCAACGGCGGGCAAGTGCGCGTGTAGTTGCCGGGCGACTCGAAAAAGCCAATCGTGAACGCCTTCACCGGCTCGCGGGGGAGCGGCCAGCATATCGCGTAAGAAGGGTGGAAGTTCGCGGGTCATTGCCCGCCCCCGCCTTGCATACGCAAAAGCGCGGCCTCACATGATGGCCAGTGGAAAATTTTGCGGCGGCCAATTTTGACGCAGGGTAGTTTGCCGGATTGAACCCAGGTAAAAGCTGTGCGCCGGGAAATGGGTAGCCGCACCAACAATTCTTTTTCGTTGATAAACCCCGCCTCGCGCGGCGGTGCGTTTTCTTGCAATGAAATCTTCTTCATTGCCCAAATCTACCCAGGCCACCGGGTATCGTCGTCCTACAACTTTGGTGGAAGCGGCTTGTTTGGACGGAAAGAAATCCAATGGGTTTTCGTTCCGTTTCGGTCAAGTATTGCCCATTTGCGATACCCGACTTCTTCAATCCCGTTGAAAAGAATTTCTGCTTTCTTCAAGCCGACGCGTTCGCGGATGGTGCGGACAAATTTCCAACCTCCGTCCGATAACAAACTTGGAAGCGGCAGAGTGTAACCAAGGAGTTGTGCCAAAAGCTCATCAGACAGGAAACAAAGGCCGGGAAATCCCTTATTCCCAACCGCGAGCCAATGCGTTGTTAATACTACCGCGATTTTGTCACCGTGGGTGTCCTGTTTGAATCGAAGAGTGTTTTTGCCTTTCCATTTTTCGTCAGCTTTCTTTCTCCCCAAACGACGGACATCCCGGTTGTAAAACTCCCTGTATTTGCGCCGTGTCCACTCACGCAATTCTGGCGGCGCTCTCAAAGCTTTTTCTCTGTTTTCCAAGAGCCACCGCCTGCCGCGCGGCGTTTGCAAGATGGATGCCGCGTGTTTTAAAGTTAAACGCTCTGCCACCTTCCAATTGTTTTTCGTTTGTGCGGCAAGTATTTTCAGGTGCCAATCGTGAGAAGAAATAGAACCGTCACCATGCGCGACTTGTCCCAAGCAGTTAAATGCCTTTCGCTGACTTGCCGCAGCTTCAAACGTCTTGCGGCAAAGGCTAGGCCAACGGGCATCCATCACAACCCGCTTGAAGACTTTGTTTGGGTCGCGTTTATCTAAATAAAAACGGACTTCGCGGATTTTGGTTTTGCGCCGCGCTGCTACAGAGGCGGAATAAAGACCGATGCCCGTCCGTTTGAATCCGTCCCTTTCCAACTTCGCACATTCGGCTTTGCCGTCCTCCCGTTTGCCCCGAAACAGCCACTCGACTGGATTACTGTCAACCCACCTTGCCAGCCAGGACCAGGAATCATCCCGTTGTTCTGCTTTATCCAAGACCTTGCGCGGCAATTGGCGCAGAATTTCTCCAATGACTCCTTTTTGGTTTAGAAGGCCAATAGTTGTAGGAAGCTTCACTGGCAATTGGTCAGGCGAATTTCACACGGGGTTTGATGTCCAGGTCTTCGGCGATGCTCTTGACGATCAAGCCCAGGTTCCGCGCCGTCGGGTTTCCGTTGTGTTTGAGCATCCGATGAAGGGATTTTTCGCCCAAGCCGGTTTGGTGGGCCAATTCCTTGAACGTGATTTGCGCGTGAACCAAATCGCGGAGCATGGAGAGTCCTTCGGTAGTTTCGCCGTCCAGCAACGCGCTCAGGGCTTCGGCATAAAGGGCGCGGGCAAACTTGCGGTCGCGTTGAATCCGCGCCACAACGGTTTCTCTGTAATCTCGTGTCAGTGCCATGTTGTGCCTATGTCTGTTTGTATCGTTTCCAGCGTTCCACGGCGGCGGCAATGTCAGCGTCCTGCCGCCGTTTGCTGCCGCCGCCAAGCAAAATGATAATCGTACGGCCATCGCGCCCGTAATAGACGCGGTAGCCCGGCCCGAAATCCAGCCGCAGTTCAAACACACCGTCGCGCAATGACTTGGCCGCGCCAAAGTTTCCCGCTTCAAGTCGGCGGATGTATCTATGCACTCGCGCCGCCGTTACCGCGTCCAGATCATCGAACCAGTCGGCGAACGGGGAGCGCCCGTTTTCGGCCATATATTGCCGAATCTCAAAAGAACCGTTCATATAGTAGCATATGTGTTACCATTGTCAACCCGCGTTGCGCGTTATTGCGCCTGCTTGCGCGTAGCGGTGTCGAGCGAAATCACGTTCCCGGCCTGCGCTGGCGCAACGGCAAACCATTTTTCCGCTTCCGCCTTGGTCGCCAATCCCTTGTAATGGGCGTGAATCATGGCGGGGGAGTTGCCAGCTTGCGCGGCGGTCAAATTCTCATTGCTGTGCAAAGCGAAATGATAGGTGCAAAAGCCATGGCGGAATCCGTTTCTCCGGGCGGGAATTTCGAGCGATTCACGCAGGCTGGCAAAAGTTGCGTGGAATGTGTCTTTGCTTTTGGCAAATATCGCGCCGGAAAATTCGCGGTATGATTCGAGCCACGCCGCGAGCGCGGGGCAGATTTCCACAAGGCGGCGTGAACGGGTTTTGGCTTTCTGTGCTTTGATTTCCACATGGCCTGGCACGCGCCAAATATCCGCCCATTCCAAACGCAGGGTTTCTTCAAGACGCAAGCCCGCCAATCCGCCCAACACAATAACGGGTAGCAACTCTTTGAAGTCTGGATTTTCGCCAGCGCCTTCCAACATGGCTCGCAATTCCTCTGGCCGGTAGTATTCAAGCTCCGGCATGTCCGCTGCTTCGGTTGCCATGCTGTCTGCTTCAAATAGCCGGTGAGCCGGTGAGAGATAATCGCGCTTGACGCACCAGGTCAGGAACATTTTGACCGCCCCCCGGTAGTGATTGCGGGACTTGGGCGCATGAGTGCCATGCTTCCGCATGAAAAGGTTCAAATGCTCTTTGCTGAGATCACAAACCGCATTTGACGGGAAGGTTTTGGCGAAATCTCTCAGCCATAAACCCACCAAATAGGCGTAATTTTTGGATAGTTGCGCCCGCTTTCCGGCTTGGGCTTCGGTCAACGGTTTGCGGATGGCAATAAATGCCTCGACGGCTTCCGTGATTTCCTTCCGCTTCACGCTGGCAACGGTGTTCAGATAGCCTTCCACGACTTCGCCCAAATTCCGCCCTTGCAGCTTGGCGGATGCCTCCGCAAATTCGGACACGGCGGCCAGCAGGGACACGCGCCGCCCGGTGGATTGCCGGAGTGCGTCAAGCCGTTGCATCGCGGCCAGGGCGTCGCGGGATTGCGCCCCGCTGAGTGCGGCGGCTTGCGAGCCTTCCGCCAACTGGCGGACAATCCGCTCGGCTTCCGTTTTGGCTTCGCCGTATGTCTTGAAGCTGCGGACGCAACGCTGCCCAGCCACGTAGTAGCCAAGGCGGTAAAATGCGTAATTCGCACTTTTGCCGTAGATCGTGGCCTTTTCGCGCCGATGGCGGACAATTACCGGGAATTTCATTTTCCGGGTTTGAGTTTCAGATTCCGCCGAATTTTGTGCGTAATCTGTGCGGTAAACACTGTTTCCCCCTGCTTCAGAGGGAAAAATGGCTGTCCGACATGGATTCGAACCATGACAAAGGCCTCCAAAGGGCCTTGTGCTACCGTTACACCATCGGACAATGGCTCTTTAAACTACCGTGCCCAAATCGCTCTGTAAATGGAAAATGAGGGGAAAGGCTGAAGGAAGAGTTGACACGCATCCTGGCCGGCTTGTCTTCATAACTTCAGCCTGCAGCCTTCACTACGGCCGTCCAGCATTTGCCGCCGAACTTGGCTTTGAAACTGTCCCGCAGGCGTTCCGCCGCCTCCTTCGCGTCCACCAACGCGAACGTGCTGGAGCCGCTGCCGGACATTAAGGCGGCCCAGGCGCCGTTTTCGCGCAGGAACTCCTGAAATAACTCCAGCAGCGGATACTTGCGCAAGGCGGGCGCTTCGAGCGAATTGTAAAACTCCCGTCCCGCGCCTGCCTGGTCGCCGGCGCGCAACAGGGCCGCCAGGTTTGCGGCGCGGCCGGTCCGGCCGTTTTGGGCTTCGGGAAACCGGCCCAGTTGCTGGTAGGCCCACGCCGTGGATATTCCAAAACCGGGATGGATCAACACAATATGCGCCGAGCGCAGCGCGGGGAAGAAATCGAGCGGCTCAAGGATCTCGCCGCGGCCAGTGGCCAGCGCCGGCCGGTTCTGCAAGAAAAAGGGGACATCGGAACCCAAAGCGGCGGCCATCTCGTGCAAGATTTCCGGCGCCACGGGATGGCCGAAGAGTTCGTTCAGGGCCAGGAAGGTCGCGGCCGCATTGCCGCTGCCGCCGCCCAAACCGGCGGAGATGGGGATGCGCTTCTCCAGATGGATTCGAACGCCTTCCTTTATTCCGGCCCTTTTGAGGAAGAGCGCGGCGGCGCGGAAGACGAGGTTTCTGGCATTTACCGGCAGAATGGGGTCGTTGCAGGTCAGTTTGATGTTGCGGCCGCCCCGGTCGAAACTCAACCGGTCATGGAGGCCGACCGGATGCATCAGGGTTTCCAATTCATGAAAACCGTCGGGACGCTTTCCCAGAATGTTAAGGAGAAGATTGACCTTGCAGAATGATTCCTTCTCAAGCATCAGCGGATAAAACGCACGAACCTTTGCCCGAGCCGGAGAGCGTCCGCGACTGCAAGCTTCCGGCCCTTGCCTCTAGTTGTCGAATATGCGGAACCGGCTGCCCGGAATATAGGGCGCTACGTCGCCTCCGGCAAAGCCCAACGAAGTGTCCGGCTGCACATAGATATCCGTCAGCCAATCCGGCGTGTAGCTGTCGGGATAAACGGGGTCGGCGGGATGGAAGATCGGGCCGTAATTGCCGTCGGGGCCGTTGGGAATGGGAAAAGTCAGCACTTCATAAATTCCCGCGCCGGTTCGGGCAAAACTGCGATCGATGCCGTGGATGAAACCGGTGGTGATGCCACCGAAGCCCGGGCTTGCAAATATGTCCGCTTGTTCCATGGACCGTTGGAGTTCACCCATCCGCATGAACTCCACCGTGTTGTTCAGGCCACGGCCCAATTTTTGCTCCGGCCCCTGCGGACCGGCGCAGCCGGCCAGAAGACTGGAAACAGTGATTAAAGACAAAAAATAAAAAACCTTGGTGCGCATATTTAAACTCTTGCCTGCACGATAAGCGAGGCGCGGCGGGCTTGTCCAGTTTTTTTATTTCATAATCAAACATTAATCACCGTGTTCTTCGCCTCCCGGCGTTTCTCCTGGCGCTCCCAATACCAGGCGATCCAGACGGCAACTTCGAAGAGCATTTGCAAGGCGACCGCCATGATGACCTGGGTGAACGGTTCCGGCGTGGTGAGCAGGGCGCCCAGGATCAGGTTGCCCACGATCATGTAACGTCGCATGGCCTTGAGTTTGCCATAGTTGAGCAGGCCGATTTTTACAAGAGCCAGCAGCACCACCGGCAACTCAAAACCCAGCCCCATCCCCAGCATGAATTTGACCACGAACCCAAAATAATCTTCCGCCTTCCAGATTTGCGATGAAACGCCCATCAATTGCGCGGCCAGCTCGGCAAATTTGAGCGCGGGCGGCATGATCACGAAATAGGCCACCGCCAGGCCGGCCAGGAACAACACCGTCCCAAACCAGAAAGCGCGCAGGAAGTATTTTTTTTCGATGATCTTCAGCGCCGGCATGACGAACTGCCCGATGAAATACAGCACGAAGGGCGAGGCCAGGATCAACCCGCCAAAGAATGCCAGATGCAAGGCGGATAAAAACGGGGCCGACGGCCCCATATAGACAAGCTGGGGGCCGATTGATGCATCGTCACTTTCCACAGGCACCCGGCGCAGGGCCAGAAAGGTGTTGGTACCGACCGTCACCGGCTCCAGTTGCACGGTGACTTCGCGGTTGGTGCCGAGGTTCAATGAGCCGATCTGATTGCTGGCAAGCTGGATCGGCTCAAGTGACTTCGAGCCGAGGCGCAGATGAAGGATCGTGTTGGTGTTCTCCGGCATCAAGATCAAACGCCGGTGCTCGGCTCGTTTCAAAGGCCAGGTCAGGATACTGACCAATTGGGGAACAGCGAAGAGGCAAACCGTCATCCCCAGAAACGTGGCCGCGGCGCTTTTGATGAGCATCCAGCGTAGATCCTCCAGATGCTCGAGAAACGATTTTACAGCGCCACCTTCGCCATCCTCGGGTTCCGGCTGAAGTTCCTCGCTCGGTTCCGCCATGATCCAGGGTTGCCGAACCGATCAAGCCTTGGGCACGGTGGAGGGCGGATTAGCGGGGGCGGTTTCGGGCGGTGCTGCCGGTTTGGCGGGCGGCGCCGGGGGCGGCGGCTCCTGATTCATGGCATTTTGAAATTCATTGGTCACTTCGCTGGACGCCTTCTTGAACTCCTTGATGCCCTGGCCCAAACCCTTGGCGAATTCAGGGATTTTCTTGGCGCCAAAAAGGACCAAAATGGCCACCAGGACGATGATCAACTCGCCGCCGCTCAACCCCAAAACTGCTAAGATTGTGTTCATAAAATATGTTTTCCTGTCCTTCCAGGAAAAGTACCCCACCCGGAGCCATTAGTAAAGGCCCAAAAACAGCCCCGCTGCCGGATAACTGGCCGGCTATTTCGGCGTTACGAGAACCAAATCACCCCGGCGATTTTTCTTCCAGGCGGCCTCGTTGTGGGCGGTATCGACCGGTTTGGAGAAGCCGTAGCTTACGGTCTTGATCCGTTGCGGATCCATTCCCAGGTTGGCCAGGTACTCGCGCACCGACAGGGCGCGCCGCTCTCCCAGGGCCAGATTATACTTCTCGGTCCCGCGCTCGTCGCAGTTGCCCTCGACGATCAGAGCGTCACTATTATTCCCCTTAAAATATGTGGCCACGTCTTGCAGCTTGCCTTCTTCCGACGCTTTGATGGCCGACTTGTCGAAGTCGAAATAAACGGTGTCGGCCTTGAACTTGTCGCGGTCTTCATTGTGAGGGCCGTTGAGAAGATCGGCATACTTACCGTTGGGGTTCATTGCAATGCCTTCTCCATTGTTGGCGGGGGTGACCGGGGTTTCAGTGGGCATGGCCGCGCCGGGATTCACGCCCTCGTTCTGAGATTGCGGACGTTCCCCTGGTCCTGGAATTGGCGTGAGAGAGGTTGGTTTGCGATGGCAGCCGCTGGCCAACAACGCAGTCGTGATGATGAATACGCCGAATAAACTTAAATTTTTCATTTTTTGTTAGTTCTCCAAAAGAGCGGTTGTTCACCTTGCCCATGAAGGCTCCGAACAGCTCCCCGATATTTGTCTTACATCTTTGACGTGTTTCGTCGGCACGTCAAGCAAACATAAAACCCGTCTGTCGTTTCTTCGCTGCGTGAAGATGATCGTGCGGGAATTGGGCGCCCAGCACGGGTCTTCGCCAGCAACCAATCTTTCTGCCTCGCCCCCACCGGCCGGCATCACACAGATGTTGAAATTGCCGCTGCCGCTGGTGAACGCGATCTTGCTGCCATCGGGTGACCAGTCCGGCGCCGTCAGGTTTCCATAAACTCCGCTGACATGCACCGGGACGGCTGTCCCGCCATCGGTGCTGATCTTTTGCAAAAGGGCGCGACCGCTCCGGCAGACAAAGCAAATCTCCCGGCTGTCAGACGACCAGCAGGGGCAGGAATCCTCCTCGCGGGTATGGGTCAATTGTTTGAGATGCCCGCCGTCGCTGTCGCAGACATATAAGTTGGGACTGCCGCTTTTGCTCAGGATCATGGCCACCTTCCGTCCGTCGGGTGAAACTTCCGCGCTGCAATTCAGCCCGGGATAGCCGGCGAAGAGCTTGCGCGCGCCGGTGGCCAGATTGTGTTCGAAGATTTGCACGGTGTTGCGGTTCATCCACGAGGTGTAGAGCAACGCATGTCCGCCCGGGAACCAGGATGGCGCTTCCACCAGCGCATTATCGTGTGTCAGCACCACCGGGTTGTTGCCGTCGTAATCTGAGGCGCAAATTTCCGTCGAACCGCCGCGCGTCAGGCGGAAGGCGATTTTAGTCTGAAAAATGGGGGAAGACTGGCGCAGTTCCTTGATAATGTCATTGGCGAAGGCATGGGCTTGCGAGCGCGTGTTGCCGCCGGCGTAGGCCCTGAGAAAAATGGCCCGCGGCACACCAGCCTGCGTCAGGCTGCCTTCCACCCGCCCCTCATCCTTGCCGCTGATGATGTAGTCGGCCGGCTCGCTGACTTCGACGCCCAGCACAGAAAGGTCAAACCTCAAGACCGACTCCGCCTCCCCCGTGAAACCGGTGATGGAAACCGGAATCAGATGGGTGGTCTGTTTGGTAATTTGAATCACGTCCTGTGCCACTGCCTGGAAAGTCAGGGCAAGAATTCCCGCCAGAACTATTTCGTGTCGTATTTTCATCCAGATGCTTCCTTTGCCTCCAAGTTAAAACGGATTAAAAAAGTGCGCTGCTCGTCGTGAGCGGTGGCGGGGAACGGCGGCAGTTTGGTGACGGCCCGCAACACCCTGCCCACTGATTTGTCCAGCGCCGGTTCGCCGGATTTGTTGACGATTTCCGCCGAAATGATTGTGCCATCGCGCGCCACGACGATTTTGGCATCGGTTCCCGCCAGTTTGTTCGCGACGCTGTCCGGAGTGTTCCAGGCGTGGTAATAAACGTTGTAAATGACAGTTTCGTAGCCGGCGAAGGCTTCCCCGCCTCCCTGCCCGGGCATGTCCACGACCGTCCCTTGCGCCCCGCTGCTTTTCACGCCTGAAGCCAGGGCGTCCAATGACTCGGCAATCTCCTGTCGAAGGCGCCTGGCCGCGGCGCGCGAAGAGGAGGCGGCTGCTTCCGCACTGGCGGATTCCGACGCTTTTGCATTCTTCTTATGGGTTATGGACGAAGCCGGGGTATAGTCAGGATGAATCTCGTGAGTCTTGTGGGCCGGTTTTGCCTCGGTCTCCTTTGCAATCGACGGCTCCGGCGCAACATCTCTTTCGACTTCTCTCGGCTTGGGCCGCTCAACCATTTCCGCGGCATGTATCGGTACGACGGGTTGCGGCGGCTGGACGGCGGGAGGTGCTGGCTGGGGAGGCTGGACCGCAGGCGCCGCAGGCACCGCGGGTGCCGCGGGTTGCGCCGGCGCGACCGGTTCAGGGCTGCCGCCCCCTGCGCCCGGTTCGTCCAGAATCTTGGACGGGATCATAGTCAAAATGGGCATGTCCTTCGTGGCAGGCTGCTGCCGAAAGGCGGAACTGAGCACCAAAATGACCCCCAGCAGGCCGTGCATGCCGGCCGAAAACAGAAAACACTTTTTTTGCAGGCGCGTCATTTGTTTTCGGCGGCGGGGGCCGTCTTGGCGGAGAATTGGGTGATGTGATTGCGCAAACAGGCGTCAAACACCGCGATGACATAATCCCAGGGCGTGCGTTTGTCGGCCCGGATATCGACGATCAACTTGTGATTCTGCTGATAGCCCACGGACAAATCCGTCTCAAGCTGGCGCAGAGAAACGTGCCGTCCCTGGTACAAATACTCGCCGCGGGGCGTGATCTCGATCAGGCGGACATTGCGGCGGTCGATGGAGCGCGTTTCCGGCCCGCCCACGTTTCGCGGCAGTTGCAGGTCGATGTTCTGCTCCAGCAACGGGCGGGTGATGACGAAAATGATCAACAGCACAAACGCGAGGTCGAGCAAGGGCGTGATGTTGATCTCGCTCAACGTCACCAGCGAATTGCGTTGCGAGAACCGTCTCATTCTTCCTTCAGATATTCTGTTTCCATCTTGGACACCAGGTCTTGCGCGAAGTTGTCCAGTTCGACCGTCCGGACGCGCAAGGTATGCACAAGAAAATTATAGCCAAACATGGAGGGAATAGCCACCAGCAAACCGGCCACGGTGGTGATCAACGCCGCGGACACTCCGGGCGCCATCGTCGGTAAATCCGCTTTGCCCGCCTGTCCCACCATGGCAAACGTGTCCATGACGCCCCAGACCGTGCCGAGCAATCCGATGAAGGGCGCGCCGGGCGAGACGGTCGCCAGCAGGATCAAGCCGGATTCCAGGTTGAGCGACTCGCGCGCCACGGCCCCTTCCAGGGTGCGCTTGATGTGTTCCATGCTTTTGAGCGTGACGAACTTCTTGCGCGTCTCCCCGCTTTCGTCTTTGAGGCGGGCATCCAATTCAAGGCAGCCCTCCTGATAAACCGCGAACATCGGACAGCCTTCCACTTGCAGGCGGCGGTCAAAAATCCCCAGCACGTGCTTTTGCGCCTTGTATTCCGATTCGAAATACTTGTTGAGCTGCTTGGCCCGGCGCATCTGGAGCCCCTTGGAAACCATCATGTACCAGGCAAAAACCGACGCAATCGCCAGCAGGTAAATGATGGCCCGGCCCACGTCGGTGGCCCGGCTCCACACAAACTGCAATTGAGTCGTTGCAAAAAAGCAAAAGGGAACGCTCATTAAAAATAGTTGCCGCAGCCATCAGGCTGCAGCGCGTCTTGGCGAAACGTGGAGGAGTGAAATGGTCAAAATTTTCACGTGTCGCCAAATGTTCCGACCATCTGGGGCGGATTTTAGGCCAAACCGGCCTTTTGGCAACGATATTTCGCAAAATCTTTCGCGGCGCATCCCGACACCGGTTTCTGCGCTGTTTTCGGTGGGATGGATTTGCTGGTAAAAAAGCGAGCACCCCTCAAAAGCGGCTGATTGATACATAGCTCTGAAAAAAATCACTATGATTCGCTTTGTGTACTTCCCCCGAAAAAGTGGACACTCGATAAAACTGTTCATTTATAGGTTAATAGTTCTTCAAATTCCACAGGAGATTTGTAACCGAGAGCGCTGTGGAGCCGTTGTCGGTTATAAAAG
>JBKQUS010000197.1:0-36085 GCA_052325505.1 Limisphaerales bacterium
AAAACTCTTCTTCCGACTCTTGGAACAGGCAGTCCGGGTCGGACCAGTAACTTACGAAACGATCATCCAAGGAACACCTCCTCTACACCAGCAGTAGTGGTGTAGTAGCAAAGTGGATAGCCCTATCTCAGGAATTCAAGGGAATGGGGCGCATCTCAGCAAATCAGTCCCCTTTGGCGACGGGAGGATACCATGTGCAACCTCAGCGCGATCTGCCCTATGGTCAGGGTCGTCTCCTGGTGCGATTGGGCCGCTTGCTCAACTCCCCCTCTTTCCCAACCGCCTCAGTTCTGGGAGCACGACTTGTCAAATCCCGCTTCTTGTTTAGAGCGCATCAGAACGGAACTTAGAATATGATGGCCCAAGCTCATGTTAATCTGCTATGAGACACAGGATTTAAAGCTGGTTTAGTAATGCTTTCCGAAGCGTCTTACGCGCCGGCTTGCCGGGCCCGGCGTTCGGCCAGGTCGCGGCAGACTTCGGCGACGCGTTCGAATTCCTGCAATTTATTGAAGAAGTAGTTAGCCCCCAGCTCGGCGCAGGATTGGCGCAGCTTCGGCTCATTGTGAATGGTGAGCATGATGATTACGACGGCGGGGTCGCATCGGCGCACGATTCTGAGCAGATCCAGTCCGCTCTTACCGGGCAGTCCGATGTCGAGGATCAGCACGTCCGGCCAGACAGCCTCCAGCACCCGGAGGCCGGAAGGCACGTCTTCCGCCTGCCGGATCGGCGCCACCCCTTTGATCTCGTTCAAGCTTGCCACGACATGCGCGCGCATCAGGATCGAATCTTCCACCACGACGATCTTAAGACCGCCGGCGGATCGCTGACGGATCGACTCGGACGCGACTTCATTGTTTTTAGTCATGGGGGAAAATAGACCTCAACGTTGATCCTGCCTATAGGGCGCGAGGCTGGAACTTCTGTAAGCCGGGACGGGATTCTTATGTAAGCCCGGGGCTGACAAAACGAACATCCGGCACGCAGGAACGAATGCGCCCCGGAAATGAGACCGGTCCCTCGGGGAATCCCCTGCCGTGCGCTTTTTGCTGTCAATCGGGCAATGAAGTTGTATTAATCAGCCATGTCCCGCGAATCAGGCCGTTATTTCGGGGATGGTGCGGAGCCGCCGTCCGAGACGGAATGGGGACGGATGCGGTTTTCTCTCTGGCAAAAGAGCGTGCTGTTCGGCGCGGCGTACTTCGCCTGTGCTGAAGCCAGCACGCTTGTCTCTGCAAGAGGCAGCGCTGATTTGAGCTTCTGGCTGCCCGGTGGTTTGTATCTCGCGGTCCTGCTGCTCAATGATTACAAATCGTGGCCCTGGCTGGTGCTGGCCGCCACCGCCGCCCATATCACCTTCGATGCGGTGCGCCAGGTCCCCGCCATTGCGGGCTTTGTATTCAATTCCGCCGATACGGTGCAGGCGGTTCTTGGCGCGTGGCTGGTGCGGAAGTTCGTGGCCAGCCGGCCGACCATGGCAACGCTCCGGGAGTTCGTGGGTTTGCTGGTTTTTGCGGGAGGCTTGAGCACACTCCTGGCCGCGATGGTTAGCGCCACCGGGCAGGTGCTGGCGGGAATGAGCCAGTCGTTTGCGAAGTCGTTCAGCAGTTGGTTGGGTTGCACCACGATGGCGACCCTGATCGTATCGCCGTTCGTGCTCGCCTGGTTTTCGCAGTGGCCGGACTGGCGGGCGGTCGCGCGGCAACCGAAAAAAGTGCTGGAGGCAGCGGTGCTGTTTGCGGGGCTGATCGCATCAACCTGGTGGATTCTGGTATTGGGGAGGGGGATTAACTCTCCCAACAAATTTCCCTTCATCGTGTTTCTGATTTGGGCTGGATTGAGATTTGGAGTTCGCGGCGCCACGGCCGCCAACCTTGTCATAGCGTTATTGGCCGGGTATTGCGTGCAGCATTATATGAAGGGGCTTGCCCTGGCGGATATAGCCTCGCGTTTTTATTTGCTGACCATGCAGGCGGCGCTGGCGGCGGCGGCGATCGTGGGGTTGATCCCGGCCATCGTTTTGGCCGAGCGCGACAAAACACTGAAGCAGTGGCGTGAAAGCGAAGTTCAGCTGCGTGCAATTCTTGAATCTACCGACGACGGAATTCTGGCAGTGGACAACGAAGGGAAGAGGGTGATCAAATTCAACCGGCAGTTTGTCAAGCTTTGGAAGATTCCTCAATCCCTCATGGATAGCGGAGACAATCATCGCCTGTTGAATTTTGTACGGGAACAGTTGTCCGAACCCGACTTGTTTTTGAAGAAGGTCTTGTCGCGCTATGGCACGGACGCAGTGGGCCTGGACACGCTAGTTTTCAAGGACGGCCGCGTCTATGAACGCGCTGGCTTCCCGATGTTAATGGATGGTGTGGTCATCGGCCGGATCTCGTCTTTCCGTAACATCACTGAGCGCAAGAAAGCGGAAGCAGCGCTTTGCAAATCCGAGGAAAACTTCAGGAGTGTTTTTACGAATGCCCCCGTGGGCATTTTCCAATCTTCTGGTGGGCGCCTGGTGACCGCAAACCCCGCCCTGGTAAGGATGTTTGGATACGAAAGCGCGACAGAAATGCTGGCGAGCGTGGCAAATCCGGATACGTTATTCGTTCAATCCGACGAGCGGCGGCAGATCGTGCGCGATACCCTGGGGTCCACGACTTATACGGAACACGAGGTCGCCTATCGCCGCAAGGATGGTTCGACCTTCACCGGCAATCTGCGCATGCGGGCAGTGCGCGACGAAGCGGGCGAATTCAGAATCCTGGAGGGGTACATCGAGGACATCACGGAGCGCAAGCGGGCGCAGGAGGCGTTGAGTGGGAGTGAAGCCAAGCTGCGCGGAGTGTTCGAGTGTTCCAGGGATGCCATAGGCATCGCATTAAGGGGATCGCATGTTTTCGCCAATCCCGCCTATCTCAGTTTATTCGGTTTTGAAAACAATGAACAAATTGTCGGCACTTCCATCCTCAACCACATCGCCCCGAGCCATCGTCAACAGATGCTGCGCAATATTGAGGCGAGGGCCGCCGGGGAAAACATCCCGAGTTTTTATGAAGCACGAGGCGTGAAGACGAATGGTGCTGAGTTCGACATGGAAGTCAGTGTTTCCTCTTTTCAGTTGAATGGAGAAATCTATACGATTGCGTCCATCCGCGACATCACCACACGCGTCCAGACCGAGCAGCGTCTGCAAAAATCCCGCGAACAACTCCGAGCCCTTTCCGCCCGGCTGCAATCTCTCCGCGAGGAGGAACGGACGCATCTGGCCCGGGAAATTCATGATCACCTGGGACAGATGTTGACAGCGCTGAACCTAGACCTGCGCCTGATGGAGCAGCGGGCTGCCAGCGTGGCTGACTCGGAAGCGCGGGCCGCCTTGCAGGGCAAGATCGCTTCCGCCCGAATCCTCGCCGATGAAATCCTCACCTCGGTCCAGAGGATCGCCACGGAACTGCGGCCGGCCATTCTGGATCGCTTGGGGCTGGAGGCCGCGATTGAGTCTGAGACCCAGGCTTTCGAGTCCCGCACTGGCGTGCATTGCCAGTGGACGCTCCCCTCCACTCCGCTGGCACTGGAGCCGGACCAGGCCACGGCAATTTTCAGAATTTTTCAAGAGATCCTCACCAACGTGGCCCGCCACGCCCATGCTAGGACACTGGCCGTCCGCCTGGCGCAGGAAGAGGATGAGCTGGTTCTGGAAGTCGATGACGACGGCATTGGCATCAAGGTGGACGAAAATGCCAGTCCGGCCTCGCTCGGCCTGCTGGGGATGAGGGAGCGCGCCGCCATATTGGGGGGCAGGATCACCTTTGGCCGGGGCGAGCGGCGCGGGACCAAAGTGGTGATGCAGGTTCCATTGCAAAGAAAGGCAGGGCAGTTGGCATGAAACGGATTCTGGTGGCGGACGACCATGCCATTGTGCGCAAGGGCCTGAAGGAAACCCTGGAGGAGGAACTGGGGGATTTGGAGTTTGGCGAGGCGGGGACCAACCAGCAGGTGCTTGACCAGATCTGGAAAGAGAATTGGGATTTGGTGATGCTGGACATCAACATGGAACAACGCAGCGGGCTGGAAGTGCTGGAGGAAATACGTAAGGCCCGCCCGAAACTGCCGGTCCTGATCCTGAGCATGTATCCGGTGGAGGAATTCGGGGTGCGCGCCCTCAAGCTGGGAGCGGCCGGCTACATCAACAAACAGAGCGCGCCGGAGGAATTGGTTGAGGCGGTGCGGAGCGTGCTGGCGGGGCGGCGTTACATCAGCGCAGCGCTGGCCGACCGGCTGGCGGTGGACGCGCAACGCGGCACGGAAACTCCGTTGCACCAAACCCTCTCCACCCGTGAGTATCAAGTCATGCTTATGATCGCCAAGGGGATGACGTTGAAGGAGATCGCCGCCGACCTTTCCATCAGTGCCAAGACGGTCGGAACCTATCACCTTCGTATTTTGGCCAAAATGGGCATGGGCAACGACATCCAGATCACCCGCTATGCCCTGCTCAACAAACTGGTGGACTAACTGTGATTTTGTCACGGGTGGCGACGGTCGAGGAAAGGAGACTTTCCAAAACGCCCGAGGTAGGCTATTTTGTTGGGGTTTCAAGTACACATGAGCGGAGTTGATGCGACAATTACGGCTACAGCCAGAATCCTGCGCCGGGCGCGGGAGAGTCGGCGGCATTCGCTGTCGGAATTTGACGGAGACGTCACGCAGCGGCTGATCACGCTCAACCGCGAGGAGACGGTGATGGGCCGCGCGCCGGGATCGCATGTCCATCTGACTTCCCAACGGGCGTCGCGGCAACATGCCTTTTTGCGGGTGCGCGGAACGGATTGCGTGCTGGTTGATAACGACAGCGACAACGGCGTCATTCTCAACGGGGTCAAGATCCATTCGGCGGTACTGCGCGATGGCGATGTGATCCAAGTGGCGGACAACGTGTTTGTGTACCACGAGGATTGAATGGCGGCGTACGTCAAGTTCTGGGGAACGCGGGGTTCGATACCGACGCCGGCCAGTTGGACGCGGGTCTATGGCGGGAACACGCCGTGCGTGGAAGTTCGGTTCGATGAAGCCGTTTTCATATGCGACGCGGGTTCGGGGATCCGGGAGTTGGGCAAGGATTTGGTGGAGCGCCATCCGACGCCCAAGCCGCTGCATCTGTTGATCAGCCACTCGCATTGGGACCATATCCAGGGCTTTCCCTATTTTGCGCCGGTTTATCTGCCGGCTACCCAGATCCGGGTCTATGGGCGGCACGGCAACGGGGTCAGCCCGTATCAGTTGCTCTCCGGCCAGATGAGTTCGGATTATTTTCCAGTGTCGTTCAAGGATCTGGGGGCGAGCATCGTGGATGACGATCTGGGCGGGGAAAAAATGATTAACGGCGTGCTGGTGCGCACTTTTCCCCTGAACCATCCGGGAGGGTGTCAGGCCTATTGCTTTGAGAAGGACGGGCGGAAGATTGTATATGCCACGGACAACGAGCTGGAGATTGGGGCGTGGGACGTGTTTCCCGATCCCGGGCATACGGGGCCGTTGCGGCGCTGCCCGGAGGCGCTGGTGGAGGCGATGGAGGGCGCCGACCTGCTAATACTGGACGCGCAGTACGACGACCAGGAGTACGCGACAAAGAGGAAATGGGGGCATTCCAGTTGCTTCTCCGCGACGGATCTGGCCATTCAGGCCGGGGCGAAAAGCCTGGCCCTGTTTCATCACGATCCGGAAAGCACGGACCGGGCCATTGATGAGAAAGTCCAGTCCTGCCGGCAGCGGGCCGCGGCCCACGGCGCGACCCTGACGATCATGGCGGCGCGGGAAGGCGTGGAACTGAAACTCTGAAACGGCCTTTTTGGATTGGATTGGACCGCTTTGATCAGGCCTCTTTTACTTATGATTCTTCATCAACGGTTTTCCCGCCTTTGAAGATGTGGAAGAGGAAGGCCAGGGAGGGCAGGAGCACAATCGCTCCGGCACCAAGTGCCAGGACCAGCAGGCGGAGCGTGAGCTCCGGCGCGGCGGCATTGGTGACCGTGACATCCGGCGTGACCAGATTCGGATACTGCGCCAGACTCCAACCTGCGAGAATAACCGTGACCTGGCCAATGGCGGCGATGCGCGCCGCGGAAAACCGGCGCAGCCACAGCGCCACAAGTCCGGCCAGGGCAAAGAAACTCGTCCACGCCAGCAGCAGCGGCGCCCACCATCTCGTCAGCCCATCATACATGGCCGGCGCGCCTGTTTCGGAGGTGAGAAACACAACCAGGGCAATCGGGGCCAGGGCCAGTTCCGACCAAATGGCCCGTCGTCGAAAATCGTTCTGCAAATCAGGCTGGTCCTTTGCGTCAAGTGTCAAATATACGGCCGCGAGGAAGGCAAACAGGCCGAGCGCGAAAATCCCGCAGGCCAGGGCGAACGGCGTCAGCCAGCCGGCAAAGAACCCGGTCGTCACCTGTCCGTTCTCAACCCGAATCTTCCCGGTGGCCAGGGCTCCCAGTGTCACTCCCTGGCAGAACGGCGTAAAGAAACTTGCCGTGCCGAAGATTGTGCTCCACCGCCGCTGCACTTCGCCGCTTTGGGAATCGTATTTGCGAAAGGCAAAGGTCGCGCCCCGCAGGACAATGCCGATCAGCATGGCCGTCAGCGGAATGTTCAGCGCCGTCATCATGGCCGCAAACCCGTCCGGAAATCCGGTGAAGAGCAAAACGATCACCAGAATAAGCCACACATGATTGGCCTCCCAAATCGGACCAATGGCGTCGGCGACGGCTTTTCTTTGCCGGCCGGCTCGCGGCCCGGACGACAGCAAATCCCACATCCCACCGCCAAAGTCCGCCCCGCCCATCAGCGCGTAAATGATGAGCGACAGCAAAATGAAAATGGCGACAATAAGTTCCAGCATGGATTGAAGTGGTTCAAGAATCGGGCACCGGCCCGGACACCTGCAAAAACTGGCGGCGCAAGAGAAAGACCACCACGACGGCCAGGAACACGTAGAGCGCGGTAAACGCGGCAAACGGCGCCGCGAGGCAGCGCATCGGGGTGACGGCTGCTTCGGTTCGCATCACACCGTAGATAATCCACGGCTGGCGGCCGGCTTCAGTCACGATCCAGCCCGATTCAATGGCGACAAAGCCCAAAGGCCCGCACACCACCAAGTCCCGCAGAAACCATTTCCGATCGGGCACCCGGCGGTGTTTCCACCAAAGCCAGCCCGCCCCCGCCGAACACAGCAAGAGCGCCATCCCCGAAGCGACCATGATGTCAAACGACCAGTGAACAATGCGCACATTGGGCCAGTTGATCCGGGGAAACTCCTCCAGGCCGGCCACTTTCGAGTCAAGCTGGCGCGTCAGGAGGAGACTCAAGCCGTGCGGGATGCGGATCGCATAATCAGTCGTCAGGGTTTGGTCGTTTGGAATCCCGCCGATGAGCAGCGGCGCGCCGATTTCTGTCCGGTAAAGCGCCTCCATGGCCGCCAGTTTGGCCGGCTGCAAATGGCCCACCGTGCGGGCGCTGAGATCGCCGCTGAGCAATTGCAGCGGGGCGCTCAACCCGGCGACGGCCAGCGCAATGCCCAACCCAACACGATGAAAACGATTGTTCGCCTCCCGCAACAGGAAGAAGGCGTGAATGGCAGCCACCGCGAAACCCGTCGCCACAAACGACGCCAGCGTCATGTGCAGCACCTCGTGAAAACTCGCCTGGTTGAGCATGGCCGCGATCGGGTCAACGTCCGTGACCCTGCCATCAACGATTTTGAAACCGGCGGGCGCATTCATCCACGCATTGGCCGTCACCACGAAAACCGCTGACAGGATCCCGCTCACCGCCACCAGCAGCCCGGAGAGCCAATGCCAGAAGGCCGGCAGGCGTTTCCAGCCGTATAAATAGACGCCCAGAAAAATTGCCTCCGTGAAAAAAGCGAAGCCTTCCAAGGAAAACGGCATGCCGATAATCGCGCCCGCCTTGGCCATGAAAGCGGGCCACAACAGACCGAGTTCAAACGAGAGCACCGTGCCGGAGACCGCGCCCACCGCGAAAAGAACCGCCGTCCCTTTCGCCCACCGTTTGCAAAGGTCCAGATATTCCAGCTGTCCCGTGCGCAGATGCATCCCTTCCGCAATGACCATGAGCATGGGCATGCCAACGCCAAGGGCTGCGAAGACGATGTGAAAGGCCAGCGACATCGCCATTTGAGAACGGGCAAAGAAAAAATCGTTCATGCTGCACCACCGATCCAAAAGAAAACGGCGTCAACCGCTCGATGGATCCTAATTCTTCGCCTTTCAGATTGCCACCGCAATTCGCCTCAGCCGTGTCAGCCGGGAGGATCTAGACACTGCTGCCACAGCAATATCCAACCCGCTCCAACGACGTCAACTAGTCTGCTCAACCAGTATGCAGCCACGCATAGCCAGTATGCCAGATTTCGATGAGGGGCAGGACAACTGTCTTTGCAACCCATTGTCCATCAAGTTCTTATTAAACCCCGCGTTTTGGCACACCAACCGCTTATCCAGTCCGGGATTTTGTACCGCTACCATGAGTGAAGAGGACGCCAGGAAATGGATTTTGATCGTTGATGATGATTCGTCGGTGCGAATCATGCTGGCCCGCGTTCTGAGCAATGAAGGCTACGGGGTTCTGACGGCGGCCAGCGGCGGCGACGCCCTGGAGTTGGCCACGACGATGGCGGTTGACCTTTTCCTCTTGGACCTCAGTATGCCGGGAATGGATGGTTGGGAAACCCTTGCACAACTTGACACCAAAAAACTTGCGCCGCCGACGCCCGTCATTATCATTACCGCCCGCCCCAACCAGCAGGCGGCGGGGCGCAAGGCGGGGGTCGAGGCGGTATTGGAAAAGCCGCTAGATTTTCCCCGCTTGATTCAAACCGTCAGCCAGGTGTTGGCCAAAGCAGTGAACTCAACGAATGCCGCATGAATAATCCGCAAAACGCCCCCGGCGCAAACGCCCCCTCCGCAACCAGCGGCAGGCCGGCGACACCTCCTCAGAATCCTCCCGTGCGCGAGGAGCATCACAGGGGAACATGGATTCTTGTCATCCTGATCATCGTCGTGGCCGTGGCCGCCATTTTCATTTTGAGCGGCAAGAAGCCCAAGCCGCCGGCGCCGCCGCCCGTCAGCATCAACGTGACCAATGTGTGGAAAGGGGACATCGACGTGGCGGTGAGTTCGCTCGGCTCGGTACAGCCGGTTTACACGGCCTCGATTTCGCCGCGGGTCGATGGCCAGGTGGTGGCGGTCAATTTCATCGAAGGCCAAATGGTGAAGAGCAACGATCTGCTGGTTGAGATCGACTCCGGTCCGTATGAGGCGGCGGTGACGCAGGCCACCGGACAATTGCAGCGCGACAAGGCGCTGCTGGAGGGGGCCAATGTGGATTTGAAGCGTTACCAGGCGGCTGCCGCCAAAAATGCCGTGCCCAAGCAGCAGGTGGATGACCAGGTGGCGCTGGTGCATCAGGACGAAGGCACGGTCAAGTTTGACGAGGGCCAGTTGGAAGCCGCGAAGGTGAATCTGGCGTATTGCTACATCCGGGCGCCTTTCGAGGGGCGCGTCGGCCTGCGTCTGGTTGATCCGGGCAACGTTGTCCACGCCGCCAACACCAATGCCATCGTGGTGGTGGCGCAGCTTCAGCCGATCACGGTTGTGTTCAACGTGGCGGAAGATTATCTGCCGCAGATCATGCAGCAAATGGGGGCCGGTGCGCCGGGCAGGCGCCCATCGATTGAGGCCCAGCCCTTGCCGGAGATGCCGGATCCGACCCCGACGCCGCGGGCTATGATGGTGGAGGCGTGGGACCGCTCCCAGGAACACAAGATCGCCACCGGCAAGGTTTTGGCGCTGAACAATCTGATTGACACCGCCACCGGCACCATCCGGTTCAAGGCGATGTTTGACAACGATGATCTCTCACTCTTCCCCAACCAGTTTGTCAACGCCAATCTGGTCATTCAAACCCTGCACGGCCAGAGCCTGATTCCCACCTTTGCCATCCAGCACAATCCGGAGGGCGCGTTTGTCTATGTGGTCACGAACAGCACCGTCACCACCAACGGGATGACCACCAATTACCAGACGGTCACAATGCGCGCCATTGTTCCCGGCACGGCGGATAGCACCGTCACCGCCGTGCAAGGGTTGGAGCCGGGAGAAGTCATTGCCCTGGACAATTTCAACAAGCTGGGCGAAGGGATCAAGGTCGCTTCCCGCCAGCCGGCCGGGCAGAGCCGGGGCGGCGGGGAAAAACATAAAGGGGGCGCGCAAAAACCAAAGCCTGACGATTCAAAGGACAGCCCGTGAGTCCCTCGCGACCCTTCATTTTGCGGCCCGTGGCCACGTCGCTTTTCATGGCGGCGATCATGCTGGTGGGCATCGTGGCCTATCAGCAACTGCCGGTTTCGGCCCTGCCGGAAGTGGATTTTCCCACCATCCAGGTGGTGACATTCTATCCCGGGGCCAGCCCGGACGTGACGGCTTCCGCCATCACCGCTCCGCTGGAAAGGCAATTCGGCGAGGTGCCCGGGCTGAACCAAATGACCTCGACCAGTTCGGGCGGCAGCTCAATCATCACGATGCAGTTTGCGCTCTTCCTTAGTATTGACGTTGCGGAACAGGAGGTGCAGGCGGCCATCAATGCCGCGCAAACTTACCTGCCGCCCGACCTGCCAGTGCCTCCAATTTACAGCAAATCCAATCCGGCGGATTCCCCCGTTTTAACGCTGGCCCTGACCTCAAAGTCCCTGCCTCTCTACCAAGTGGAAGATCTGGCTGACACGAGGCTGGCCCAGAAAATCTCCCAGCTTTCCGGCGTCGGTCTGGTCAGCATTGTGGGCGGCCAGAAACCGGCGGTGCGCATCGAGGCCAATCCCACGGCGCTGTCGTCCTACCAACTGAACCTGGAAGACCTGCGCAACGCCCTTGCGCAAACCAGCATCAACCAGGCGAAAGGCAATTTCGACGGCCCCCAGACGTCCTATCAAATCAACGCCAACGACCAATTACTGACCAGCAAGGATTACAACCAGGTGGTGGTGGCGTACCGCAACGGCGCGCCAGTCATGCTGGGCGACGTGGCCAAGCCCATCGATGATGTGGAAAACCGCAACCAGGCCGCTTGGATGAACAAGGTTCCGGCGGTTATCGTCAACGTGCAGCGCCAGCCCGGGGCCAACATCATCCAGGTGGTGGATCGCATCAAGGCGCGGTTGCCCCAGCTTCGGGCGACGCTGCCTCCCGCCGTCGATGTTTCCATTTTAACCGACCAGACGACGACCATACGCGCCTCGGTGCGCGACGTGGAATTCGAACTGATGCTGACCATCGGGCTGGTGGTGATGGTCATTTTTCTTTTTCTGCGCAGCTTTGCCGCGACGATCATTCCGAGCGTGGCGGTGCCGCTGTCGCTGGTGGGCACATTCGCGGTCATGTACCTGCTGGGCTACAGCCTGGACAATCTCTCCCTGATGGCCCTGACCATTTCCACGGGATTTGTTGTGGATGACGCCATCGTCATGATCGAGAACATCTCCCGCTTCATTGAGATGGGCGACACGCCGCTGAACGCGGCGCTCAAGGGCGCGGAGCAAATTGGGTTCACCATCATCTCGCTGACCATCACGCTGGTGGCGGTATTGATCCCGCTGCTGTTCATGCAGGACATTGTGGGACGCCTGTTTCGCGAATTTGCCGTGACGCTAAGCGTGACCATCCTGGTTTCGGCCGTGGTTTCGCTGACGCTGACGCCCATGATGTGCTCCCGGTTGCTCCATCGCACGCCGCAAGAGCAACAGGGACGAATCTTCCGGGCTTCCGAGCGCGCTTTCGAGCGCGTCATCGCCTTTTACGGCCGGACGTTGCGCTGGGTGCTGCAATACCGCGGGATGACGCTGCTCGTCGCGGTGGCCACCCTGGTCATGACGATCGTGCTCTACATTCTCATACCCAAAGGCTTCTTCCCCGTGCAGGACACGGGCGTGATTCAAGGCATCTCACAAGGGGCGCAAAACGTCTCCTTCCCCGCCATGTCCCAACAACAACAGCAACTGGCCGACGTTATTCTCAAGGACCCGGCGGTCGCCAGTTTGTCCTCCTTCATCGGTGTCGATGGCATCAACACCACGCTGAACAGCGGACGGATTCTCATCAATCTCAAGCCGATTGAGGAGAGAGACGCCAGCGCCTCGGATGTTATCCGCCGCTTGCAGCCCAAACTGGCAAAAATCAACAACATCACCCTGTTCATGCAGCCGGTGCAGGACATCACCATCGAAGACCGGGTCAGCCGGACCCAGTACCAATACACCCTGGAAGACCCCGATCCCACCGAACTGCAATTCTGGACGGACAAACTGATGGGCAAATTGCAAACGCTACCCGAGTTGCGCGACCTGGCGACCGACCAGCAAGCGGACGGGCTGCAAATAGCGCTGGTCATCGACCGCGTGACCGCGGCGCGCCTGGGCATCAGCGCGCAGCAAATCGATCAAACCCTATATGACGCCTTCGGACAACGGCAAGTCTCGACTCTGTTCACACAATTGAATCAATACCATCTCATCCTGGAAGCGACCCCGTCATTTCAGAAAGACCCGTCGAAATTGAAGGACATCTATATTCAGTCGGCCTACGGCGGGGCGGTGCCGTTGAGCGCGTTCGCCCATTTTGAGACCAAAACAGCGCCCCTGTCCATCAACCATCAGGGACAGTTTCCCTGCGTGACCATTTCCTTCAATCTGGCGCCGGGGGCGGCCCTGGGCGAGGCGGCCAGCGCCGTGGAAAAGACGCAGAAGGAACTGCACATGCCCGCGTCAGTCCTAGCCTCTTTCCAGGGCACGATGGCCTCCTTCAAGGCCTCGCTAACCAATGAGCCGCTGCTCATCCTGGCCGCGCTTATCACCGTCTATATTGTTCTGGGCGTGCTTTACGAGAGCTACATTCACCCCATCACCATCCTTTCGACCCTGCCTTCGGCCGGGGTGGGGGCAATTCTGGCCTTGATGCTCTTTCACCAGGAGTTGGGGGTTGTTTCCCTCATTGGCATCATCCTCCTCATCGGCATCGTCCAGAAAAACGGGATCATGATGGTCGATTTCGCGCTGCAAGGCGAGCGGGAGGAGGGGAAAGGCCCGGTGGAGGCAATCTACCAGGCCTGTCTGCTGCGCTTCCGTCCGATCCTGATGACGACCATGACCGCGCTGTTGGCAGGGCTGCCGCTGGCCCTGGGGACGGGCACCGGCGCGGAACTGCGGCGTCCCCTGGGCATTTCCATGGTGGGCGGGCTGATATTGAGCCAGATTCTCACTTTGTACACGACACCTGTCATATACATTTTCATGGACAGGTTTTCCCGCAAGCCAGCCCATGAGGCCGCCGGGTCCCCGTCCGCCGCGCCCGTGCCGGGAGGCCTGCCCGCGTCCTCATGAACGTCTCGGCGCCATTTATTCACCGGCCCGTGGCGACGTCGCTGCTGACCATTGCGGTGGCGCTGGCCGGGGCGGTGGCGTTCAATTTGCTGCCTGTGGCGCCAATGCCGCAGGTGGATAATCCTGTTATTTCGGTCGGGGCATCGCTGCCCGGGGCCAGCCCGGAGATCATGGCTTCAGCGGTGGCCGCTCCGTTGGAACGGCAGTTCGGCCACATCGCCGGCGTCAATGAAATGACCTCGGCCAACTACCTGGGCACGACCGGCATCACCCTGCAATTCGATCTGAACCGCAACATCGACGGCGCGGCGCGGGACGTTCAGGCCGCGATCAATGCCGCCCGCAGCTATCTGCCGGCCAACCTGCCCATGAACCCCACCTGGCGCAAAGTCAACCCGGCGGATTCGCCCATCATCATCCTGTCGCTGACTTCCGACGTCTATACCCGCGGCCAGCTATATGACGCAGGGTCCACCATCCTGCAGCAGGCGCTGTCGCAGATTGACGGCGTGGGCCAAGTTTTCGTGGGCGGCAGCTCGCTGCCCGCCGTGCGGGTCGAGGTCAATCCCGCCCAGCTCAACAACTGCGGCCTGGGCTTGTCGAATGTGCAGGCCGTCTTGAAGGGCGCCAACGCCAACCAACCGAAAGGCCAGATTTCCGACGGGCATATCACCGCCGATATTGTAGCCAACGATCAATTGCTCAAGGCCGCCTATTACAGGCCGCTCATTGTGGGCTATCATGATGGCGCCGCCGTCAAGCTCTCCGACGTGGCGGACGTGGAAGATTCAGTCGAAAACCTGCGTGCGGGCGGGTTCGCCGACGGCAAGCCCTCGGTGGTGATGGTTGTTTTCAAACAGCCCCAGGCCAATGTCATTGACACGGTGGACCGCATTAAAAAGTTACTGCCTTCCTTGCAGGCTTCCGTGCCCGCCGCCATTAAATTGACCGTGGTGATGGACCGGACCACGGGGATACGCGCCTCGGTCAACGACGTGGAACGGACCCTTCTGATTTCAATCACGCTGGTCATTCTGGTGGTGTTCCTCTTTCTGCGCAGCGGGCGCGCCACGCTTATTCCCGCGGTGGTGGTGCCTGTTTCCCTCGTTGGCACCTTTGGCATCATGTACCTCTGTGGTTATACCCTGGACAACCTTTCCCTGATGGCCCTGACCATCTCGACCGGCTTCGTGGTGGATGACGCCATCGTGGTGATCGAGAACATCACCCGCTACATCGAGCAGGGCCTGACGCCCGTCGAAGCGTCCTTGCGCGGGGCAAAAGAGATTGGCTTCACCGTCATGTCCATCAGCATTTCGCTGGTGGCCGTGTTCACGCCCATTCTGCTAATGGGCGGCTACATCGGGCGTCTGTTTCATGAATTCGCCGTCGTTCTGTCAGTGGCCATACTGGTGTCGCTGATTGTTTCACTTACGACCACGCCCCTGATGTGTTCCCGGCTGCTGAAACACGAAAAGGAGGAGAAGCACGGGAGGCTTTATTGGACCACCGGCAGGGCGTTCGACTGGCTGCTGCACCATTACGAGACGAGTCTGCAATGGTCTCTGCGCCATTCGTTTTTCACCCTCTGTCTTCTCTTCGGGGCCATCGCGCTCAATTTTTATCTACTCTACATTGTGCCGAAGGGCCTCTTCCCCCCGCAGGATAATGGCACGATGGGCGGCATCGTCATGGGCACGCAGGACATCTCCTTTCAATCCATGGTAGGCAAGCTCGCGCAATTCATCCGCATCGTGAAGGAGGACCCCGGGGTGGACCACGTTCTGGGCTACACCGGGGGCAATTCCGCCACCGATCAAGGCTTTGTCTTCTGCTCCCTGAAGCCCTTGAGCGAGCGCAAGGTGGGTGCCAGCGTGATCATCAACCGCCTGCGCCCCAAGCTGGCGCGCGTTTCCGGGGCCACGCTGATTTTCCAGCCGGGCCAGGACGTGCGCACCGGCGGCCGCCAGAGCGCGGCGCAGTACCAATACTTCATCCAAAGCCCCAGCGTGGCGGAGTTGGTCAAGTGGGGGCCGGCGCTCCAGGCGGAAATGAAAAAAATTCCCGGGCTGACCGACGTGAACAGCGACCAGCGCAATAACGGCCTGGAATCCATGCTCGCTTATGACCGCACGACCGCGATGCGGCTGGGACTGTCGGCCCAGGCGATTGACAACAGCCTCTACAACGCCTTTGGCCAGGCCCAGGTCTCGACCATGTACACCGAGTTGAACCAGTATCATGTGGTCATGGAAGTGGCGACCAACTTCTGGCAGACGCCCGAAGGCTTGAAGTCCATTTACCTCCAGACGACCAACGGCGGCGAGGTGCCGTTGCAGGCGGTGACACAATACAAAACGGACACCGCGCCCATCGCGGTCAATCACTCGGGCCAGTTCCCCTCCGTCACGATTTCCTTCAACCTGGCCCCGGGCGTTTCGCTGGGCGAGGCTGTCAATAATATTATTGCGCTGAAGGACCGGATGGGGATGCCGCAGGACATTCAAGGCAGTTTCGGCGGCAATGCCCAGCTTTTCCAGGCCTCGCTGGCCAGCCAGCCCTTCCTCATCATCACGGCCCTGGCGGCGGTCTATATCGTTTTGGGCATTCTTTACGAGAGTTACATCCACCCCATCACTATTCTGTCCACCCTGCCCTCGGCCGGGGTGGGCGCCGTTCTGGCCCTGATGCTCTTTCATCTGGACCTGACCATCATCGCCATCATCGGCGTCATCCTGCTCATTGGAATTGTCAAGAAGAACGGAATCCTGATGGTGGATTTCGCCATAGAGGCCGAGCGCAAGGACCACTTGAAGCCGGCCGACGCCATTTACAAGGCGTGCGTGCTGCGCTTCCGGCCCATTTTAATGACGACGCTGGCCGCCACCTGCGGGGCGCTGCCGCTGGTTTTCGGGCGGGGCACCGGCTCGGAGTTGCGCCGCCCGCTGGGCGCGTCCATCGTGGGCGGCTTGCTGGCCAGCCAGATGCTGACGCTGTACACGACGCCCGTGGTCTATCTGTATTTTGACCGCCTGCGCCTGTGGTGGGAGCGGATGCGGGGCAAATCCTCCGCGGCCGTGCCGGACGCGCCGCCAGCGACAGTGTGAAGAAAAGTAAGAATTAAGAATTAAAAAAAAATGAAAAACAGCAAACAGTCGAGCCGACGCGTCTTTCTTCACTTCTGGCTTCTGCCTTCTGCCTTCTTACTTTTCCTTGCCGGCTGCAATCTCGCGCCGCGTTACCAACAGCCCTCAGTGCAGACCCCGCCCGCGTTCAAGGAAACCAACGGCTGGAAGCTGGCCCAGCCCAGCGACGGCGTGATCAAGGGCCGGTGGTGGGAGATGTTCAATGACCCGCAATTGAACGCCCTCGAAGCACAGGTGGCCATTTCCAACCAGAATATCGTGATGGCCTTAGAGAATTTTTTAGCGGCCCGCGCCGTGGTCAAGGAAGCGCGCTCGGCTTACTATCCGACGGTTGGGGTGGACCCGTCGTTCAGCAAAGTCCGCAGTTCGACGATGGTGGGCGCGGGGAGTCTTGGCGGCAAAAATCCGCAGTACTCGGTCTACGACCTGCCGATCAGCGCCTCGTGGGAGCCGGATTTGTGGGGGATGATTCGCAACACCATCCGGGCCGATACCTATGCGGCGCAGGCGAGCGCAGCGACGCTTGAGAACATGAGACTCTCGGCCCAGGCCGAATTGGCGGTGGATTATTATGAACTGCGGGGCCAGGACCAGATGATTCAACTGTTCACCAACACGGTCAAGGCGTATCGGGATTCTCTCGACTTGACAACAACCCTCTACCAGACCGGCATATATTCGGAGTTGAACGAGGCGCAGGCGGACGCGTTGCTGGAGACGACGCTGGCCCAGGCCTCCGCGCTGGAAATCCAGCGCGCCCAATACGAACACGCCATCGCCCTTTTGGTCGGCCAGCCCGCCTCGACCTTTTCGCTCAAAGCGTCCACGGCCTCCAATCCGCCGCCGTGGGTGCCGGTCGGATTGCCTTCCACGCTCCTGGAACGGCGGCCGGACGTGGCCACGGCGGAGCGCACCGCGGCGGCGGCCAACGCCCAAATTGGAGTGGCCCGCGCCGCCTATTTTCCCACGATCAGCCTGACGGGCTCCACCGGCTACGAAAGCACGCCGCTGGTGGATTTGATCACGTTGCCCAGCTTTTTTTGGTCGGTGGGGGCCAGTGTTTCCGAGACGGTTTTCGACGCGGGCGAGCGCAAGGCGGCCAATGAGCAGGCTTGGGCGAGTTTCCGCGCCCAGGCCGCCAACTATCGGCAGACGGTCCTGACGGCGTTCCAGCAGGTGGAGGACAATCTGGCTGCGTTGCGGGTTTTGAGCACGGAGATACAACAGCAGGACGTGGCGATCAAGGCGTCGCAAAAGAACCTGGATTTGTCCATGGAGCAATTCCGGGACGGCGTCGCCAGCTACCTCAATGTCGTCACCGCCCAGGAGTTACTGCTCGGCAACCAGCAAACGGTCGTGAGCCTGCGGATGCAACAAATGGTTGACACGGTGCAACTTATCATGGCGCTGGGCGGCGGTTGGAACACCTCGGATCTGCCTGCCCCTGGAAAGCTGGCTTTGAAGCCGCCGACCGACCGATGAGACCCCATTAACTCCTTGCGAGGCAAGGCCCTACAGTAAAACTGGTAAATCCCCTCATATACAGGTCTGCGGCGCGAAGGTACTCTAGTACTGTTATTCGTCGGATTTTATGTGGATTCGCGTGTCGCCAGCAGAAGCAACGTCGTCAAGACGGGTTGAGGTGCTTCGCACCGCATTTCTGTACGCTCTGGCGGGTTGGGGTCTGTGGTATCTGCTCGTGCGTCTGTTCACGGTCTTTGGCGCGCTGCCGCGGGAGTCTGTTTCGGGCTGGGTGGGGTGCGGCGTGATGGCCCTCGTTTTGCCGGCGGCCTGGCGTGATAGCCGGCGGTCGCTGCGCAGGAGCAAAAACACGATGGTTTGTGATCGTTGCAATATCGTGAAATCGTTCGACGGCGAACCGGCCTGCCAATGCGGCGGACAGTATTTCGCCCTGTCTGAAATGAAATGGGTCGATCCGGCCAAGGAGGCTGGACCGCTCCCTGAGGCGAAAGCCGGGACAGAGAGTCTGGCGCGCGACGCGGGCTGAACCGCTCCGCGGTCAGCTTAAGTTTACGTAGGCCGCCACAGCCCCTGCACGCCGCCTTCCCGACCGAAGCCGCTTTCCTTGTAGCCGCCGAATGGACTGGTTGGATCAAACTTGTTATAGCTGTTGGCCCAGACGACGCCGGCCCGCAGTTGGCCGACCATTCCCTTGAATCACATGCCAAGGCCAGTTACGCCTTGAGGTCTATGCAGTCAATGATGCCAATAATGATTGAGCGCACCGGAGCTTGGGAGTCCGCCACGATTTGCCGGGCGGAGTTGCCTTCGTCAACGAGCAGCACGCGTTCGCCGACCCCGGCATTAACGCCGCCGTCGATGGCAAGGAGGTAACCGCCGGGCTTGCCGGCAAAGTCATCCTTCTCGACGACCAGCAATTTCTTACCGGTGTAGAACGGGTGGTTGATCGTCGAGACGATATCACCTTTGACAGTGCCGATGATCATGGTGCAGGAATGTTCAAATTGTCCACGATGCCAATGATTGCGTGGTCAACCGGGACGAACCATGGCTCGAGCAGCAGCGCGGCTTCTCGTCCGCCTTCAAAATACACGATCTCGCCCCGTCCGGCCATACGGGTGGCATCGCAGGCGACGAGCGGCTCGCCCTTGGGGTTGCCTTGTTTGTCGAGCGGCTGCACCCAGAGCATGGGAACGCCTTCCAGTCCCTTGTAAATGACACACGGGGTGAGGGTGCCGATGACTTTGCCAAGTAACATCAGGAAACCTCCTCGCCGGCAAACTCGCGAGCCGCCGTGCTGGCGAAACGCGTGCCCTCGGTCAGATGTCGCGTCACCGCCTCGTGCGGACGGGAGATGATGCGGTGCTGGATGTATTCCTTCCGTCCGCGCAGAAAATCGCCGGCCAGTCCCATCGCGGCTTCGATGGCATGCAATTCGCCGTTGAAGACGCTGATGGCTTTGCCGGACATCTCGTAATCGGCCAGACGCAACTCCACCAGCCGCACCTCGGTTCCCTTGACTGCCAGTTCGGCGGCACGGACGTTGGCGGCGACGGTGCTGGTTTCCAGAATGGCCACTGCGTCCTGTTCAGCGGGCACGCGCCGGCCCAGAATGGCGTCATGCACCCGGGTGTGAACGTCCGGCAGGAAAGTGCAATCAAGCATTCCAGCCTGGCCGACGGCAAGCGCTTCGTTGAATGATTCCTCCACCGAGCCGGTCGAGCCGCCGATGATGATGAGGTAACGGCCCTGGCTGACAGTGCCGGACTTAATCATGGCGATGGGGGCTTTCTTCAGCAACAGATCGGTGACGTAAATCCCGTCAGCGATGCTGGTGAACTCCATGACCGCGATGGCTGGATATTTCCTCACTAGACGATCCTGAATGCGCCGACCAGTGTGCAGCGGCGCCAGCGAGAGAAGCTGCGCGGACTCGTCATGCCTTCGCCCGTCGGGCTGGCGATGGTGAACGAGCTGTAGCCTTCGCCTTTCCAACCGAGTCCCGCCTGCGACGGGCCGTTCTTGACGAATATGCTGGCGTTGCACTCGCGGGCCATGCGGCTGAGGTTCGAAAGATTCTCCGAGTGCATGACAAATGTGTGGCGGCGCGGATGTTCCAGCGCGATGGCGAAATCAATGCCCTCGTCCGCGTCCCGCACGCGCGTGACCGGGAGGATTGGCATCATCTGTTCGGTCCAGAGCAGCGGGTGATCGTGATCCACCTCGACGATGCCGAGGCGGACGGAGTCGTCGCAGGCGATGCCAGCTTTCTGGAGGATGACGCTGGCGTTCTTGCCGATGAGGGAACGGTCAATGTCGGCTTCCTGCCGGGGGCCGTTGGTGTTCTTGAAGATGACCTTTTCCAGCGCCGGCAACTGGTCCTTCCATATGAGTGCCGCGCCGTTGTAGATCATGGCCTGGATAAGCTTGTCGGCGACGCTGGAGACAACCAGACATTCCTTCTCATCGGTGCAGATGATGTTGTTGTCGAACGACGCACCAAAGACAATGTCGCGCGCAGCCTTGTCAATGTCGGCGGTTTCATCCACCACAATGGGCGGGTTGCCGGGTCCGGCGCAGATGGCGCGCTTGCCCGATTCCATCGCCGCCTTGACCACGCCGCCGCCGCCGGTGACAACGATGAGGCGGATGCCGGGATGCTTCATCAGCGCCTGCGCGCTCTCGATGGTCGGATTGGCGATGCAGGTGACGAGGTTATTCGGTCCGCCGGCGGCGACGATGGCTTTGTTGATAAGCGCGACGGTGTGGCAGGAAACGCGTTTGGCGTTCGGGTGGACGTTGAAGACCACGGCGTTGCCAGCGGCGACCATCGCTATGGTGTTGTTGATGACGGTCGAGGTCGGGTTGGTCGTCGGGGTGATCGCGCCAATCACTCCGTAGGGCGCGGGCTCGGTGAGATTGAGGCCGTCGTCGCCGGTGACAGCGCGCGGCTGCAGGTCTTCTGTTCCCGGCGTCTTCTCGGTGACGAGCTGGTTCTTGAGGATCTTGTCGGCGTAGCGGCCCAAGCCGGTCTCTTCGAAAGCCTCCTTGGCCAGCGCGTCGCCGTGTTCGCGCATCGTGTTGCGGATGGCGGCGATGATGGTGTTGCGCTTCCGCAAGGCCAACTCGTCGAGCTGGCGGAAAGCCGTGGATGCGCCGCGCACGGCGGCATCCAGGTTGTCGAAGACACCGAGTTCGCCGACGAGAGACGGCACAGGTTCGGCGGGCTTGTTTTTGCCGCCCGCGCCGTCACCACCGCCCAGGTCCGCCACTATGCGCCGGGCGATGATTTCAATTTCCTGATCGGTAAGGCCAGCCACGATTCACCTGATTATTTTTTGTATTTGTCCACGCCACCGATTTCCCAACTGTCAACAATCGCCATGATGACGGCATCGCAGGGGCGGTTTTGGGTCGCGAGTGTCTGGCGCGCGGAACTGCCGGTGGCGACAAGAACCAGTTCGCCCGGACCAACGCCGACGGCGTCCACCGCGACGACCTGGCCGCTGGTTTCCCTGCCCTCGGCGTCCAAGTGTTTGACGAGCATGAATTTGAGGCCTTCCATGCTCGCTTCCTTGCGCGTGGCGACAACGGTGCCGACAACTTTGCCTAGATTCATAAACGCATCCTGCCGGGGCATGCCTTGTGGCCCGCTGTCCGGCGATCAAACTTGAGTTACTTCTTGGCGGCTTTCGTGTCGCGGCCGAGCGGCAATATTTCGTCGGCGTTCTGGTGCGGCCGGGCGATGACGTGGACGGCGACGACTTCGCCGACGCGGCTCGCAGCCGTGCGGCCGGCATCGGTCGCGGCTTTTACTGCGGCGACATCGCCACGGATGATGGCGGTGACATAACCGCCGCCGGTCTTTTCCATGCCGACCAATTCCACCTTCGCGGCTTTGACCATTGCGTCCGCGCCCTCAACCATCGCAGAAAAGGAACGCGTTTCCAGTAATCCAAGTGCCAGTGAATCTTGCATAGTTGTTTCCTTGCGTGTCTTGTTGTTTGAGTTGTGATCGGTTCAAAATTTGTCAGCCGCCGCCTTGCATCTCGCGCCCGGTGATGCCAAGGATGGCAGCTTCCGCGGCTTTGGCGGCAACGTCAATGTCCTTTTCCTCGCCACCCAGATAGATGCGGCCAAAACTGCCGAAGGCGCGGATTTCGAGTATGTTGATGTTCGCGGCTTTCTCTGCTTCGTTCGCGGCGAACGCGGCGTAGGCGGCCGGGGCAACTTCCATGGTAAAGAGCGTGTGGCCCGGGAGAATCATGTTGCCGTGCCGGGTGCGGTTGATGAGCATCGTGTGGTAGTCGTCGATGCGGCGGATGATGTTGTTGCTGTAAATGACCGGCTTGTAGCGGCCTTCCTCTTTCAAATTCAACGCGGAGAGGATGGCGGCTCCGGCCTGGCGCACATCGGCCTGCGACTCGGAGTGGATTTCGAGCATGCCGTAGAGTCGTTCAATGATCTGCATGCCGGGTGTGACCTTCGTGGATTTGAGCGCCACGTCGGTGACCGTGTTAATCTCCATGCCCGGCGAGATCTCTACGAACAGCGAGGCTTGCCCGGCGATGGGCAGGAAGCCCTGCGAGACGGTCGCGAAAAACGACGCGACCTGCGGTTGGAGACTGTCGAGAAAAATGTATGAGCGTAGGTCTGCCATAATGTTGTCCTTTGCTTTCTAGTATTTTTTGCCGTCTGCGCTGACGGTTTGACCGGCGGCTTCCTGGAGGATTTTGATGCCGCTGCTCGTGCCAATGCGCGTGGCGCCGGCCTGCACCATGCGCCGAAGTTCAGCCAGCGACCGGACGCCGCCGGACGCTTTGACTCCAAGTTTCTTGTCACGCACGATCCGGCTCATCAGCGCCACGTCTTCGACGGTCGCGCCGCCGGTGCTGAAACCGGTTGAGGTCTTCACAAAGTCGGCCTTGGCTTTGATTGAAAATTCACAGGCGCGCGCCTTCTCCTCATTGGTTAGCAACGAAGTCTCCAAGATCACCTTGCATTTGGCGCTGCCGTCGCGGCAAGCTTCGACTACCGAACGGATGTCGCGGAGCACGAGTTCATCGTCGCCGCTCTTGAGCGCGCCGACGTTGATGACCATGTCGATTTCCTTCGCTCCTTGCCGGATCGCGGCGCGGGCCTCCATCGCTTTGGTCTCCGGCGGTTGCGCGCCGAGTGGGAAGCCGACGACGCAACAGACTTTCACGCCCGATCCCTCCAGGAGTTGCCGGGCGAGTGAAACCCAGGTCGGATTCACGCAAACCGAATAGAATTTGTATTGGCGGGCTTCCCGGCAGAGTTGCTCGATGTCGCTCTTCACGGTGTCCGGTCGCAAAATGGTGTGATCAATCAGTTGTGCAATGTCCAACGGTGGCTGGGTTGGTCCGGCAGCAGACTGCGCAGCCTGAGCTGAGAAAAGTTCCTGGACGCGTTTGGTGATTTTATCCAAGTCCGGCGCAGCAATCTTCTCCGCCGACGGCTGCATTACGCTCAAGTGCGGCTCTCCGGTGCCGGCTAACAAGGTGGTTTGGTGCGGCCCGACTTCGATGGGGCCGTCTTGGATGGCATTGATCAGTTGAACCCGTTTGAGATGACGATCCTCGACACATTTCGTGTTGAGAAACGCCTCAACGATTGGTTTCGCCTGCTCAAAATTCGTCTGCCCGGCTCCCAAGGTCAGCACATTGGCGTCATTGTGCTCGCGGCTGTTTTTGGCCAACGCGACGGAGTAACAGGCCGCCGCACGCGCGCCACGCACCTTGTTGGCGGCCATGGCTGAACCGATCCCGGCGCCATCGATCATGATGCCACATTCACATTGCCCGCTGGCCACCAAGCGTGCAACCGTATAGGCGATTCGCGGGTAATCGACTGAATCCTTGCTGTGCGTTCCGCAATCTTGAATGGAGGAAACCTTGTCCCTCAAAAATCCCAGAAGCTGATTTTTCAACTCGAATCCGCCGTGATCGGCTCCGATGGCTATTTTAAGGTTTTTCACGGCTGAGTCATTCACGTTGCATTATGAGTAGTTGAGGAACGAAACTTATCAAGTTGAAGAACGACGTCAAGAGGCAACAGTAATAATGAACTAAAATAATCGCGGACGGCTTCCAGCGGGATGATATGGTTTGCAAACGCTGATTTTTGGGGGCGTGGGCCTGTTTCCAATGGAAAGACTGCCGGCTCATCTGCCGTTCCATGTATGAAATGGCCTATCATGATGATGAGCAGAATTGAGCCCAATAGACCAGCGCCTCCCCTTGTCAGGTTGTTATAGTTTTATGCAGATCTTCGCTTTCTGGAGAAAGTATTTGTATTCAGCTTCCGTCCGAACGGGGGGACTGTCATCGAATTCGTTCATTTTCTGATGACAGTTCGAAGCCAGCCGCCCTGCTCCGTCAACACCTAATCACCATCCTGCGCCACTCTGCGTACAAGGCTGCGTTTCGCCTGCATTCATTCGCCAAAGCCTCCGAAACGCCTCTGTCCAATGTGACCGCTGTTTAAGAGGTTGACAAACCCAGCTTGATGGGTTTAATATGCGGCCATGAATGAGGCGATGCGAAAATACGCGGCGGAGTTCGCCCGGCTGGGCGGCTTGACAAAATCCAAGGCACGGGCGGCAGCGAGCAGGCGGAACGGCAAGCTCGGCGGGCGCCCTACAAAAACCGCCGCACCAGCCAAAGAAACGAGCATAAGTGATCAACCCAATCCATTTGATTATAAACGACTTACGCAAGAACGCAATCTTTTCGTTTGGGAAACCTAACATGCTGGGTTATTTTACCAGCATGAAAATGAAACATTTGATGCAGAGGTGCTGAGCCTGATTGAGTTGGCGCAGAACTACAACGACGATGGTGAAGCCCGCGAACTACTGGAGTCCTTGTGCTGGCCGCTGGCTGGACTTTTTCGGTCGATGTTTTGATGAAGTCCGCCCCCGCTTCCATGGCCTGCTGGCTGGCCAGACGCACATTGTCATAAGTCACCAACTCGCCTGTCTCCAGAATAACCTTGAGATGCGCCGCGCAGATGGGCGGATTTTTTGGCCCAGCCCGCCGCGGCGGAATGGGCCGCCGCGACGGCGTCCCGCAAATCCTTGCGGGAGGCATGGCAGATGTTATCGAGCGGACGGCCTTCCGGGTCGTGGACCTGCAGGGACCGTCCGTTTTCGCTGCGAACGAAATTGCCGCCCACATAGAGCTTGTAAGTCTTGCGAACGTCCAGGCGCGCGTCACTCATGAGGCGGGGACTCTAGCAGGGGCGCGGCCAATCTGACAGAAAAAAATTCCCGCACGGCTTGAATATTACGATTAGAAAAAGGCGGCAGATCGGGGAATTTAAATAAGCCGTTTTTCTCCGTTTGACGGCGTGCAAATAGGTGTTAGATTTCATTAACTATGAGCGCAAGAAAATTGGACTCCACCTCGCTCGGCATGACGCCGGCGTCCACACGCTGTCTGACCCTCACCGCAGACGCAGTCCAGGTCAGAAAAAATGGAATCGAATTCAGCAACAGCGATCCCATTCCCGTCTGGACGGAAATGACAGTCAGTTTGCAGGGACCGAATCCGGCCCGGAAGGTCAATTTTACGGGGGTGGTGGTGGCCTGTTCGGGTAATCGCCACGAGGGGTATAAGATCGCGATGCTCTTTACGCATGTATCGCGGCTTTCCCAGGCCCGCCTGCTCGCGTATTCCTGACTGGATTGTTCCCGCGGTTGACTGGTAAACTGGCGGGATGGAAACATTTTATCGTATTTTGACCGCCGCCGTCGAAGGCGGGGCTTCCGATGTTCATCTGAAGGTGGGAGGGCAGATCATTTTCCGCATCAACCGAAAGCTGGTGGTTGTCGAAGGCCCCACCCCCACCGCGGAATGGATGGCGACGGTGGTGGAGAACATCGTGCCGAAGCACTCCAAGAAACTGCTCGAGCAGGACCATGAGTGCGATTTTTCTTATTACGTGCCCAACACCGGGCGTTTCCGCACCAATTGCTTTTATGAACGCGGGCAGCCGTGCCTGGCCATGCGCTTCGTCAAAACGCAGGTGCCGAGCTTCGAGGAATTGGGGCTGCTGCCCGTTCTCAAGCAACTGGCCGAATCGCCCCGCGGCATTGTTCTGCTGGCTGGCTCGACCGGGTGCGGCAAATCCACCACCCTGGCCGCCATGGTCGAGCATATCAACGCCAATAGCCGCAAACACATCATCACCCTGGAAGACCCCATCGAGTATGTCTTTGAAGACAATCAATCGGTCGTCGAGCAGCGCGAGATCGGCCTGGACACCGCCTCGTTCGGGCACGGGCTGAAGTATGTTCTGCGCCAGGACCCGGATGTGATCATGATTGGCGAAATGCGCGACGCCACCAGCTTCTTTGCCGCCATGAGCGCGGCCGACACCGGCCACTTGGTTTTGTCCACCCTCCACACCACCAATGCCTCGCAGTCCGTCGGGCGCATTCTGGATTTCTTCAAGGCCGACGAACGCGACCAAATCCGGCGTCAGATTGCAGGCACCCTGCAGGCGGTGGTCTGCCAGCGCATGGTGCCCACCATCGCCGGCGGCATGACGCCCGCTCAGGAGATCATGATCAACACCGGGACCGTCCGCAAATTGATCGAGGAAAACCGCCTGGAAAAACTGGGCGCCGCCATCGAGACAGGCGGGGAGGAAGGAATGCTGAATTTCAACCAGCATTTGTTCCAACTGGTCAAGGAGGGCAAGGTTTCGCAACAGGACGCCCTGGCCAAAGCCACCAATGCGCAGGCCCTGGAGATGAATTTCCAAGGCATCTTCCTCACCGAAGGCAAACGCATTCTCGGCTGATTGGCCGGCTTTATCCGCACATCAACCTTTCTCAGCGCTGTGGGAGCAAACCGGCCTTGAATTGGTAGGGCACGCAATCCATTGCGCGCTGTCTGCGGGCCGATTGTAATTTCACGGCTCCCGCAAACGGCAATCTGCGACGAGCGTTCCTCTAACTTTTGAGCCGCGGCCCTGCGGAGGAAAATGTCGAATGACGAACTCGTAATGACCCATAATTATCCGAAATGACCATTTGGCAGGTGCAGCATTCCAAACCCCGAAAATCCCCGAAAAAACCGTGGAATCCTTTCCACTCATTTGATTGGAACCTGTTGGCTGGCAATTGGTTGCAATGGCAAAAAGGTAAATATTCATTTTTCACTTTTTTACGGTTTCCTCGGTTGGAATATTCACCTCAAAGACATATTAGCCGGGGCTGCGAATCTGTGTCCATCCGTCGAATGGGTCGTACCATAAGCTTTGTCCATTTTTCTCCATTCATTTGATTGTCTCCAAGATTGAAGCTTCGGGCTGACACAGGGCAATTCACGTTGCGGGGAGTGGAGAACGGAATTATTCTATGGCCATGTTTTGGTTTTGGTTTCATGTAGTGCTCATCCCCCTCATGATTGTCGTGGATGTGATCTGGTGGATCATGGCCATGCGCCTGACGAAAGGAAGCCGGTGGCGCATCCTGGCGATTCTTTTTATGGCGGGGCAGACAGCCGCCCTCCTTGCACTGATTGCAGGATCATGGTGGCAGGTTGATTTGCTCCGCCATGCCTCCAAGGCCATCCGCGTTTGGGTCATCCTTTGGCACTTTTTCGCGATTGCGACCGTTCTGCCAGCGGGAATCGTGTGTCTTTGCGCCTGGGCGGTGCGGGGGTTCGGACGGGTGATGGGAGTCCGGCGCGAGCGTCCCGCGGCGGCTCCTGTCGAGGGGAACGCCCTCACCCGCCGGCAATTCGTGGGCGCTGCCGCCGCACTTGCGCCGCCTTTGTTGACAGGCGGTTTGACCGCTGTGGCCCTGTCGCAACTCAACGGGTTCCGCGTGCGGCGCATGACGATTTCCATCCCTGCCCTGCCCCCGGCGCTGGACGGGCTCACCATCGCCCATGTCAGCGATATCCACGTGGGCAGGATGACGTGCGGCCAAGTGTTGCAGGATATGGTGAAAACCACCAACGCGCTCCGGGCTGATCTGGTTCTTTTGACCGGCGACCTGATTAATTACGAACTGTCCGATCTCGACGAGGGAATTGCCCTGGTCAAGGCGATGGAGGCGCGGCACGCCCTCTGGATGATCGAGGGCAACCATGATTTGCTCGAGAATGGCGCGGAGTTCGAGCGGCGCGTCAGGGCCTCGGGCGTACCCTTTTTGTTGAATGAGACGACCGTGGTCAATATCCGCGGTTGCGCGGTCCAGTTCTTTGGCTTGCGCTGGGTGATCGGCCCCTCCCCCCGGCAACTCGAGCGGGTTAGCGCCAGTTGGTTGCGCACGCTGGTGCGGCAACAAAGCCACCCCGGCGCTTTCCCCATTCTGCTGGCGCATCATCCGCATGTCTTCGACGCTGCTGCGGAGATGGGCTTCCCGTTGACGCTTGCCGGTCACACGCATGGCGGGCAATTGATGTTCGACAGCCGGCACGGCGGCGGTCCGTTCTTCTTCCGCTACTGGTCGGGGCTTTACAAGAAGGGGCAGAGTCAATTGGTCGTGTCCAACGGAATTGGCAATTGGTTTCCTCTCCGCATTAATGCGCCGGCGGAAATAATCCACATCACCTTGCGCTCCACGAAAGATGGCGTGGCTTGGAACAAGCCCTTTACGTTGAAGTCATGATTTAGAGGGACAGGATAGGATGTATTCTTATTCAGATAACGATAAAGCATGTTGAAACTCGGCTGTTTTGCCATTAAATGGGCTGAATTATAATGTTTTATCGTTGATTCTTGGTTAGTCTTGACGCTTGACTGAGAGTGTTTTGGCCACAAAATGACTGAATTGTAATGGAGAAGTGTGAACTATAACGTTAACGCGATGATTTTTAATTGAACTTGCTTTTTTGATTGATTTTGGTTGCGGAAACTGAAGCAACGCTTAGAATTGGAGTGCACTTAGTCTGACCTGACTATGTTCGTTTACCCAAAACAATATGATGTCGTCGTCATTGGCGCGGGACACGCCGGTGTCGAAGCTGCTTTGGCGGCGGCAAGGATGGGTTGCGAGACCCTTTTGCTGACCATCAATGCCGATACAATCGGCCAGATGTCGTGCAACCCTGCCATCGGCGGATTGGCAAAGGGCCATCTTGCACGCGAGATCGACGCGCTGGGCGGTGAGATGGGCAAGGCAACAGACATGACCGGCTTGCAGTTTCGGATGCTCAACACCAAGAAAGGACCATCCGTTTGGGCACCACGTGCCCAATGCGATAAGAAGGCATATCAGTTTCGACTGAAATGGATTTGCGAAAGGGAGCCGAGGTTGGATGTCGAGCAGGGACAAGTTGCCGGGCTTCTCTGCAAGGACGGCACGGCGTATGGTGTCGAAACGACTTTGGAGGTGCAGTATCTAGGCGTAACGATTGTCGTGACGACTGGCACATTCTTGCGAGGCCTGATGCATATTGGGACCAACCAACAAGCAGGCGGACGGGCAGGGGAAGCTGCCGCGATGGGCCTCTCCGGTTCGCTGAAGGAACTGGGCATCGAATTGGGCCGGCTCAAGACCGGGACCCCTCCCCGGCTTCTGCGACGGAGCATTGATTTTTCAAAGACCCAAATCCAGCCTGGCGACGAGCCGCCCCCTTTCTTCACCCACTGGAAGGACGATTTGTTCCACGTGGAACATTCTCGGTCTTCGGGGAAGTATCCACCCGGCTCCATTCTCGACCAAATCAATGGCCAATTGCCATGCTATGTCACTTATACTACCGATGCCACCGCCGAGATCATTCGCGCTAATTTGCACAAATCGCCGATGTATTCCGGCGTGATCGAGGGAGTCGGCCCGAGATACTGTCCTTCGATAGAGGATAAAATCGTCAAGTTCCCGGAGAAGGAACGGCAGCAGATTTTCCTCGAACCGGAGGGCATCGCCACGGATGAAATCTATGTGAACGGCTTTTCGACCTGCCTGCCATTCGAGGTCCAAGTGGCTTTGGTTCGGACCATTATTGGCTGTGAAAATGCAGACATCATGCGCCCCGCCTACGCTGTCGAATATGACTTCGCGTTTCCGACCCAGCTCCACCCGTCGTTGGAAACAAAGGTCTGCCGCAATCTCTTTCTGGCGGGGCAGATTAACGGCACTTCTGGTTACGAAGAAGCTGGTGCCCAAGGTTTGATGGCCGGGATCAACGCCGTCCGCCGGGTCCGGAATAAAGCACCGGTCATTCTTCGCCGGAACGAGGCTTATATCGGAGTGCTGATAGATGATCTGGTCACCAAGGGCACGATCGAGCCGTACCGGATGTTCACCTCCCGCGCCGAGTACCGCCTCTTGCTCCGCCAGGACAACGCCGACCTGCGCTTGAGCTCGTTAGGCCACGAAATCGGGCTGCTGCCGGAGCGCAATTACCTGCAATTCGAGGCCAAGAAGACGGCGATTGAAAACGAGCTGGCAAGGTTGGAAAAGACGCGCGAAGGCTCCGAAACCCTCGCCCAACTTCTGCGGCGGCCTGATGTCACCTACGCCAGTCTTCCCAAGCAAAACGGCAGCTTGCCCATTGAAGTCGTTCAGCAAGTCGAGATCGCCTTGAAGTATGAGGGATACATCGCCCGCCAGGAAATTGAAGTCGCCAAGATGAAGACGCTTGAAGACAAGCAGATCCCGTCCTGGATGGACTACAGCAAAGTCCCCAGCCTGCGAACTGAAGCCCGCCAAAAACTGGCCAAAATCCAACCAGCCACCCTGGGCCAGGCCGCGCGCATTTCGGGGGTCTCTCCATCGGACGTTGGGATCCTGATGATCTGGATGAAACAAGGCGCTGACCCGGCCCCACTGACGACTTCACTTGACGAATAGGCTTTCTTAAAAATCGTCCGTATGAAATTCGTCCATTTAATGGTTGATTTTCGTCCACGGCATGGTTATATTGCTTTCCATGATTCGAAGAAACGTCGAAACGCTCCTGCTCGCTGCTTTAGCTGACAGTCCCGTGGTGCTTCTTGTCGGCGCACGCCAGACCGGGAAAAGCACCCTTATCGAATCCCCGGCCTTTCGAGAAAGCAACCGGCGTTTCATTACTTTTGACGATGCGAATGTCCTGGCGGCCGCCAAAGCTGACCCGACTGGCTTTCTGAGTACGTCCCCCGGGCCTTTGACATTGGATGAAATCCAACGTGTGCCCGAACTGTTTCTGGCGATCAAAGCGTCTGTGGATCGCGACCGTGCTCCTGGACGGTTTCTGTTGAGCGGTTCAGCCAACGTGCTCTTGCTGCCCCGCCTCGCCGATTCCCTGGCTGGACGAATGGAGGTCATTACGCTCTGGCCCTTTTCCCAAGGCGAGCTTGAGGGCGTACGCGAGGGATTCATTGACGCCGTTTTCGGCCCGAAACTGCCGAGCCTCGCGCCGCTCGAAAATTGGGACGAGCGCAAAGAGATCCGCCGCCGGGCGCTCGGTGGCGGGTTCCCCGAAGTCCGCACCCGCCCCACTGCGGAACGGCGCAAGGCTTGGTATGGTTCCTATCTTACCACCATTTTGCAACGCGATGTCCGGGATTTGTCGAGGATTGAAGATTTGACCGTCATGCCGCGGCTGCTGGCGATCCTGGCAGCGCGCGCCGGGAGCCTTCTGAACACGGCGGACATTTCGCGCGGCTCCGGGATCGTTCAAACGACCTTGAAGCGTTACCTGAGCCTTTTGCAAACACTGTTTCTCTTTCAAGAGCTTCCCGCGTGGTCAATCAATGTCGGAAAGCGATATGTTAAAATGCCCAAGGCATTTCTATCCGACACTGGACTCTCGGCTTATTTGCTCCACCTGACCGAAGAACGTCTCGATCAAGAACCGGGCCTGTGCGGCGCGCTGCTGGAAAACTTTGTCTGCATTGAATTGCGCAAGCAAGCGGCATGGAGCAAGGAACAGCCCCAACTCTTTCATTGGCGGACACACGCCAAGCAGGAAGTCGATATGATTCTTGAAGCGGGAGGCCGGGTGGTTGGCATTGAGATCAAGGCCGGAGCAACGGTCACCGCGGATGATTTTAAGGGATTAAAGGCGCTGGCCACCGACGCCGGCCACCGATGGGTGCGGGGTGTCGTTCTCCACTCAGGGTCGGAGATGCTGCCTTTTGGCGACAATCTTGTCGCCATGCCCATCAGCGCCCTTTGGCGACTCGCGGCGTCCTGATTCTCGTTGCATTGACATCCCTTTGTGCTGCGCCATTGTGCCAATCGAGTGTGACACGAAGTCGCATAGTGCGTCACAATGTCTCTTTTTGAGTTGCAGCCAATGGCGGCCTAATATGATATAACATACTATTAATAAGCATGTTACAAATAATACTATAGGATGGCACTTGCATTGCTTATATAGCTGAATTTTTATGGCTAAAGTTATTGGAATCGATTTAGGCACCACCAACTCTTGCATGGCTGTCATGGAAGGCGGGGAGCCGGTGGTTTTGGAGAACTCTGAAGGTAAACGCACCACGCCGTCGGTTGTGGCCTTCACTAAAACAGGCGAACGCCTGGTCGGCGATGCCGCCAAGCGCCAGGCCGTCACCAACTCGCGCAATACCGTCTATTCGATCAAGCGTTTCATGGGCCGCAAATTCAGCGAGGTCCAGGAGGAGATCAAGCGGGTCCCTTACAAGGTCGTCGCCGCCTCGAACGGCGATGCCGTTGTCGAGGTCGAGGTGGACGGCAAGCCAAAACAGTTCAGCCCGCCTGAAGTTTCGGCCATGATCCTGGGCAAACTGAAAACGGACGCGGAAATGCGGCTGGGCGAGAAAATCACCCAGGCGGTCATCACCGTGCCGGCCTATTTTAACGATTCACAACGCCAGGCCACCAAGGACGCCGGGCGCATTGCCGGCCTGGACGTGCTGCGCATCATCAACGAGCCGACCGCCGCCTCGCTGGCCTACGGCCTTGACAAGAAGAAAAACGAGGAGATCGCCGTCTATGACCTGGGGGGCGGCACCTTTGATATTTCCGTGCTGGAAATCGGCGACGGCGTTTTTGAGGTCAAAGCCACCAACGGCGACACCCATTTGGGCGGCGACGACTGGGACAACCGCATCATGGATTGGATTCTGGACGAATTTAAACGCGAGCACGGCATGGACCTGCGCAAGCAGCCCGACGCCCTGCAGCGCATCAAGGAGGAATCCGAAAAGGCCAAGATCGCCCTTTCCAGCGCCCAGAATTACGACATCAATTTGCCGTTCATCACGGCGGACGCCAGCGGTCCCAAACACGTCAGCGCCAAGTTGACGCGGGCCAGGATGGAGCAGTTGTGCGACGATTTGTTCGAGCGCACCATCGGTCCTGTCAAGAATTGTTTGAAGGACGCCGGCGTGACCACCGAGAAAATAGACGAACTGGTCCTGGTCGGCGGCATGACGCGCATGCCGCGGGTGGTCCAAACCGCCGAGACCCTGGTCAGCAAACCGCCGCATCAAGGCGTCAATCCAGACGAAGTGGTTGCGGTGGGCGCAGCCATCCAGGCGGGCGTTCTCAAAGGCGAAGTCAAGGACGTGCTCCTGCTGGACGTGACGCCGTTGTCCCTGGGCATTGAGACCCTGGGCGGGGTGTTCACCCGGTTGATCGAGCGCAACACCACCATCCCGACGCGCAAGTCGGAAATCTTCTCGACAGCATCGGACAACCAGCCCGGTGTGGAAATCCATGTCCTGCAGGGCGAGCGCCAGTTCTCGCGCGACAACAAGACCATCGGCAAATTCAATCTTTCGGACATCCCGCCCGCCCCGCGCGGCGTCCCGCAAATCGAAGTGACCTTCGACATCGACGCCAACGGCATTTTGCACGTCAGCGCCAAGGACCTGGGCACGGGCAAGGAGCAGAAAATCACCATCACGGCCAGCAGCGGTCTTTCCAAGAGCGAGATCGAAAAGATGCGCAAGGACGCCGAAGCGCACGCCGAGGAGGACAAGCAGCAGCGCGAGGACGTCGAGGCGCGCAACGAAGGCGACAACGCCCTCTATCGCAGCCAGAAAATGCTGAAAGATAATGGCGACAAAATCTCAGCCTCGGAGAAGGAAAAAATCGAAAGCGCGGCCAAGGCGCTGGGCGAAGCGTTGAAGGACAAGGACGTGTCCGTGATACGTTCCGCCACGGAAAAGTTAAACGAAGCCTGGCAGGCGGCGTCCGCTGAAATGTATCGCGCGGCCTCCGAATCAGCCAAGGCCAAGGCTGGCGGCGGCGCGCAGGGCAAGCCGGACGAGCCGCAGGAAGGCGCCGGCAAGGGCGGCAAGGAAGAAGGCCCCATCATCGACGCGGAAGTGGTCGATGAGAAGAAATAAGCTTTCACCTCCTGCCGCAGCTCTTGCAGGGCAGGAGTGTCCCTCAAAAGGGATGGATTGGATGATTTTCCCGGTCGCGGGTGCGGCGGGATTTTGATTCGTAAGAGAATAAAAACAGAACAAACAAAAAAGAAACAGGAAGTTATGAGCATTAATGTCAAACCTCTCGGAGACCGGATTCTTATCGAACCCGCCGAGGAAAAAGAAGTCAAAAAGGGCGGCATCATCATCCCCGATTCCGCGAAGGAAAAACCCTCCGAAGGCGTTGTCATCGCCCTCGGCACCGGCAAAACGGACGACAACGGAAAGAAAGTTCCGTTTGAAGTCAAAAAAGGCGACCGCGTGCTGGTCAGCAAATACGGCGGCACCGAGATCAAACTGAACGACAAGGAATACAAGATATTCAACGCGGATGACATCATCGCGATCATCGAATAAACCACTCACTTTTAAACCCACTTAACGAAAGAAATATAATTATATGGCAGCAAAACAACTCGTCTTCGAAGAAGCGGCGCGTCAGGCGCTCTTGAAAGGCGTTAACAAACTGGCGCGCGCGGTCATCGCCACGCTCGGCCCCAAGGGCCGCAACGTCGTCATCGACAAAAAATTCGGCTCCCCCACCGTCACCAAGGACGGCGTCACGGTCGCCAAGGAAATCGAGCTGGAGGATCCCTACGAAAACATGGGCGCCCAGATGGTGCGCGAAGTCGCCAGCAAGACCAGCGACGCGGCCGGCGACGGCACCACCACGGCAACGGTTCTGGCCGAGGCGATTTATTCGCAGGGCTTGAAATTCGTCACCGCCGGGGCCAACCCGATCAGCATTCAACGCGGCATCACCAAGGCTGTGGAATCCGCCGTTGATCAACTGGCGAAGATCTCCAAAAAGGTCAAGGACAAGGAAGAGATCAAGCAAGTCGCCACCGTCTCCGCCAATTGGGACGCCACCATCGGCGAAATCATCGCCGACGCCATGGACAAGGTGGGCAAGGACGGCACCATCACCGTCGAGGAAGCCAAGTCCATCGAAACCACCCTGGACGTGGTCGAGGGCATGCAATTCGACAAGGGCTATCTCTCGCCTTACTTCGTGACCAATGCGGAAACGATGGAAGCGAAACTGGAAGATGCCTATGTCCTGATTTACGAAAAGAAGATCAGCAGCCTCAAAGACATGCTTCCGTTGCTGGAGAAGGTGGCCAAGATCGGCAAGCCGCTCCTGATCATCTCCGAGGACGTGGAAGGCGAGGCCCTGGCCACCCTCGTGGTCAACAAGCTCCGCGGCACGATCAACATCTGCGCCGTCAAGGCCCCCGGCTTCGGCGACCGCCGCAAATCCATGTGCGAAGACATCGCCGTGCTGACCGGCGGCAAATTCATCAGCGAAGACCTGGGCATCAAGCTGGAGAACATCCAGTTGGACGAACTGGGCCGCGCCAAGAGCATTGTTATTGACAAGGAAAACACCACCATCGTCGAAGGCGCCGGAAAGTCCTCCGAGATTCAGGGCCGGGTCAACCAGATCCGCCGCCAGATCGAGGAAACCACCTCCGACTATGACCGCGAAAAGTTGCAGGAACGCCTGGCCAAACTCGCCGGTGGCGTGGCCGTCATCAACGTCGGCGCCGCAACCGAGACCGAGATGAAAGAGAAGAAAGCCCGCGTCGAGGACGCCCTGCATGCGACCCGCGCAGCCGTCGAAGAGGGC
>JBKQUS010000198.1:0-35747 GCA_052325505.1 Limisphaerales bacterium
GATTTTGAGCGACAGAATGCGTCCCGTCGCCTGGATCCTTTTGAGCAACGGCCAATGGTTCTTCAAAAACAGGTCGATGTTCAAGCTCCAACTCGACGTTGAATCAAGCCGATTTTTTACAATTGCTCGTCACGCAAATGACGTCGCAAGACCCGCTAAACCCGGAGAGCGACACGGACTTTGCCGCGCAACTGGCGCAGTTCAGCTCCTTGCAGGAAGCCACCACCATGGCCGGCTCCATGTCCACGATGCAGGCCAGTTCCCTGATAGGCTCCACGGTCAGCGTCGAGTCCGCCACCAACAGTGCTGACGAAACCACGGGAGTGGTGACCGCGGTCGATATGTCTTCCGGGCAGCCGGAAATCCAGGTCAACGGCACGCTTTATGCCCTAAGCCAGGTGCTTTCCATTTCCCCGACTCAAACCGCCTCGGCGGCCACCACGCCCAGCACAACAAGCAGTCAATAACGCAACAAGAAACACTTAACGAATAAAATAATATGCTTAGTTCACTAAGTTCAGGAGTCACCGGACTCGAAAGCTTCCAAGAGCAAATGGACGTGATTGGAAACAACATCGCCAACATCAACACCACGGCGTTCAAGGCAGGGATAGTCAATTTCGCCGATGCCTTCAGCAACACGCTGCAAGGGGCCGGCTCCACCACACCCGCCATCCAGGTCGGCACAGGGGTCGAGATCACCAGCATAAGCAACAACTGGGCCGCGGGTGGGCTGAACAATACCGGCGTTCCCAGCAATCTGGCCATCTCGGGCACCGGCAATGGATTCTTCGAGGTGCAAGACCCAGTTACCCAAGCCATTTACCTGACGCAGGACGGCACATTCAGCGTGAATGCGAATAACAATCTGGTGACTGCCAACGGGGATTATGTGTTGGGCACCAACGGTGCAACCGCCGGCCAGCCGCTGACCATCAACATCGCCAGTTCCGCCAGCACCGCTGCCATATCGTCATACACCATCGATTCCCAGGGACACATCAATGTGACACAATCCGACGGCACCACCTCCGTCTGCGGCCAGGTGATGTTGGTGAATGTTACTGACCCGCAAATGCTGGTGAGCGAAGGCGACAACCGTTACTCGAACCAGGCTGCGGCCAATGGCGGCACCGCCCCCACACTCACCGCCCCCGGCAGCAATGGGCTCGGGACGATCCAGGCGGGAGCATTGGAGTCGTCCAACGTGGATCTCTCCAATGAGATGGCGAATTTGATCACCGCCCAGCGCGCCTTCGAGGCGAACTCAAAGATCATCACCACGACCAACGAAGTGCTGCAAACGCTAGTGCAAATGAAACAAAGTTAGCCGTTGAGTCTATATGGCCAGCAACACCGTGGAATCCCCCCGTGGCGCCAAGGAACCGGCGAAAGCCCCGGAGAAGGAGAACGCCAAATCGGCCGCCGCCGAGGAAAAGGCGGAGGCGCCCCCGGCAAGCGGCGGGGGGTTCAAACCCTGGCTTCCGCTGGCCGTGGCCGCGGTCGCCATGCCGGCTTTGGCCTTCGCCACCACGCATTTTGTTTTGCTGCCAAAGCTGCAACGTGGACTGGCGGGAGCTGCGCCGGTGGCGCAGGAGTCCACCACGACGGAGACCAGCGCAGGGGGCAAAGCCAAGGCCTCTGAGAAGCTCAAAGCGACAGTGACTCTGAACAAGATGCTGGTCAATGTGGCCGGCACCATGGGCACGCGTTATCTGATGACCAGCGTGACCCTGGCCGGTTCCACGTCGGATTTTGCCGGCAAGATCAATGATAACAAGGACCAGCTTATGGATCTGGCCACCGGCGTGCTCAGCAGCAAGACCATTTCCGATTTGGAAAAGCCGGGCGCCCGCAACGTGATTCGAGCGGAACTGATGACGGTATTCAACAATGCGCTCGGAGGGCCGGTGATACAGGAAATCTATATCACCGAAATGGCCATTCAATAAGCACCCATGAACCCCGACAGCCCAACGGCAGAACTTGAAGAATCGCCCGTTTCCGTACTTGACGCGGAACAGACACACAGCCGTCCCAGGTATATTTTCAAGAGAACACCGGCGGTTTCCGTTCCTGATCTTGGCCGGAGTTACAGCCAGCCCAAGTACAGCTTCAGCAAAAAGCCGCCTGTCTCCAGTCTTGGGGTGAAGGAGGCAGCCTTAAGGCCGGAGGCCGGTCATGCTGGCCGGCAATCCGGGGGAAAGGAGGTCGCTCCCAAAACGGAGGGCGTGCAGACCCATGATTTTTGCGATCCCATGCCCCTTGCTCCCGGGGAAATGCGCCAATTGCGGGAGCATGAGGAACAGTTTGTCCAGAGCGCGGCCAGCCGGCTCTCGGCCCATTTGGGTCTGGAGTTTTCGCTGAAACTGGCCGGCGTCAAGACTGTCGCCTATCAGAAGCTGGCGGAGAGCTGGAGCCGTCCGGCGCATCTTACTCTTTTTAAAATGGAGCCGTTGCGGGGGGTTTCCATCCTGGAAGTGTCATCCCGGCTCGGCTTGGGCATGGTGGATCGTCTTATGGGCGGACCCGGTCAGGCGCCGGCAACAGATCAGGAGATGACCGAGATCGAGAAGGTGCTGTTGGAACAATCCGTGGAACTGCTCCTCAATGAATGGTGCGCCGGTTGGTCCGACGTCAAGGAATTGAAGCCGGTCATTCTTGGTTACGAAAGCAATGGCGGGTTCCTCCAAACCAATCCTCCGGAAGCCATCATGCTGGTCATTTCCATGGAGGCGGGCTTTGGCGACTGCAGCGGGCAAATTCAAATTGGTTTTCCTTACACCGCTGTGGACACGTTAATCAGCCGCTTTTGCAAAAGCGGCGTGCCGACGGCGAATCCGGTTCCGCCAGCGCCAACTCCGCCTGCGCCGGCCTGGAAATGGAATTCTTGTTTTGATGACTTTCGCGTCCCAGTGACAGCGGAATGGGATGGGTTGGAGCTGACGACCCGTGAAATCCTGGCGCTGAAAGTCGGCGACGTTCTGCCGTTGGATTCACAGCGCACGCAGCAAGTTAATGTGCGTGTGGCTGACCTGCTCGGATTTCAAGGACGCCCCGGCACGCTGGCCGGCCAATGGGCGGTGGAGTTAACCCACGCGGTCAACTGCTAACTTATTTTATGGAATCAACCGAAAAAACCCCTCCCGGCCTCGATCTTCTGCTGGGCGTCAAAGTCAAACTTACTGTCGAGCTGGGCTCCTGCCAGTTGCCCATGCGCGACGTGCTCCAGTTCAATGTCAGTTCGATTGTCAAGCTCGACAAGACCGCGCAATCGCCAGTGGACTTGTACGCGAACCAAACGCGCATCGCCCGCGGCGAAGTGGTGGTGGTGGATGACTCTTACGGCATCAAAATCACCGAATTGTTTGGAGTGAATCCATGATCCTGGAGTCCGCCATGGCCCGGATCAAGGCCCTTGCGGGGGGCCGCGCATTGGCATGGTTGGGGGTCATGTTCCTGGTGGTCCGTGACGTTTCCGCAGAATCGTCGGACGCGACTCGTCGCGCCGCCCTTCCCAGCGTGATGCCGGATGTCGGCGCGTCGATCTTCCGCATCTGTGGGGCCTTTATCCTAGTGGTGGCGCTCTTTCTGGCGGGAGTTTGGTTGTTCAGGAACTGGCAGCGCCTCGCCGCGCAAAAGCACGGTGGAGCGAAACTCAATGTGATTGAAGTCAAATCTTTGGGGCAGCGCCACGCCATTTACGTGGTTGGCTACCAGCAGCAGCGAATGTTGCTCGCCTCGTCGCCTGCCGGGGTGGCCTTTCTCAGCCAGTTGCCTTCAGCCGGCGAAGGGGAACAGGCCCCGGTCGCCGCCAGCGTCAGTTTCGCAGACGCCCTGAAACACGTACTGAGTCAGAGACAATGAATCTTCCGTATGCCATCACTCCCCGTCCAATCCGCAGCCGATCCGATTCCCGGCGGTGCGGGCGCTGGCTGCTGTGGGGGCTGATCCTTGGCCAATGGCTGGCGGTTGCAGCGGCGCAGGCGCAGACCAACAACTCGTTTAATTTGAGCATTGGCCTCAACGGGTTGAACCAGCCGGCCGACGTGGATGGCGCGGTCAAGGTCCTGGCGATCATGACCTTGTTGACGCTGGCCCCGTCCATCATCCTGTTGATGACCTGTTTTACCCGCATTGTCATCGTGCTTTCCTTTGTGCGGTCGGCCCTCTCGTTGCAAAGCACGCCTTCCAACCAGATTCTGATAGGACTTTCACTTTTTTTGACTTTTTTCATCATGTCGCCCGTGTGGGAGCGGATTGACCGTGAGGCCCTGACACCTTACCGCGCCAAGCAAATCACCAGCCAGGAGGCCCTAGACCGAGCCACTGTGCCGATCCGGAATTTCATGCTGAAACAGACCCGGCCGAAGGACGTGGAATTATTCGTGGCGCTGGCCAAGACAGGACCCATCCCGGCGGAGCAATTGCCGCTGAAAATCATCATCCCGAGTTTCATCATCAGTGAGCTGCGCACGGCGTTTCAAATGGGGTTCCTGGTGCTGGTGCCGTTCATTCTTATTGACTTGGTGGTGGCCACGGTGCTGATGAGCATGGGCATGATGATGATGCCGCCCCAGACCATTTCTCTTCCCTTGAAAGTCCTGTTGTTTGTCCTGGTCGATGGCTGGCACCTGGTGGTCAGTTCCATCGTCCAAAGTTTCGGAACCTAATCATTATGAACACTGAATTTGCCACGGAATTGCTCAAGAGCCTGATGTTCGAGGCGGTGATGCTGGCGGCGCCGATATTGTTGACTGCGCTGGTCATCGGGCTGGCCATCAGCATATTTCAATCCGTCACATCCATCCAGGAATCCACGCTGACGTTCGTGCCCAAGGCGCTGGGCATCGTGGCGCTGCTGGTCCTCTTGATGCCGTGGATGTTGAGGACGCTGGTGGAGTTTGCCACGGCGGTGATCCAGAAAATCCCCGAAATGACCCAATAGAAACGCAAAAATGAGCGCGCTCAACAACGGGTTGATGGTGTTTCTGAGAGTCAGCGCCCTGCTGGCGGTTTTTCCGGTTTTCTCGGCGCCGAATTTTCCGGTGCAGTTGCGGCTGGCCCTGGGGGCACTGCTGGCGGGGATGATCGGGCCGTCTTTGCCGGACGGGGCGGCGCAAGCGCAGGACCTGTGGGGATGGGTGGGGTTGATGTCGATGGAGGTGGGGGTGGGATTGCTGTTCGGGTTTGTCTGCCGCATGATTTTTTTTGCGCTGGAGATCGCCGGCGCGATCGTGGCGACGGAAATCGGTTTGTCGCTGCCCCCCAGCATTAATCCCCTGAGCGGAGTGCAAACGACCGCGCCCGGCTCCATTCTGTATTACTTGGCGGCGATGCTGTGGTTGAGCCTGGACCTGCATCAGTGGATGCTGGTGGGTTTTATGAAAACCTACACCTGGCTGCCGGTGGGCGGGGCGCATTTGACGGCAATTTGTGTGACGGACGTTGTGGGGCGCACCAGCCAGATGTTTGTCATTGCCTTGGAACTGGCCGCGCCCGTCATGGCGGTTTCCTTCATCGTCACCCTGGTTTTTTCCGTGCTGGGCAGGGCAGTGCCGCAGATGAACGTTTTTTTTGAGAGTTTTACCGTCCGCATTCTGGCCGGCTTGAGCGTCTTTGGCCTGACGTTGCAGTTAATGTCCGAGCAAATCGGCAATTATCTGCGGCGTCTGCCTGAAGACATGCTGAGCGTGGCGCAGATGCTCGGGGCGCGTTAAAGCGGAGGCTTAAGCCGTGAGCGAACAAGTTGGCGACAAGACAGAACAAGCAACCCCGAGGAAGCTCGAAAAGGCGCACGACAAGGGGCAATTCGCGCGCAGCCGGGAGGTGCAGACGGCGTTTGTTTTGATGGCGGCGTTGACGGCGATGACATTTTCGGGCGGCGAGATGTGGCGGCTCATGGCCAACACGCAAGTGGCGATGCTGAGTCATCTCCACGACACCCCGCTGACCATGAATGCCATGCAGGGCTACGCCATCCGGAGCGCGCTGGTGCTGGGAGGCTGTGTCTGGCCGGTGCTGGCGGCGACGGTGCTGGCGGGCCTGTTGGCTGGCGGGATTCAAACCCGTTTCAGCACTTCTCCCGAGGCCTTGGAGCCGAACTGGGAGCGGCTGAACCCAGTGGAAGGCTTCCGCCGGATTTTTTCCATGCGCTCGGCCGTGCCGACCGGGATCAATATTGTAAAAATCACAATCATCATTGCGTTAACATACGGCGTGATCCGCAGCATCCTGGCCGACCCCATATTTCATGCCTCGGTGGACGTGGCAAGAATTGCCGGGTTTATGGCTGATTCTTCCTTTCGCGTGATCACCCGGGTGGCCATGGCGCTGGTTGTTTTGGCGGCGGCTGATTACGGCTATCAGTTCTGGCGCACGAACGAAGACCTGAAGATGACCAAGGAGGAGGTCAAGGACGAGATGAAAAACACGGAAGGCGATCCGAAAGTCAAATCGCACCGGCGCCGCCGGGCATTCCAGATTGCCAAGCGCAAGATGCTGGCGGAAGTACCTAAGGCTGACGTAGTTGTGGTGAATCCGACCCACTTTGCCGTGGCTTTGCGCTACGATGCCAAGACAATGAGCGCCCCCAAGATTGTGGCTAAAGGCAGCCGTCTCAACGCCCTGCGCATACGTGAAATTGCGGAGCAGAATCAAGTGCCGATTGTGGAAAATCCGCCACTGGCGCGGTTGATGTTCAAATATGGCCGGGTGGGTGGCGAGATTCCTGCTGAACTGTACGCCGCAGTGGCGGAAGTGTTGGCGTGGGTCTATCGCGTCAACGCCTACCGGTACTACAGGGAACGCAGCTTGTAACTAGAAGAAGCAAACAATGGCACAGCCAAACTCGCAAAAATCCAATCTGGCCCGGTTGTTCAAGAACGGCGACGTGCTGCTGGTGGGCGCGCTGTTTGTGACAATCCTGCTGATGATCCTGCCGATCCATCCGCTGATGCTGGATGTGTTTTTGGCGACCAGCATCGCGCTGTCCCTCCTGGTTTTGCTTTCGATCCTTTACGTCAAGGAGCCCGCTGATTTCACCGGTTTTCCGACCCTGCTTTTGTTCATCACGCTCTACCGCCTCTCCCTGAACATCGCGTCCACGCGGCTGATTTTGCTCGACGGCTACGCCGGACACATCATCGAGGCGTTCGGCAATTTCGTGGTGCGTGGCAATTACGTGGTCGGCTTGGTGATCTTTTTGATCCTGGTCCTCATCAACTTCATCGTCATCACCAAGGGCGCGGGGCGCATTGCGGAAGTGGCGGCGCGTTTCACTTTGGACGCGATGCCCGGCAAGCAACTGGCAATCGATGCGGAGTTGAACGCCGGGATGATCAATGAAAACGCGGCGCGCCTACGCCGGCGCAAGATCGAGCAGGAGGCGGATTTCTACGGAGCAATGGACGGGGCCAGCAAGTTCGTGCGCGGCGACGCCATCGCGGCCATCTTGATCACGCTGATCAATGTGCTGGGCGGTTTTGCCATCGGCATCATGCAAAAGGGCATGAGCGTGAGCGAGGCGCTGCAACGGTTCACGCTGCTCTCGATCGGGGATGGATTGGTTTCACAAATACCGGCTCTGATCACGTCCACCGCGGCAGGCATTCTGGTGACGCGGGCAGCGGCCAAGGAGGAATTGGGCTCCGAATTGACGCGGCAACTGCTGGCCTACCCTCGAGTGCTTACCATCCTCACGGTGATGCTGACGATATTTGGGCTGGTGCCGGGCCTGCCGATGATTCCATTTTTCTTCCTGGCCGGCCTGACAGGATTCCTGGCCTATAACTTGACCGGGGCAGAAAATCTTGTGAAAGCCTCATCACTCCACGAACCGGGCGTGGAAGCGCCGGCGGGCAGCGGCAGCGCCCCGGGGAAGGCTGCGAACGGCGCGGTGGGCGACAAACTTGAACCGCTGCTCAACCTTGATGCCCTCCAGATTGAACTGGGCTTCCGGCTGGTCAACCTGGCCGACGCGCGCAAAGGAGGAGACATGCTGGAACGGGTGACCGGGGTGCGCAAAACTTTCGCCCAGGAAATGGGCGTGATCATCCCTCCGATTCGGCTGCGGGATAATTTGCAGTTGGAGCCAAACCAATATCGATTCCTACTGAAGGGAAACCCCATCGCGCAAGGGGAATTAATGCCGGACCATTGGCTGGCCATGAACGTCTCCAACAGCAAAACCGTGCTGAAGGGCGTGCCGACGGTCGAGCCAGTGTTCAAGCTGCCGGCTACCTGGGTCACGGATGTGGAACGCAAGAACGCTGAGATCAACGGTTACACGGTGGTGGACGCCGCCTCTGTCCTCGTCACGCATCTTTCCGAAACGGTGAAGCGAAACTGTCACAATATTCTCAGCCGCCAGGACGTGCAAAACCTGCTGGACAACTTGAAACAGACCAATCCGACCGTGATCACCGAACTGATTCCAGCTCAACTCAATGTCGGCCAGGTGCAACGCATCCTGCAGAATCTTCTGGCGGAAGGCATCTCCATTCGCAACCTGGCGGGCATTTTGGAAAAAGTCAGCGACTACGCCAGTGTGACAAAAAATCCGGACGAACTGTCCGAGTATGCGCGGCGTGCCCTGGGCCCTCAAATCGTCAAGCCTTACCAGGCGGACAACGGGAGTTTGCAAGCCATCACGCTGGATCCCCGCCTCGAACAACAGATCGCGCAGGGAGTGAGGCAGACGCCGACGGAGATCAGCCTGATGATGGAGCCGAAACTGGCGCGGCACGTCGTCGATACGCTCTCGCAGAAGGTGCAGCAATTGTTGACAGCAGGACAGCCGCCCATCATCATGTGCGCTCCGCAGATACGCCTGGCGTTCCGGCGCTTTTTTGAGACGACGTTTGCCGACCTGACGGTGCTCTCCTATGCCGAAGTGCCTTCGCGCGTGCAGATTCAAAACGCCGGGGTTGTCCCGTCCCTGGATTAATTTTACCACCGTTTTATGGAACCCACATCGTTCATGGCCGCGTCCGCTGAGGAAGCCGTGGCGCAGATTCGGGCGAAACTGGGGCCGGAAGCCGTGGTGTTGAATGTGCGGCGACTGCCACGCCAGGGCCTGGCCCGTCTCTGGCAGAAGCCGATGATCGAAGTTTTGGCCTGCAAGCCGGAAGCGCCCACTGCCGAGACCGCGCCCATTTCCGAGGCGCTGGCGGAGTTTCGCCAGGAACTGGCGGAGATCAAGCAACAGGTGGCCAGCCGGCCCGCGCCTGACATTCCCGCGGCTTCTTGGACAGCAGAGGAAGAAAGCTTGAACAGCGGTCGCTGGCGGGTCGGGACGGTGCTGCGGAGAAGCGGGCTGTTGCCGTTGCATGCGCAGCAGGTGCTTGACCGGTTGCAAGCCCAATACGGGGAGACTCCACCTTCGTCCCTGGGCGAGGAAATCAACCGCACGCAGGAGGTGCTGGCTGCATCGTGGCGCAAGCCTTTGCCGGTGGAGGCAAAGTCTCTGCATGTCTTGGTCGGCCCCGCCGGATGCGGCAAGACCACCTACCTCTGTAAATGGCTGACGCAAACAGTGCTGGTGGATGGGCGTTTGGCACGAGTGTGGCGCCTGGATGGCACGACCGCGAACATGGCGGAGTCCCTGAGCGTGTATTGTGAAGTTCTTGGAGTGCCCAATGAGCGCGTCTGGCATCCAGGCGGCGCAGCGATTGCAGAAGACATTGGATTCATTGATTTGCCCGGAGTGGACTGGCGCAAGCCGGCTGCGGTGCAAGAGCAGGCCGGTCTAATCAAGGAATTCGGCCCGACGCGTGTTCACCTGGTATTGAACGGGGCCTACGACATGTCGATTTTGCTGGCGCAATTCCGCGCCTTCGCGGTGCTGCCGATCGAGGATCTGGTCGTGACCCACTTGGACGAAGAATCCTGCTGGGGAAAGATTTGGAACCTGATATTAGGCACAAATTGCTCTATTCGCCACTTCAGCGCCGGGCAAAATATTCCGGGAGACCTCTGCGAAGCATCGGCCAGAATGATTTTTGCCCGGCAATTTCCGGCGAAACAGGCTGGCAACATATCTGCTCACCATTTCCCGGGCTGAACTAGTTATGAGACTATTAATGTTGATTGGAGGCCTGCTGGGATTCGGCATCGGCTTGTTTTTTAGCTGGGCTGAGCAAAGTTCGGGCGGGGCCTGCCTTTGGCATGCGTGTCTGGCGGCCTATTTGGCCGCCCTGCTGGTGCGCTGGTGGGGGGAGGCCTGGCGGAGAAATCTGGTGGACGCATTGCGCGAGCGCCAGTCCCGGCCGGAACCACCGCTGCATCCACCCACTTTATCCAAAGCGAATAAATCATGAGTTCAACCACCCTTGAAAGGGCGCCAACGGCTGCGGCGGAACTGCCTGCAAAACGGCGGGAACTTTGGCTCCGCTATGCCAAGGCCGGCGCCGGGAGCGCGTCGGAAAACAGCCTGATTGAACAATACCTGCCCTTGGTGAAAACTGTGGTGGGCCGGCTGGCCATGACGTTGCCGTCGCATGTCAATACGGATGATCTTTACAGCGCGGGGTTGGTGGGACTGCTCAACGCGGTGCGGCGCTTTGACCGGAAATGCGGATCCTCGTTTGAGCATTATGCGCGGGTCCGGATTCGCGGCGCCATTCTGGATGAACTGCGCCGGCTGGATTGGGTGCCGCGCTCCGTGCATGACAAGGCCAAGAAGGTGTCGCGCATGATGCAGGAATTGGCCCAACGCCATGGCAGCCTCCCGACCGACGCGCAGATGGCCACGGCGTTGCAACTTTCCCTGAGCGATTATGAGGACCTGCTGGAGGAAATCCGGCCGGCCTCCTATGTCTGTCTGGACTCGGTGCAGGACGACGGGGTCGAAGCCGCCGGTCCCAGCCATGACATTGTGGCGGACGACGGGCAGGCCGATCCCGGGGCGGCGGCTGCCACGCGGGAACTGGCCGGACTGGTCGAAGAGCGGCTGCAGCAACTGCCGAAGATGCAGCGCGAGGTCCTGGCGCTCTATTACCTGGAAGATTTGCGTCTGCGCGAAATTGCGGAGGTTTTTGGCGTGACGGAGTCGCGCATCTGCCAAATCCACGGCAAGGCGATCCTGGCACTCAAAGCTCTGCTCAAACAGGAGGAGCCTGACGTGTTTGGCCATCGTCCGACTGTCAAATCATGATCGTTATCATTGGCGCACTCATTGTCCTGGCTTCGGTCGGCGGCGGTTTCATGATGGCCGGCGGGCGCGTGGTGACGTTGATGCATTTATCCGAATTTGTCATTATAGGGGGCGCGGCCCTGGGGGCGCTGGTGCTGATGTCGCCGCGGAAAGTATTGATGGATTTGGCCAGACAAGCGGTGGGGACGCTGAAAGGCGCGCCCTACAACAAGACCTCCTATGACGATTTGTTCAAAGCGCTTTATGAGTTGTTCATGCTGGGGCGGCGCAGCGGGATGGTGGCGCTGGAAGAACATGTGATGAATCCGGAGAGCAGCGCCATTTTTAGCAAGTACCCCTCATTCCAAAAAAACCAGCTCGCCATCCAATTCCTCTGCAACGGGCTGAGACCGATCATTGATGGCAAGATCAAGCCGGACCAGCTCAAATTGCTTTTGGAAATAGAACTGGACGCAATGGAGGAGGAGCACGAGAAGCCCGTCGAAGTGATGACCAAGTCCGCGGATGCGATGCCCGGGTTCGGCATTGTGGCGGCGGTGCTGGGCATCGTCATCACCATGGCTTCGATCGCCGGACCCATCGAGCAAATCGGCGAGAAGGTGGCGGCCGCGCTGGTTGGGACGTTTTTGGGGATTTTTCTGTCCTACGGATTTATGAATCCCCTGGCGGTCAACATGGAGTTCATCAACATGTCGCAGATGACCTACGTCCGATGCATCGCGGCGTCAGTCATCGGCTTCGCCAACGGCATGTCGCCGATCATGGCGGTGGAAGTGGCGCGGCGCGGATTGAGCAGCGATGTGAAGCCGACATCGGATGATTTGGAAACCATGTTGAAGGCCCTCAACCAGGCGCCGGCCAAGTAAAGCGATGAGCAAGAAGAAAGGTCATGGCGGAGCATGGAAGGTGGCTTACGCGGACTTCGTCACGGCGATGATGGCGTTGTTCATGGTGCTGTGGCTTACCTCGCAGGACCAAAGGATCAAGGAAGCCGTGCAGCGCGCGTTTAGAAATCCCTTTTCCTCGGTGACCAAGGAATCGACGGGGGTGATCCCGACCAAGGACACGCAGGCGGTGAAAACCTCCAGCGGCAATTTTGATTCCGCCTCGGCGGTCGAGCTGACGATGCTGCGCCGCCTGAACCAGGATTTGTTGAAATCATTGCAAAACGACGCCAACCAGTCAGAGGAGAGTTCGGTGAAATTGGAACTGACGGCGAATGGGTTGTCCATCAATGTCTTTGACCGGTCGCACAAACCGATTTTCGAGCCGCAATCGATCAAGTTCACCGCATATGGCGACTGGGTATTCTCGACACTTGCCTGGGAAATCTCGCGCTACAGCAATCTATCCGTCGAACTGGAAGGCCACACGGAAAGCGGCCATCCCCAGATGCGTCCGGATTACGGGGATTGGGAGATTTCCGCCGACCGCGCCAATGCCGTGCGGCGCAAGTTGCTGGAGCACGGGGTTATCGGCAACCAGATGAGGAAGGTGGCGGGTTACGGAGCCACCGCTCCCATGCCCAACACGGATTTGGCCAACGAGATCAACCGCCGCGTCACAGTTTTGCTCAACGTTAAATCAGCCAGTTTATAATTGTCACAGTCACACTGCCATGTCTGAATCATTTACCCCATTGGTGTCCGCCACGGCCACATCGCACGAGGCGGCATTTACATCAGTCCATGCAAAGGTACTGCCCAAGGCGGCCCCAGCCGCTCCCGCGCCCGGCGGCGCCGGGGGAGCGTGTTCCAAACCGGTGGTGACGTTGCGGCGCGACGGCGAGATCGTATCCGGGATCCGAATTCAATGCGGATGCGGGCAAGTGGTTGACCTGTCGTGCGTTTATTAAGATGCACCTGATTCGAATAACAGGGCAGATTTCTCCCGGCTTCAACGGCAGGTTTTGCCGGTTTCGCGCCTCGCGGGCGCTTAGACCCTTGGAAATCAGGCACTTGCCGCCGTGGCACAGGCGTTGCTTGTAAAGTCCCGCATGAATGTCAGCCTTTACCAGGCAGCGGCGGCATTGAATGCCAACAGCCGTTGGCAGGATGTGATTGCGGAGAATTTGGCTTCGAGTTCGGTGCCGGGTTACAGGAAGCAATCATTGAGCACGGCAGCCGCCCAGGCCGGGTTGCTGTCCGCCAATGGCGGTTCACCGCAGTATTTTAATGTTCCCCAGACCAAGATTTCGACGAGCTTTCAGAGCGGGGAGTTGAACTACAGCGGCGACGACAAAAACGCCGCCATCGAGGGCAAGGGCTTTTTTAAGATCCAGCTTGCCAATAACATCACAGCCGTGACACGGGACGGCGAATTTCACGTCAGCTCGCGCGGCCAGTTGGTGACGAAAGAGGGCTACACGGTCCTGGGGCAGAACGGCCCGATTCAGCTGGACTTTCACAATCGTGATCCCATTTCCATCTCCTCGACGGGCGAGGTGTCCCAAGGGTCCGATGTAAAGGGAAAATTAAGCTTGACGGATTATGAGAACCCCGAATTGCTGACACCCACCAACGGCGTTTTTTTTCTGGCCACCAATCCGGGGCTCCGTGCCAAACCAGCCACCGGCTCGGTGCGGGATGGCTATGTGGAAGGGGCCAACACGACTGCGTTGGGTGAAATGGCCAATATGATGACGGCGCAGCGGGGTTTTGAAGCCAATCAAAAAGTGATTCAGATCCAGGACGAACGCATGGGCAAAGTCATCAGCGACCTGGGCAACCTCGGGCCAAGCTAATTGTAATCTATGTTACGCGCCCTCTATTCAGCTGCCACCGGAATGGAAGCACAACAGCTCAACTTGGATGTGATTTCCAACAATCTGGCGAACGTCAACACGACGGGGTACAAGAAGAGCAAGATAGAATTCCAGGACTTACTTTATGAGAACATCCGCATGCCGGGAGCGGAGCAGGGGAACGGCTTGCAGTTGCCCACCGGAGTAAACATAGGCCACGGCACGCGCGTGGTGGCCACTAATCAAGTTTTTACCGAGGGCGAATTGACCCAGACGGGAGAACGACTGGACGTGGCGATTCAGGGCGATGGATTCTTTCAAGTGACCATGCCGGATGGGACGCTGGCCTACACGCGCGACGGCTCCTTCAAGGTCAACGCGCAAGGCGATGTCACGACGAGTGATGGCTTGACCGTGCAAAACGGGTTTCAGCCCATCCCGGCCGGTACCACGGCGGTCAACATCTCCGCCAACGGCCAGGTGACCACCACCACATCGACCGGCTCACAGAACTTTCAAGTGACACTGGTTCGATTCGCCAATCCGGCGGGCTTGCAAAACATCGGTCATAATCTGTATCTGGAAACGACCGCCTCCGGCACGCCGGAAACGGGCAATCCCGATGAGAACGGCTATGGCAGCCTGCAGCAAGGCTATCTGGAAATGTCCAACGTCAGCGTGGTTGAGGAGATGGTGAACATGATCGTGGCCCAGCGGGCCTACGAAGTGAATTCAAAAGCCGTGCAAGCCTCCGATGAGATGATGCAACAAAGCAACAACCTCAAACGATGATGAGTAAGAAGGCCCTTTTTGCGCTGTTGATCAGCCTGTCCCCAATGATGAGCTGGGGCCAGGCGGGCAGCGCGGCCGAACCGACCGCCTGGAAACTGCTGTCGCAGGCGCAGGTGGACGGTTCGGGCGTTTTCCTGGATGAGCTTGCGGTGGCTTCCGACACCACCCAAGTCCTGCCCCACGTCCGTCTGGCCCGCCCTCCGCACGCGGGCCAGGCGGTCACTTTCTCCCGGAGCGACGTGGCGGGTTTGGCGCAGAGCTGCCAGGCGGGGTTGGTTGTGACGAACTGGAGCGGCGCCATGGCCGTCCGTGTTTCGCGCCGCGTCCGCGTATTGGAGGATTCCGATCTGCTCGACCTGCTCACCACGACGTTGCAAAAGCAACAGGTCAAAAACCAGGGTGAACTGGAATTGCGCTTGGCACGCCCCGGGCCGAAGCCACTGGTGCCTGATGAACCCCTGACATTGAAGGTGACCGAGATGCCCTCGACGGGCCTCAGCCCGAGTTTTGTGGTGTCGTTTGAGTTGTGGGATGGCAAGGAGCGCGTGGGCAACTGGCAGGCGGCGGTGCAGGCGGCGGTGTGGCGCGACGTTCCAGTGGCGCGTTCGACGCTGGAGCGCGGCCAGTCTTTGAAGGACGCCGACGTGACGATGGAACGATCCGACGTGCTGACGCAGCGCGATGCGCTTATGAACTTCCCAACGAGCAATGACACTCTCGAATTGAGCGAAGGCGTTCCCGCAGGCAAGCCGATTCTAAGCCGATACATCCACGCCCGTCCGCTGGTACGACGCGGCGAAATGGTGGAAGGCGTTTACCAGGAGGGCAGTTTGGGCATTTCGCTTTTAGTGGAAGCCCTGGAGGACGGCTCGCTCGGCCAGACAGTGCGGGTGCGCAATCCCAAGACCCGCCGTGAATTAAATGGAATAGTTGAAAATGAAAAAACGATTCGCATCAATCTATAATCCAGCCGTTCTGGGCGTGGCCCTGATGGCGGCTTCGCTGAGCAATCTAACGGCGGATTCCTTGTGGGAGCAAGGCGTGTCGCGCAACATCTGCGGCGATAAAAAGGCGGCGATGATCGGCGACATCCTGACCATTCTCATCCAGGAAAACAACGGCGCGACCCGGCAAAACAACACGACAACCTCCAAAAAATCGTCTCTCAACGCCGGCATCTCCAGCGTCCTCTATAGTCCGTCGGTTTCCGGTTTGCTGACAAAGAAGGGAACTCTTCCTGCGATCAACTACAGTTCAGACGCCGAGTTCAACGGAGGGGGATCGATTAACAACGCCGAGACCATCACCGCCCAAGTGTCAGTGAAAGTCGTGGACGTGCTGCCTAATGGCAACATGGTCGTCGAAGGCCAGTTGCACACCGCGTTCTCCGGCGAGAAACAGGATGCCATTGTGCGCGGCACGGTGCGTCCGGACGACGTCATGGCCAATAACACCCTCTACAGCTACAATATCGCGGATGCCACCATTCAGTTCATGTCCAAGGGAACAATCAGCGACGCCCAGCGCAAGGGCTGGTTCGCGAAGATTTGGGACAAGGTGACTCCGTTCTGAGAATTACAATGCGCCGTCCTCTCCATTTACTGGTTGCGATTTCGCTTCTGGGGCTCGCAAGCGCGGCCATGGGCGGCGGCGTTCGTATCAAAGACATCGCCATCGTGGCCGGAGTAAGGGACAACCAGTTGGCCGGCTATGGCTTGGTGGCCGGACTGGCGGGGGAGGGCGACAAGAATCCCGTCCAGACCCTGCAAACAATTGCCAATGTGCTGCAACGGTTCGGTTTGACTGTCCCGGCCCAGACCATGACGGCCAAAAACGTGGCCATCGTCCTGGTTACGGCGGACATTCCCGCCTTCAAACGGGCCGGCACGCGGCTGGATGTGAATGTGGCCTCGATGGCGGATGCCAAGAGCCTGCAGGGCGGCGTGTTGTTACAAACTCCGTTGCTTGGCGCGGACGGCAAGGTTTATGCCGTGGCGCAGGGCGCGCTGGTTCTTGGAGCCGTATCCTCGGGCACGGAGGGCGCGGGGGGGGCCTCGGTGCAGAAGAACCATCCGACGGTGGGCTTGATCGCCAACGGGGCGTTGGTGGAACGGGAAATTCCCGCGCAGATTATCAGCGACCACCATCTGCAATTGATTTTGCGCGAGGCGGATTTTACGACAGCGTCCCATTTGGCCCTGGCGCTGAACAACAGGTTCGCCAGCAGCTCGCTGGCCTTGGATTCCGCTACCGTGCGGGTGCGGGTGCCGGATGAGTTTGAAGGCAATCCAGTGGATTTCATTTCAATCCTGGAAGGGTTGGAAGTGGAACCGGACATTCCGGCGCGCATCGTCATCAACGAGCGGACCGGGACGATTGTGACGACTGCGCACATTCAAATCTCCAGTTGCGCGGTGTCCCACGGCAACCTGACCATCAACATCGCTTCCACACAGAATGTGTCACAACCCAATGCCTTTAGCCGGACCGGGCAGACCGTCGTAACCCAGCAGACTGAGACCAAGGTGAAGGAAGAAAAGGCCGCGATGGTCGCGCTGCCCGATTTGCCCACGGTCGAAAGGGTGGCCTCCGCCTTGAACGCTCTGGGAGTAACGCCACGCGACATGATGTCGGTGTTCCAAGCCATGAAGGAGGCGGGTGCATTGCAAGCCGAACTGATCATCAGGTGAGTCATGGAAATCCCCGCGCTTCAATCCAACGTCAAGGCTTCGTCAATCCCGTTCGAGCAATTGGCCGCAAACCCGAATGTGTCAAAGGAGGACAAAGTCAAGGAGGCCTGCCGACAGTTCGAGGCGATTTTGTTGCGACAAATTTTGGGCGAGGCGCGCAAGACCGTCATCACGTCCTCGGAGAATAAGGACTCCAACGAAAAGGATATTTACAATGACATGGTTGACAACCAGATGGCCGACAGCATCAGCCGTTCCGGGACGTTCGGTCTGGCCAAGAGTCTGGAGAAACAACTTGTCCACCAGGTACTGCCCAAAGCAACTGCGCCGGCCGCGAAGCCGGGCGGTCACTAATTCATGACGGAGCACATCGCAAATCTAGTCAACGCCCTGCGCCAGGAATTAGCTCAGTACGGCGAAATGCTGGCCTTGCTGGATCGCCAGCAGCAACAGATCGGGACGCGAAGCGCGGAAGATATCTATCAATCCATCGGCCCGGTCAGGCAGCAGGGACTTGCCATGCAGAAGGCCCGGACGCATCGGGAAGAATGTCGTGCTCAACTGGCGCAAACGTTGCAGCGGGGCAGGGAGTCGTCTTTCGCCGAGCTAATTGCGCTGCTGCCGGCGGATTGCCAGCCTTTGCTCGTCGGATTGGTGCGGCAGAACAACGAGTTGCTGGCGCGCGTGCGGCAGCGGGCGCGGCAAAATCACTTGCGCTTGAGCCGATCGATAGAGTTGATGCAAAGTTTGCTTGGCCTCCTTTTCCCGTCGCGCATCTCGCGCATCTACAACGGCCGCGGGGCGATGAAGTTTCGCCGCTTCACTCCGCGCTCGACCTATGAGGCATTCGGCTGACCCCATCGAATTATGCTGTCACTATTTGGCGTATTGAACATGGGTAGTGAGTCGCTCTCCGTGCAACAGGAGGCGACGGCGCTGGCGGGCCAGAACTTGGCCAACGTCAACAATCCCGCCTACGCCGATGAGCAATTGGAGCTGCAGGAAGCCACGCCAGTGGACACACCTACTGGCGAGGAAGGGACGGGCGTGGACGCTGTCTCGATCACCTCGTTGCGGAACGCGCTTTTGGACTCGCAGATTGCGGCGGAAGACAGCGTGACGGGTTCGCTTACATCCCAGCAGAACGCGTTGCAGGAGGCGGAGGCTTATTTGAACGAGCAGTTAAGCAACAGCTCCAGCAGTTCTGACGCCGCCACCAGTTCGACTGGACTGACGGCGGACTTGTCCAATCTGTTTAGTTCGCTGCAAACCCTTTCCACAGATCCGAGCAATATTTCGGACCGGCAAGCCGTCATCCAAAGCGCGCAACAATTGACGGAGCAATTCAACCAGGTGTCCTCCGGGTTGAGCACGGTGACATCCAACTTGAACACTTCCATTCAAAACGGCGTCACCGCCGTCAATCAGGACTTGGGCCAGATTGCGTCGTTGAACCAGCAAATCATGGAGGCCCAGGACAGCGGCGGAACGGCTGAACAATTGGTGGATGAGCGCGAGCAAACGATTGAAAACCTGGCAGGATACGTAAATCTGACGACTTCCGCGCAGGCGAACGGCGCAGTCAACGTTGATGTCGGCGGAATAAACATGGTGACGGGCGATACGGTGACAAATACATTGGCCACGACGTCTTCCAATGGGCCGCTCTACGTCGAGGCGGTCAACGGCGGCGAACTGACCCTGACCTCCGGCAGCATCGAGGGCAGCATGACGGTCCGCAACGGAGCGGTGACAACCTTGCAGAACTCGCTCGACACCCTCGCCGGGCAACTGATCACCCAGGTCAATGGGGTGTATGAAGACGGCACGGACTTGAACGGCAACAGCGGGCAGCCGTTTTTCACGGGAACCGACGCGGCGACTATCGGCGTGAACAGCACGTTGGTGAATGATCCTTCGGCCTTTCAAGCCAGCAGCACGGGAGAGCCGGGCGACAATGGGGTGGTGCTGGCGATGGCGCAATTGGCCGACACGCCCTTATCAAACCTGAACAACCAGACAATGAGCCAGTATTACTCGCAGGCGGTGGGGTCCTTTGGATCCTCCTTGCAGTCGGTCAACGAGCAACTGGCCAACAGCACCTCCGTGGCGCAAATGCTCACGACCCAGCGGGATTCAGCCAGCGGAGTGAACACGGACACGGAAATGACCAATCTGCTGCAATTTCAAAAGGCTTATGAGGCCTCGGCAGAATTGGTCACGACGGTGAACCAAATGTTGGACACCCTCGTCAACATGAAGACGGTATAGACCATTAACCCATCGAGAATATGCGCATATCCAACACGAGCTTTACGGATAATTTTCTCAATCAGGTGGAGCAATTGCAGCAGCAACAGCAGACGTTGCAAGGGGAGGTCACCACGGGTCTGTCCACGACGTTGCCGGAGGATAACCCCGCGGTCATGGCCCAGGTGTTGAGCCAGCAAACCGATTCCGCCGCCAACGCCGCCTACCAAAGCAACATCACACAACTGCAAAGCACGGCCACGACCTCCGCCACCGTGATGAACAGCCTGCAGACGCTCGTCAGCCAGGTCAACCAAATCGCCACCGAAGCGTCCAATGGGACGAACTCCTCCGCGCAGCTTTCCGATTATGCGACGCAGGTGCAGTCGTTGATCCAGCAGGCCGTGCAACTGGGCAACACGCAGGATGAGAACGGGAATTACATTTTTAGCGGGACCGCTTGCGATACCAAACCGTTTCTTGCCACCACGACCAACGGCAAAATCACAGCCGTCACCTGCGCGCTTGTGGGCGGCACCGAGTTGGCGCAGAGTGAGATCGCGCCAAACACGAAAGTCTCGGCGCAAGTTCTTGCCTCGGGCGCAGAGGGTCTTTTTACGAACACCACCACTGGCGCGGACTTGTTCAATCACATGCTCGCGCTGCAATCGGACCTGGAATCAGGCAACACCAGCGCGATCAGTTCCACCGACGCGCCGGCGCTGCAGACGGACGAGGACAACATTGTCGATCAGATCAGCGCCAATGCCGTGACGCAGTCCGCGCTGAGCGCGGCCAGCAGCCTGGCCACCGCACAAAGCACCAATCTGACCACCCAAATTTCGGGAGAGACCAGCGCCGACATGGCCACGACGTTGACGGAATTAAGCCAGACCCAAACAGCATATGAGGCGGCGCTGGAGAGCGGAACGAAGGTGATGGACATTTCATTGCTGAATTTCCTGGGCTGAACGCCCTTCGCTCCATGCCGGGCAGTAAGAATGACCCGCACGAAACAGACGGCGAGAAGCAAGGATTATGGATACAGAAACACTAATGGGAGCCCAGGCGCATCTTGTCAATGACCAGATTATTGAAACTATTCCAAAGGCGCAGCTTCCCAGTAATGAACTGCACCATAATGTGGGGCAGGATCTTCTCGAGTGGCAGGATCGCGCTCATTGGGCTGTTGAATTGGTTTCTTCCATGCCCGTCCGCTCTGTCGCCCCCATTGTAGCCGACCTGGGCTGTGGGCGTCAGACCTTGAGGGGATTGTTGCCGAAAACATGGATTTACCGCCCGTACGATTATTGCGAGCGAACTCCGGATACAATTCTTTGCGACTTCAACATTGACCCTCTTTGCGGAGAATTCGACATTGCATTTTGCCTTGGGGTTATAGAGTACCTCGATAAACCCATTGCCTTCCTGGCGCAAACGGCTCAACGCTCATCCTACGTTGTTTTATCTTACAACGGGCCGACAAATTCTGAGAGACGCCAGCGCCAGGGGTGGAGAAACTGCCTCAGCTTCTCAGAAATAGAAGGAGTGTGGGTAAAAAACGGCGGCCGAGTCCTGAGGATGATCGAGATGCCTGAGAATGAGCGAATATACGTGTTCGAGAGCAAAGCGCATTCTGCCCCCCCCCACTCGCACGAACCGAAAGACACCGTCGGCGCCAACGACAGGGTTTTGGCGGGCTGTGGAGAAGCCGTGCCCGCCCCGGCGGGTTCGCCGTCCCGGCCCAAGGTTCTCCTGTTGGCGGATCGTCCAGGATGGGCTTACGACGCCGCGGCGCAGGCGATCTCCAAAAATTTGTGCGATGAATTCGAATTCCGCATCGAATATGTCTGGCAGAAGCCCAACCTCGGCGCGTGGCCGTTTGACCTGATTCATGTTTTCTTCTGGGGGGAAACCTACCATCAGCGGTTCGTGACCGATCCCAGGCGTGTCATCAAGGAAATCAGCAGCCATCGATGGGCCAATGAGGATCAATATGGGCTGCTGACGCCGAAGCAAATGGAGGCAAAATATTTGACCGAGGCCGGGACACTCACCGCGACTTCGCTGCGGCTTCAGACGATTTTTGCCCCTTTGCGCAAAGTATGGCTTGCCCAAAATGGTTTTGATCCCGCCCAGTTTATGATGCGGAAGAGTTCCGGAGGACAACTGCGCATCGGGTGGGCGGGTAACGCCAAGGATCCCTGCAAGGGCTTGGAGGATATTCTGAAGCCGGCCGTCTTGCCGGATTTTGAGTTGCATGTGGCCGGAGGTGGCCTCGATGCCGCGGCGATGTGTGATTTCTATAATTCCATCGATGTTATCTGTGTCGCATCCACAGCCGAAGGCGAGCCTTTGACGTTGATCGAGGCGATGGCGTGCGGCTGTTTTCCAGTGGCTGTTGATGTGGGGATTGTGCCGGAGTTGGTGAGGCACGGCAGTAATGGCCTGATCGTGAACCGCACTCCAGCCGCCTTTCGGGCCGCGCTCCAGTGGTGCGCCGTAAACGTCGAGCGTGTACGCAAGGTGGGCAGGCAAAATGCGGAAACCATGAACCGCACGCGGCTTTGGAGCCAGGTTGCCCGGCAGTGGCGGGAAGTATTCCGACACACCCATCAGGCGCTGACCGTGACAAAGGCGTCGGTAAACAGGACCACCCAACTTCCTCCCACCCCTCCCACGTTCCAGAACCATCCCAAGTCCCTGGCTCTGTTCAGTGCGGCTGTGAACGGTGACAACTCAGGCGACGCGCTGATTGTGGATGCCATACGACGACTGCTCCCGGAACATCCGGCCACAACTATTCCGCTGCTGCAACCTCTGACCGATGAACAAATTGAACAGGTGAACGCGTGTGACATCGCCATCATTTGCGGAACGAATCTGTACCAGACCAGTTTCAGTTGCGCGCTGAAGCCGGAGGTCATCGATCGGATTCGCATACCCATTGTTCCTCTCGGGCTTGGGGCCAGCGCGTCGATCGGACAGTTGCCGGAAATGGACGCAGAGGGTGTCAGAGCGGTGCGCATGATTCATGAACGCTGCGCAGTGGGGAGCGTGCGCGACCCAGCCTCCCTCCGGTTTGTGCAGAACTTGGGCATCCGGAATGTCGAGCTAACGGGATGCCCGGTGTTGTTCCACGCGCAAAAAGAACCGCGCTTTGCAGAGGGCGACTGCTCCCGCCTGGTCCTCTCCGTGCGCGCGCGCCTGCTGCACGTGGAGAACCGGTGGAGCGCAAAAAGTTTGAAGACGCTGGAACATCTTTGCCGGCGGTTTAAACCGACGCTGATTTTGCAGAGTCCTTACGACATTGAGATTGGCGAGCGCCTGGCCAACGAGTTTGGAGTGGAATATTTGTACGATGAAAAGTGGGGGTGCGAGGTCATGATCAACGCGGTGAAAATGGCATCGCGCACGGCGGGCCTCCGGCTTCATTTTGGCATGTTGTCCTTGAGTTACGGCAAACACGGCATTTTCATCGGCACGGACACACGGACATCGGAATTCTGCGAAATGATGGGTTTGCCGTATCACGATATCCACACCTATGAGGATGAAAACCTGGAGAGAGAACTGCTGCTGCCGCTGCCGCGCATGGAAGTGTTTCTCGAAAACTGGCGCAGCTTGCGCTCCGCGATGCAAGCTGTGCTGACCAGCAACGATCTGACCGGACAATCAAAGGAGTGGACAAAGTCCCAAGTTGCAATAGCTGCCTAAATAAGACCATCCAATGAACAGCCAGCCTCCCTTTCTCGTTGTAACGATTGACACCGAATGCGATAAAAGCGCGAATTGGCGGACAGCCACTCCGTTGAGTTTTAAAGGCGTCACCCATGCCATACCCGGCCGTTTGCAGCCGTTATTTGCCCGCAAAGGCGTCCGTCCGACTTACCTCCTCAGCCCGGAAGTCATCACGGACCCGGAAAGCTGCGAGGTGCTTCGTTCCCTGTCGGGAGTTGAGTTGACCACACACTTGCACGGGGACTACATAACGCCGCAAATAAAAACATGGAACTTTGCGGGTACGATCACCGATGAGATGCAATGCGAATACCCGCCGGACTTGGAACGCGCCAAGCTGGCCACCCTGACCGAATTGTTCGAGCAACAGTTTGGCCGCCGTCCAACCAGTTTTCGCGCCGGTCGATTTGGCATCAGCCCGCACACCGGACGGTGGCTGCGTGAATTAGGCTACTTGGTTGATTCCTCTGTGACACCCCACATCTGCTGGACCGACAGGAAGGGAGAAAAACGACCGGACTTCCGCGACTTTCCCGAGCGGCCTTACACCGTGGCTCCCGATGGCAACATCTGGACGCCGGGAAAATCGGCTTTTTTGGAAGTGCCCGTCACCGTCCTCGCGCCGGGCACGGTTGCGGCCAACAAGCCGCGCGATCCGATCTGGTTCCGGCCTTGGTATTCGGATGGCGAAACACTCTGCAATGTTCTCCGTTACGTCGCCAACGAGAAAGCGGTGAACGGTCTGCATCGCCCCCTGGTCATGATGTTTCACAACGTGGAACTCATCGCCGGCGCTTCGCCTTATCCCCAGACGGAGGCCGAGGTGGAGCGATATCTGCAAATGCTGGAGCGGGTGTTCGACCTGGCGGTCAAACTGGGGATAAAATTCTGCACTCTTACGGAGTACCGCCACCACCACATGGTCGGCCTGGCAGCCATCCCCACGAGAACCACTTCTGATTCGGCTCGTCCGCAAAGGATCAGCGTATCTTCATCCCCTTGCGCTCCCGAGGTGAATTTGCCGGTGGCGATGGTCGAGGCTGCGCTGGCGCGGCATGGTGTTATGGCCTGGTTCAGTTACGCTTTCCGGCAACGGGCTGACCGGTGGGATTGCTGGCGCCCCTGCGAATGGGTTGCCAGACATTTCCCGAAGGATGCCCCCATTCTCTCGCTGGGCGCGGGCGTCGGCTACAACCTTCTTTGGCTGGCGCAGCACGGATTTACTGATTTGCACGGGCTGGACATAAATGCCGCGGCCATCGCGGCCGGGCAGGACATTGCGCGGGAAGCGGGACTTCCGGTGCATCTTTGGGCGGATGACGCCCTGAAACCAGCGCAGTTGCCGGCGAAGAAATTCGCCGTGATCGAGGCGCTGATCTGGGTTTGCTTGCAGGATGAGTTTCCCCTGGAGAGGCTAGTGGAGCGATATCTGCCGCTTCTGGAGGCGGGGGGGGTGATTATTGTTGACATTATTGACGCCGCCTACAACCTACTGCCTAACAATCAATATCACACCCAGGACTGGGACAAACCCGTCGCGGAGCGGCGTCCGTCGGAATACAAGCACCGGTTCTCCGAAGAGCAAATCCGGAAGATCTTCGAGGCCAAAGGGATGACCGTGACGGCGGTGATTCGCGAATCCATTGGGACTCCCAAGGCGGTGTATGTGGCCTCGCAGCAGACCGCGGTTGCGCAGTCGATCCAGCCGTCCATCCAGCCCGGCCTCGCCGCGGTCGCCCGCCGCCTCCGCCCGGGGCAATTGGAAAAGGACATTCTTGTCAGTCATGCCGCCACGAAAACCGTTGCTATCGCGGAACCTGCCCCACAAAGTATGACCACACCACCTGTCAGAACCCCAAAGGAACACCGGCTCTTTCCTCCGTTGCCCCGTGCAGGAGCGCAAAAGAATCCGCGCCGTTTGCGGATTTGCATCGCAAGCCCGGAATTCGTCGGGCTTCATCAAAATGGAGGAATTGGCACGGCTTACACCACGATGGCTGAGGTCTTGGTGAAGGTGGGGCATGAGGTGACGTGCCTTTACTTGGGCGGGGACACTGCCGCCAGTGACGACATCGATCATTGGGTGAAAAATTTTAAGCGTCGCGGCATAACCCTGGTGGCTCTGCCGAGGATAATGGACCTTGGCCTGCATTATTCCGAATTTTACTACAAAGCCTATGAAGTTTATCACTGGCTGAAGAAAAACGACCATTTTGATATCGTCCATTTTCAGGAGTGGCAGGGGTTCGGCTATTACGCCCTTGCCGCCAAGCAGCAGGGCCTGGCCTTTGCCAGGACAATGTTCTGTGTCGGCCTGCGCGGCGGAACTGAATGGCTGAGGACGGCTAGCCGGGAGCACTTGGCCGACCTGAGTGATTTGGGAATGGATTTCATGGAACGTCAATCGGTGGCGATGGCCGACGTGGCTTTCTGCCCAAGCCAGTTTCTCCTCAACTGGGTTGTGGATCGGGGTTGGGAACTGCCCGCAGCCTCGTATGTGCAGCAAAGCATCCTCCCTCATTCCGCCAGATTAGAAAAAAAGCCGCTCTCAGACCAGTCGCAGGACATCAAGGAGTTGGTATTCTTCGGCCGCCTCCAAACACTCAAGGGGTTGCCGCTTTTCTGCGATGCACTGGATCGCCTACCCGACGCTGTCGCAAAGAAAATTCAGGGGGTTTCGTTCCTGGGCGCAGAATCGAGCGTGGAGGGTGTTCCGGCCCGGGTATATATCACGAAGCGGTCCAAACAATGGCTGTGGAAGTCCGAAATTATTTCTGACAGGAACCAACCGCAGGCGATGGAATATCTCAGGAAGCCGGGGCGCCTGGCCATTGTGGCATCCCTTCTGGAGAATTCTCCCAATGCCGTTTGTGAATGTTTGGGATTGGGTGTTCCATTTGTCGCCAGCCGCGTCGGTGGTATTCCCGAACTCATCGCGCCGGAGGACGTTGACAGAGTTTGCTTCGATGCAAAACCGGAGGCCTTGGCCGCCAAACTTTCTGGCGCGCTTGCCCAGGGTTTTCGTGCCGCCCTTCCTTCGGTGGATCCTTCTGCAAATGAACAGTCCTGGATTGAATGGCACGAGAGCCTGATTCCGGGGCCGGAATGTGCAAACATCCCTGTGCCGGCGATTCCGTCAACCTTGCCCAGGGTCAGCGTCTGCCTGACCACATTCAACCGGCCCAACTTGTTGCGGCAGGCTGTGGCATCGCTGGAGACGCAGGATTATTCGAATTTTGAAGTGGTGCTGGTGGATGATGGCAGCACGCAACCCGCGGCCGTTCAGGCCTTGCAGGAATTGGAACCTCAATTTGCGCAACGGGCCTGGAAAATCGTCCGTCAACAAAACCGCTACCTTGGCGCCGCCCGCAATACTGCCGCGCGACACGCCACAGGCGAATTCCTGTTGTTCATGGATGACGATAACTTTGCCGAGCCGGCGGAAGTATCCACCTTCGTCAACGCGGCGCTGCATTCAAACGCAGACGTTCTCACCTGCGGCTCGAATTATTTTTCCGGCACCGAAGCTCCGAACCGGCATGCCGCTCCCAAATCCCGCGCCCTTCCCTTGGGTGCCTGTGTGGCTTATGGGGCGTTTCGCAATTGTTTCGGCGATGCCAATGCGCTGGTGCGTCGCTCTTGTTTCGAGCGATTGGGTGGCTTCGCCGAGCTCCACGGCGTGACTCACGAGGATTGGGAGTTCTTTGCCAGGGCAGTTCTTCAGGGCTTCAAGCTCATGGTCCTTCCGGAATTTCTGTTTTGGTATCGCGCCGACGCGAACAGCATGCTGCGGACTACCAACCTCTATCAGAACAGGATGCTTAACATCAGGCCCTACCTGGACGCCGTGCCTGAAGCCTTCCGCGGCTTGGTGCTCTTTGCGCAAGGACAACAACTGCGCATGGAAATTCTGGCGCACCAGGGCCTGACGGATCCCTCGGTGATGCGCTCGAGAATTGTGTGGCGTTGCAAGATGGAAACGGCAAAGGTTCTCGCACGGCAACAACAAACCGAAGCCGCCATAGGCCTCCTCATCGAAGCGGTCAAATCGATGGAAGGCTGCCAGCATCCGCCGCTCGTTCTGGAAGCACTTCTTACAGTCGGAGAGGAGATGTGCGCGTTGGATCGCACCCTTGCCGGCACGCTCCTGAAACTTGGGCTTGATCTGGCCAGGAAAGTCTCCGACGAAGTGGCGGAACAAACCGCCTGCAAACTGCTCGCTTCTTTGTCCTCGATGCCGGCGCCTGTCGCGCGCCCGGCTGTTCCCGCGTCCGCAGCACCAAAAGCAAAGCCGCCCGTGGTTTCGGTGGTCATCCCCTGTTACAAACAAGCGCACTTTCTGCCGGAGGCCGTCGAGAGCGTGGTCGCGCAGTCTTTTGCCGATTGGGAAATTCTCATCGTCAACGACGGGAGTCCGGACAACACCAGCGAAGTGGCAAGACAATTGATCGCCAAGTATCCCGGCAAACAAATCGGCTTGGTGGAAAAATCCAACGGAGGCTTGCCCAGCGCGCGCAACGCGGGCATGCGCGCCGCGCGCGGCAAGTACTTTCTGCCGCTCGACGCCGACGACAAAATCAAGCCGGCGCTGCTGGCGAGGCTTGTGCCGGTGCTCGATGCCTCGCCGAAGGTGGGTTTCGCCTACACGCATATCCAGCATTTTGGCGACATCGATACGGAATATCGACTGCCGGATTTTGACCGCGCGACGCTGATCGCGAAGGACAACATTGCGTGCGTTTGCTCGCTGATCCGCCGTTCCGCTTGGGAACAGGTTGGGGGCTACAACGAGGCGATGCGCGAAGGGTATGAAGATTGGGATTTCTGGATTGGCTGCGTCGAGCACGGCTGGGACGGCCATTGTCTGCATGAGCCTCTGTTCCTGTATCGCAAGAGCGGGCAGACGATGTTGAGCAGCGCGAACCAAAAACGCGAGCGGCTCATCGCGCAGATTGTCCTAAATCATCCCAAGCTTTACAACGAAGCGGTGCGGAAATCGGCGAAAGAGTTACTGGATCGGCATTCGCTGGCGAAGGCCGCCGCGCCTTCCACCGATACCACCGTCTCCATCAGTGGCTACTCTGACAGGCCGCGCCTCCGCATCACCTATCTCATCAACAGCATTCTCGGCGTGACGGGCGGCAACCAGACGTTGCTGCGGCAAGCCGAAGAAATGCGACGGCGCGGTCATGATGTGACCATCGTGACTCACACGGCCCGGCCGGATTGGTTCCAGTTTCAAACCCGCGTCATCCAGGCGCCCGCCGGCCAGCCTCTCGCCGCGTCGGTCCCGCCTAGTGACATTGTCGTGGCGACTTATTTTACGAACGCACATGAGTTGGCAGCCATCAAGGCGCCGGTCAAAATCTATTACGCGCAGGGGGACCAATACGTGTTCGCCGATGCGACGATGGCCGACACGCCGCAAAACCGCCGCTGGCGCGAGCTGTCCCGCGCTTCGTATATACTGCCGGACATTCGGTTTGTGGCGAACTCGCGCAACCTGGCTGACGCCGTTCAAAAACTGTGCGGGCGACGTCATGACGCCATCCTGCCGGTCTGCACCGACCAGACGATTTTCCGCCCGTTGCAGCGCTCGCTGCCCGGCTCGAGGTTCCGCCTGTTGATCGTCGGCCCGGACTCCCGCGGCACGGAAGCCGAGCCGCTTTTGTTCAAGGGCATCCAGGACATTCACGATGCGTTGCAGATTCTGGCGCGCAAAAATCCGCATTTCACCGCCTTGCGCATGTCCGCCACGGGGCCGGATATTTTCTCGCATTTCCCGTGCGAATTCTACATCGCGCCGGGAGACGAGATGAAGACAGCCTTGTTCGGCACGTCTCATATTCTGATTTACGCGTCCTACTATGATTCCTGCCCGCGTCCGCCGCAGGAGGCGATGGCAGCCGGTTGCGCGGTCGTCTGCACCGCCACGAGCGGCGCAATGGAGTATTGCCGCGACGGCGAAAACGCGCTGTTGGTTCCGATCAAATCACCCCAGGCAATTGCCGACGCCGTGGAACGGCTCATTGGTGACCATGCGTTGCGCGAAAAATTGGTCCAGGGCGGCCTGGCCACGGCCCGCGAATATCCGCGCGAACGCGAATGGAACGAATGGGAGGCGCTCCTCTTCCGGTTTCTGGACGAGGCCGCGAAAGCCCCCGTGGCCGCTGCCGCCACTCCGAAACAGGCCAAGGCGGCAACGCCGATCAAACTGCCGCCTTGCGCCCTCGTTGGCCATTTGGGCGAAGCGCGCGGTTTGTTGAAAGCGAAGAACTTCAAGGCCGCTTGGGACTCTGCCTGCGCGGCACTGCAAGCGCGTCCGTTTCATCCCGAGGCCTGCCTGTTCCTTGGCGAAGTGGCGCGGGCGGCGGGGGATTTCGACGCCGCGCGCCGCTGTGGACAGTATGCGGCCTCGCTTGCGCCGCAGTGGAAACCGGCCAAACAATTTCTAAAAGCTAATTCGCATGGAAACGGCAAGCCCGGGCGATTTGTTCTTCCGCCGGTGATGACGGAGAAGGCCGGGAAGACGCCGCGATTGACCGTCTGCCTGATCGCCAAAAATGAGGAGCAATTTCTTGAGCGCTGTGTGCAGTCGGTCCGCGACATCGCCGGGCAGATTGTGGTGGTCGATACGGGTTCGACGGATCGCACGGTGGAGATCGCCAAACAATTCAATGCCGAGACACATTTCTTTGCCTGGAACGATGATTTCAGCGCCGCCCGCAATGAGGCCCTGAAGTATGTCACCGGGGATTGGGTGTTATGCCTGGATGCCGACGAAGAGCTGTTGGCCGAACACCGGCGGACGATCCTGGAGGAGATGCAGTCACCCGGAGTGATGGGCTACCGGCTGCCCATCATTGACCAGGGCTTGGAAGACGAGGGTTGCAGTTATGTGCCGCGCCTCTTCCGCAACGCGCCGGGTCTTTTCTATGTGGGACGGGTTCACGAGCAAGTCTTTAGCAGCCTGGAAGTGCGCGCCAGGGAATGGGGTTTGGAAAACCAGCTGGGCCGCACCGCATTGCTGCATCGGGGCTACAAGAAGGAAGTGGTTGACAGCCGTGGCAAATCCGAGCGCAACCTGCGCCTGCTGCGGCTCGCCGTGGAAGAATTGCCCGGCGAACCGAATCTGGTAATGAACCTCGGATTGGAATTGGTCCGGTCCGGGCAAGTGGAAGCCGGTTTGGAACAATATCGCGAAGCGTTGCGGCTGATGTCCGCATTGCCCCCATCGCAAGTTGCGCCCGAATTAGGTGAAACCCTGCTGACGCAACTGACGACCCACCTGCTTGGCGCCGGGCGGTTCAGCGAGATCGTGGAACTCTGGCGGCAGCCCTTTGCCCAATCCGCCGGGTTGACGGCCTCCCAGCATTTCATGCTCGGTCTGGCCCGGCTGGAACTCAAGCAGCCTGACGCCGCCGCGGAGCAAATGCGCCAATGCCTGGCCAAGCGCGGCCAGCCCGCGCTCTCGCCCATTCACAAGGAAATCCGCAAGGCCGGCCCCCGTCATTGCCTGGCTCTTTCCCTGGCGGCGCTGGGAGACAAGGTTGAAGCGGAAACGGCCTTCCGTGAGGCGCTGGCCGAAGATCCCAAATCACGCCCCGTGCGTTTCGATTTTGCAAAGTTCCATTTCCAACAGGGCCGGCCGCTTGAGGCCCTGAAACTGTTGAACGAGTTGGTGGCCGGGAATGGCCGGGATATTCAGGCCTGGCTGTTGGGCGGCCAGATTGCCCTAAGCCAGCCGGAATTCCTGGAGTTCGCCCAGGACTGGACTGGCGAGGCCATGAAACATCTGCCCGAGGATTCCGGCATCCTTCTGCAACGCGCCGAAGCTTTGACGCTGCATCAGCAGGTGGCGTTGGCCCTGCCTCTCTGGACCCGCGCCCATTATCCCAATTCCGCGCGACACCTGGCCGCCCTGACCCTTTGCGAAGTGCTCGCGGGCGGGTGCCGGCGGCGGTTCACACCACAGAACGAGAGGTTGGTCAGCCAGGAGTTTCTGGGATGGTATCGGCAGTTGATCAAGTGCAAGGCCCACTCCGTGGTGAAGCAGGTCGGCGAAAAAATGGATGATCTCAGGGCTGTCCTGCCGGCGGCGGCGGGGGCACTGGCCGCTGCGATGAAAAAGGCCGAAGCGGCGATGGCGGTCTGATTCTGAGACGCTCTAATCTAATAAAGTAGTATGGCTTATGCCGCAGCCACGAGCTGGGAAAGCGAGTGCATGGCGCCATGGATCCCCGAGATGAATTGTTCGACTTTTTCCGCGTCCATGCGCAGCGCTTCAGCGGCCTTCTTTTTGGCCTGGCCAGCCTCGGCTTGCCACCCTGGAGACGCGCTGGGAGAGTTGGAAAGGTGCGCGGCGCAATCGGCGAGATGCACCACCGCTGACAAATAAATGGAAGGTTCGACAACAGGAGAATGATGGTTGGCCACGGCTTCGATGATTGGCTCCGGCAAAGACCATTTTTTCAGCAAACAGGCCCCAATTTCGCTGTGGTTGGCTCCCAATACGGCCTTTTCCGCCTCAACCCTCGAGAGTGATTGTTCGAAGATTTTGGCCCGGATGTCGGCCCGGGTCTTGGGTGTCAAGATCTTGCAAATGACAGTCCTGCCGATGTCATGTAGCAAGCCGGCGGTGAAAGCAGTGGCAGGGGGAAAATTGCCGTAGGATTCAACATCGGCCAAATACTCGGCGCCGACACCCGTGCTGAGGGAGTGGCTCCAGAGGCCGTTGGCTTCGGTATCGTAACCGGGCGCGGAAGGCGCCAAAGAGCCGCCAAAACCGATGGAGCAGACCATGCGGAAAATCATGTTGTCGCCGAGCAACAGCAGGGCTTGATCAATGGAAACGACCGGCTCCCGCGCGCCGTACTCGGCCGAATTACAAACTCGCAGCAGTTTGGCGGTGAGGACATTGTCGCAACGCAACGTGGCAACGAGTTCATCCCTGTGCAGTTCGGGTTGGTTGAGTTGAATGGCAAGCTTGCGGGCCGTCTCCGACACCACTGGCAAATCCTTTACTTGGGCAATTATCTCATCGGCATTCATAACGATCCACGCATCCACGCCTTGTTCTGAGCGCCCAAGCCGCGGAGGGATGGAGCCTTTGGCCGGGGATTTTTGCCCCGGCGGACAGGGCCGCAGATTGGATTTTCATGCAACATTACAACTTACGTTTAATGATCGGCGGGAGCATGTGAAACTTGAGTGATTTTTCATGGGAAAACGCTTTATGGTCCTTTCCGCCGGAGGCATCCTGAACCAACACAATGACCAGCCTGGATCATGCGGCAGATGGAAGTATTTTGGTGATTCGCGGAGGCGCTTTGGGGGATTTCATTCTGACACTTCCGGTTTTGGCCGCCCTGCGACGGCGTTTTCCGGGGCATCGGCTGGAAATCCTCGGTTACCCGTCCACGGCTTCGTTGGCCGTGGCAGCCGGTTTGGCGGATGACGCCGCCGCGCTTGAATCTCCCCGCTTCACCGGCTTCTTTGTCCCCGACGGTTCCTGGCCTGCCGAGGCTGGCGGGTGGCTCCAGGGGTTTGGCTGCATCATTTCCTATTTGCACGATCCGCAGGGCGTCTTTCGTTCCAACGTGGCGCGATGTTCTGCCGCGCTGTTCATCGCGGGGCCGCATCGGCCCGATGAAACGGCGGGGGTCCACACCACCGAACAGTTGCTCCGGCCTTTGCAGGCGCTCGACATTTATGGGGCCGATCCGCGTCCGCGCCTTCCTTTGGCCGCCGTGCCGCTCGCCGCGCCGCCGCGCCTGGCGCTCCACCCCGGCAGTGGCAGTGGGAGGAAAAACTGGCCTGAAGCTAAATGGGCGGAATTGCTCAGTTTGCTGGCCGGCCAATCTTCCTGCGGCTTCCTGCTGATCGGCGGCGAAGCGGAAGGGGACCGGTGCGCGCGCCTGGCGTCCGCATTGCCGGCGGGCCGCGCGCACATTGCACAAAACCTGCCGTTGCTCGAACTGGCCCGGCGGATGCAGGCCTGTGCGGCGTTCATCGGCCACGACTCCGGCGTCACCCATCTGGCGGCAGCGCTGGATTTGCCGGGATTGGCCCTGTGGGGGGAAACCGACTTGACAACCTGGCGTCCGCAATCCCCGCGCATGAAGATCCGGCGCGACCCGGCCGGTCTTGAGGCGCTGCCCGTGGCGGCGGTTTGGGAGGCGTTGCATTCTTTTGAATGGCGGTTTCCAGTCTCTCATCCTAATCTTGGCGGGGAAAACAAGGTGAAGTTATAGCCATGAAAAATGTCAAGAATAAAACGGCCAAAGCCTTCTTCAATTCGCCCGGAACGCGCGCGCTCAAGCTGCAGCTTTGCGAGATGGGCCGGCGCCTCTGGTCCCGCGCTTATGTCGATGGCAACGGCGGCAACATGGCCATCCGGGTCGGGGAAAATCTGGCCCTGTGCACGCCGACCCTCGTTTCCAAGGGCTTCATGAAGCCGGAAGACATGTGTCTGGTTGACCTCGACGGCAACCAGCTTGCGGGCACGAAGAAGCGCACCAGCGAAATCCTGATGCACCTGCAAATCATGAAGCGCCAGAGCCGCGCGGTGGCCACGGTCCATTGTCATCCGCCTCACGCCACTGCGTTCGCCGTGGCGGGGGTGGAGCCGCCCAGTTGCATGCTGCCGGAACTCGAAGTGTTCATCGGCAAGGTGCCGATTGCGCCCTACCGCACGCCCGGCACGCCGGAAATGGGCAAACTCGTGGCCGACCTGACCGATCATCACAACACCATTTTGATGGCCAATCACGGCGTGGTGGCCTGGAGCCACGTCAGCCTGGAAGATGCCTATTTCAAAATGGAAATCATCGAGGCCTATTGCCACACCATAGTGATCGCGTCCCAACTGGGCGCTCCCTTGAAAGCCTTTTCGGATGCCCAGTTGCAGGAATTGCTCGCCATCAAGCGGACCCTCGGAATTCCCGATCCCCGCTTCGGTAGTGTCAATACCAAACAATAGGAAGAGAAAATGCCTTTCGTCAAGTCGCTCGACACCAAGCTGGCTGAAATCAAGGCAGACCCCGCGGGGCGCGCCTTCATTATCGCCGACGCCAAGGATGGGGACATGGCCTTTGGCGTGCGCGCTCCCGGCCCGCGCGCCTGGCTGTCGGCGGAAGGGGCGCAGCCGGCACATTTTTCGCCTGAAATCTGGAGCCGGGAGGAGTTTGGTTATAGGAACTTGCCGGAGTTTCTGGATATTATTCGCGAGGAGGTGAAGCAGGGGGTCGTTGATCTCATGCTCATGTCCGCCTCGGTCAACGAGCGGCTGACCATCCAGGAAGGCTTGTTCCGCGACACGCATGTCACGCCGGCGGCCCGGGCCAATGACTCGACGGATATCTGGGCGGTGCGCCACGGGAGTTACATCCTGCAGCCGTCGCAACCGTTTCGTTCGGCCTCCATCGAGCACATCCAATACGGCAGATTGGACCACAGAGGCGGCGAAGGCGAAGTGCCCGGGGCCGATCTTGGCCTGTATTCCGTCACCTTTACCAACGACCTGGCGCGGGACCGCGAGACGCTGCTGGCGTTCAAGGAATTTCGCGAGGAGGCGGAACGCAAACGTTTCCGATATTTCCTGGAAGTTTTCGATCCCAACACGGCAACCGGCATTCCCTCCGATAAAACCGGCGAATTCATCAATGACATGATCCTTCGCAGCCTGGCCGGCGTGGCCGGGGCGGGGCGTCCTCTTTTTTTGAAAATCGCCTATCACGGTCCCCGTTGCATGGAGGAACTGGCGCAATACGATCCGAATCTGGTGGTGGGAATCTTGGGCGGGGCGGCCGGCACGACGCACGACGCCTTCAAACTGATTCACGACGCGCAGAAGTACGGGGCGCGCGTTGCTCTTTTCGGCCGAAAAATCAACCAGGCCGAGCATCAACTCCTCTTCATCGAGATGCTGCGATTGATTACCGATGGCAAGATTTCCCCCGAAGAAGCCGCCCGCGCCTATCACGGCGCGTTGCAGTCCCGCAAGATCAAGCCAAAGCTGCCCCTGGAAAAGGACTTGGAACTTACAGAGCAGGTCCTGAAAGGCGCGTGACCCGGTCAAACCGGTGAAGGCATTTGAAAACTTGATCGCGCCAAGACGCAAAGGCGCGGCGCGGCAAGCCGCAAGCAGAGCGCTGAGTCTGGATTGAAAATTGGTCATTGAGAATTTCTCATTTGTTATCCGGGAAAATGGTTCGGAAAATTTTGCCAATAATGCGCAATCGTGCAGGTACTGTACTTCCCCCGAAAAAGTGGACACTCGATAAAACTGTTCATTTATAGGTTAATAGTTCTTCAAATTCCACAGGAGATTTGTAACCGAGAGCGCTGTGGAGCCGTTGTCGGTTATAAAAGACTT
>JBKQUS010000199.1:0-19126 GCA_052325505.1 Limisphaerales bacterium
GGTTGCTGGTCCAATTGACGCAGCTTCCACCAAATACCGCGGACTGGATTGAAATCAACGACAAAGCTGGCCAGTCACTGATGGACGCGGGCGATGCCGCCGGAACCTGCCGCTTGTATGAGGCCGCCTTGGCAGCCAGTCCTGGCGAGCAGGAGTTCATTATTGGCCTGGGTTGGGCGTTGTGCCGCGCCGGGAAACAACAGGAAGCCCTTCCGTGGCTGGAAAGGGCCGTCGCGAATACCCCCAACAATTACTCGGTGCTCAATGACTATGGCTGGGGACTGGCGGAATTGGGCCGATTCGACGAAGCACAGAAAGCCTTGGAGAAAGCGGTTCAGCTTGCCCCTGCGACTTACGACCTGCCTGCCAACAATCTGAAACGCTTGCAGCAGTTGCGGGAAAACGCGCAACCGCGGAAAGGGACGCGGCAGATCCAATGAAACCACCGCCGTTGTCCGCCTAGCGTTGGGTAGGGAGCACAATGCCGGGGAAATCGCCCGACGCGTGGGCATCAGCCGGCAACATTTCTTTACTTGGATGGGAGTCTTAAACCAAGAGGGCCTTGGTGGCCTTTTGAGGAGGCGTCACGGCGGCGGCAAAAAAACCGCCATCCAAGGTCAAATTCTGGCCGGCCTTAAGAATCAATTTGCCGCCAACATGACAGCGAGTGAAGTGCAGGCTTGGCTGGCTCAAAAGGGGATTGGCCTAAGGAAATGCAACATTTACTATTGGCGCATTTACTATTGGCGCCGTCGGCTAGGGTTCGCCCGTCCGCGGCACGATCCCGGTAACAAAGAAGAAACACACGCGAACCATCACACGGGGACCGGAGTCCTCCGCCTAGCGCTCCAGGCCGCTTCCGAAGTGCGCCCTTCCAAATCCAGTTGGCACCGTTCATTGCTGCCACCTCCTGATCGCATCTTCTGTTTCTGGTACATCTACGTTAGAGTCGTTGAACCATCTGATGTAACCTCGCAACTGTGTCATCTGTTTTACTGCCACAAACTCCTCTTTTTTTGCCGGTAGCCGTCCTTGGGTCGCCACGATTGCCCGCACTTTGACGTGTCTCAGCCCGGCTTCTTGCAGGATTATCCAAACCAACTGCCGCGCTCGGCTCACCTGCTCATAGGGGTTGAATCCTTGCCCTGATTCCGCGAATTCTCTGCTCCAGTTTTTGACTTCCACCACGAAGACCCCGGTTGGGGTGATGACGAGAGTGTCGATCTGCGCGGATTGGATTGGGTTGCCGCGGTTGTGGATGTAATGAGGGGCTTCCAGGGTGATGTCGTTGATGATGCGGCATGCCTCCGGCAGTTTTGCCAGTTCGTTGATGACTTCCACTTCGGCGATTGCTCCCGCCAATTCTTTCGACGCTGCAATTTCATTCAGGTTGCTCAATTGCGATTGTAACCGGTGGGCAATGCTTTCCGCACGCCACGCCGAGGTCAGCCAATTCTGTATGGTTGTTTGGCGGGCCTCTGCTTCCTGGCGTATGCCGCGCAGGTGTTCGTCGAGCTTTCGTTCGTTTTTTGATAGTTTTCGGCGTAGTCCCTTTGCCCGCTGGCGCTCCCAGAACCCCCCTTTTGCCATTGTTTCTATTTTAGCCGCGATTTCGTTTAATCTTGCCCGGATTTGTTTTTCAACTGGTTTTTCGATTGTCGCTAATCGGTTGAGCCACCGCTCCAAGTTTGATCGTTGTTCGTTGGCCGCTTGCTCGGCCCGGGCTATCATTTGCGTTCGTACTGCTTCGCTTGCAGTTTGGTAAGATTTGATCCGATCTTTAAGATCTGCCGGATTCGCTGCCGTCTCGAAACCTGGTAATCTGTCGAGCATGCGGCTGACGGCTTTCCAAGCACCGCTGGTTCCCAGCACATGGGGCTGGGGCACGACCGCCTTGGTCGCGAATGTTGGAACCGGAATCTCGAGTTCCATCATGTCCACTCTGGGGAACTCCGGCGTTTCCCAGTCGATGTTTGACACATCCACAGCGAGGTTTCGCCACTCGCCCCAGAGGTAGATGGCTATGCCGCAGATGGTTGCTATCCCGCCGCAGATCAGGATTGTTTCGATCATGTCGGTGAACGTTATTGCACCGTTGCCCGGAAGAATTGGCTTTTTGCTGACGGATTGATCGGGTTTGTGATTGAGAGTGTGGCACCGCTGACCGCGTTGGTTTGGATGGCGGTCCAGGTCTGTAAATTGCTGGACGTTTGCACGATTACCGTTTCCCCCGTCAATAGTCCCGAGAGGCTGGTCACCAGATGGTTGTTGGCGACCGAGGGGCCGCCGAGCGTCGGTGCCGTGAGCAAGCTGAAATTCGCCGTGACGTTCCGGTACCCATTCATGGTCACCGTGGCGGATTTGTTCGAATAGCTGTCCTCGCCAGACCACGATGACAGGAAATAACCCCCCGCCGGATTGGCGGTCAATTGGACGACGGCGCCGGGACTATACCAAGGCCCGGTTGGGTTGTTCGTGACAGCCCCGCCCGCCAAGGGTGCCGCCGTAGTATTCAGCAGGTAATTCGTCGTAAAGGCTGCGGAGTACGTTCCTGCTGCGGTTGGGGTGATTGAGTGCGATTGCGCGCCCCCATCGCTCCATGAGCCAAAATTATAGCGGGTGTGGCTGTCTGCTGAAAGCTGCCCAGTGGCGGTGGCTATCGTGTGGGTTGATCCCGAGTTCCAGTTGGTCGTCACCGGTGCGGCCATCGAGGTGCCGTTGTCCAAGGACACCAGCAGGCCCGTCGGCGCCGTCGCCACCGTGATCTGCACCGAGCTCGATGAGGATTGAACGGTGATGGTCCAGTAGTAAATGCCGTTGCCCCCCGCGTTGCACTCTGTCAGCTCATTTTCATCATCAATTTTGTATCCCAGATAATAGGTGCCCGGGGGTGTGGCAGAAATTGTGATATTCAGGTTTGTGGACACGCTGCCATTGGCGGGGCATCCGTTGACCGCCAGTTCATAAAACGGCGTTAGCCCGGCAAAGGTTGTCGTGGTGCTGAGCCCGTAAAACCCGATGTGGAACGCGCTGGCGTTGGTGCTGCCGCCTATGCAGGGCTCGTTCGTGACGGTGATTGAGGCCGTGACGATGTCGCCAGGATGGGGGTTCGCGTTGTTCAGATTGTCGGTGCCCTTGGTTAAATTGGGCAGCGGCGGGGGCAGGACGGTGATCGTCCAGTAGTATATCCCGTTGTCCGACTCGTTACATTCCCTCACCTCGTTCTCGTCGTCGATTTTGTACCCCAGGTAATAAGTGCCCGGGGTTGTTCCGGCACTAATGGTGATGTTTTGATTGAGCGATGTGGCTCCGTTGCCAACGCAGCCATTCATGGCTGCCTCATAAAACGGGGTCGCGCCGGCGAAGCTTGCGGTGGACGACCAGTAAAACCCGACATGAAAGGCCCCCGCCGCGGACCCGCCATTGGAACACGGTTCGTTCGTGACGGTGAGAGAGGCGGTGACCACGTCGCCAGGATGGGGGCTTGAATTGTTCAGGTTGTCTGTGAATCTGGCCAGGTTCGGCAGTGGCGAAGCGTCCAAAGCGGCCAAGGCCATGACAATGCCGGCTCCCGAATCCCGATCCACCCCAGTGCCCATAATGTCCAGGGTCGTACCGGTGAGCACCGTGCGAATTTGGAGGGCCGTCAGATTTGTATTGTACGATTTGAGCAAGGCCGCGATTGCCGCCGCGTGCGGCGCGGCTGCCGAGGTTCCGAAGAAGGGGTTCAGGTATGCGGGTGCGACATCCGGCAGGTCATTGTTGACCCCGTCGGCCGCAGTGATTTCCGGTTTCTGCCTGACCACGCCGCCGGTCGAAGAGAAGTTGCCCGGCGTAATTGGCGTGCCGTTGGCCTGGTAGAATACGCGCCGCGGCCCATCGGAACTGAATGTTTCAACGGGATTGGCCGCGCCACCAGAGAAGGCGTACGGATAGGAATTCCCAGCCGGCGTCGCAGCCACGTCAAAAGCGTTTGTCGCGCAATCATGGCCCCTCGTCGAACCTTGCGTGCTGACACTCAATAGCCCTCGCCCGGTCGAAAGGTGCAAAAATCTCCCTGCCCCGGTATATTTTACGATCACGATCAGTTCACCGTTCGCAATCGTTCCAACGGACTCGTACGGGTCTTGGGTACCGTTTTGCGTATTCAGCGAAGACGCGATTACCGTGTTGCCGGACGAATTGAGCACATACAGGTCGTAATCGTTGCTGGATGCACCTAAAGGGTCCGACCAGAATAGGTCGGCACGCAACTCAGGACCGCCGGGCCCTGTTCCTAAACAGGTGTTGGCATTTATCCCGGTTGCGAAGTTATGGATACGCCCCGCTTCCATCGGCGCCGGCGTATTGCCCCCATCAACAAAGTCCCCCTCCCAGGTTCCGCTGGTTCCATCATCTTCATTGCCGGAGTTCCCTGCCGATGAAAAGTAGAGAACCCCGTTTGCCGTGACTGTATTGACCGCCTGTGCGACTATCCCATCTTGGAATGGTGATTCGTCCATATCCAACACGTCGTCCACAATGATGTTGCACCCTGCGGCTTGAAGCTGCTGAATGTTGTTCGCAAAGCCAGCCTCGCTCGACCCAACTCCACTTGCCGTGGCAAAATACAATTGCGCGCCGGGTGCCAGGTCATGGACGATTTCAAGCATGGCCGTGCCCTCGCCCGTCGCTGGCATGCCGCTTTGCCCCGATAGGACTGTTACCAGCCCGGCGATTTGGGAGGTGCTCAGATTGTCCACACTATCCGACAGGACCCCAATTTTGAGCCCGCTGCCATTGACTCCGAAAGTCGTTCGAGCCGTGTTGGCCTGGTGCGTGTAGTCCCCTTGGCTGTCCACCGCATTATTCATCACCCGCACCGCCGGCTTCACAAAACTGACCTCTGCGCGACCCGCCAGAGTTTCAATGCCCGCCAGAGGCACACTTGCGCGGATCGCTTGGTATTGCGGAAACTCGTTGATCACCTTGCCGCCCAGGCTTTGGATGTATTGCAGGAGCGGGCCGGTCACGTTGGCCTTGATGTCCACCAAGACCCGGCCCTGGTCGTCTTTGTCCAAGTCCACCCGTTGGGTGGACACACCCTCCGCAATGGGCACTCCTTGCCGCATTTTGTCGGCATACAGGAGCTGGGTGTCAATTTTCTGCTGCACCAGGGTCCAATTCCTTTTTGCCGCTTCTAACGCCCCCATTTGCCTTAAGGCGGCGGGTTGGATTTGCCCTTCGTCACCCGGGACGGCGTTTGCTGCCCTGTTTGCACCGGTGGCCGAATTGATTGGCAGCCCTGCTTTGCCCGGCTCTTTCGGCCTCGCGAGAGGTTGTTGGGCGAGTCTGACTTGCGGCACCGTTGGCACGGCTCCTACGGTGGTTGCCACCGCATTCTTCTTCACCGATTTCCGCGCCCAGAACCGTTGAGTCGAGAGGGTTGTGGATAGGATTATGGTTAGGATGATGGCACTAAGAAGGATTTTGCGTTTCGAGTCCATTCTTTTACTTTACGCTATTCTGGCGAAATTACTTTTTCCACGAGCTGGAGCAGTAGATCGCTGACGGCAAGGCTGGCCGCATTTAGTGAGTTACCAATCGGAAAAAGAAGTTTCCGATTGGTGGATTATTCGTGACACTCTTGATGACATTGTTGTCGTTCACCGTGCCACTGAAACTGGCCCAACCTGACGCGTTGGCCAAATTGCTGTTCTGCTGGAGCGCAAATCCGGTTGAGGGGGATGGCCACGAGACAACGACGCTGTTGCCGGAGCGGGTGATGGTCAAGAGAGGTGCGCCGGAACTTGGCATGACCGCCACGAGGCTCCAAAATCCTCCAGTGAGCGCATAACTTCCTCCGGTCATCGTCGTCCCGGCGTCATGTTGGCCAATCGTCCCGCCGACCGAATACTGGCCGTTAGTGCTCGTGCCACCGCCACCGCCGATTTTATACCAGTCAATTGCATAATTCTGTGCTGTTGCGTTCCAAGCGAACAAGGCAACATAGATTATGCCTGACCATTTGATTGTGTTCATGTTGGCCTCCTACTTACCGGCAAGCTTTTCGACCAGTGCTTTTAATTCCGCGACGTTCTGTTTCAAGTCCTGAATCTCCGCGCTCTGCGCTTCGACGGTTTTGTGTTCCTTCAGGAATTCATTCAACAGCATTGCATCAACGGCCTGATAACGAACCGTGTAAATCCCATGCTGCTGGTCATGCACAACCAAGTTGGGGTCAACTTTTTCAACCTCCTCGGCGACAAGACCGAATTGGGGAATGCCTTGAGGATCAATATCGGGTTTGTATTGGAATGTTACCGGTCTGAGATCAAGCAGGACGTCGCTTGTGTCATCCATGCTCCGGATATTCTGCTTAAATTTAGCGGACGAAGCTGCCGTACCGAGCGACCCGGAAGAGCCTACGTAGACAGGAATCGCGTTCGCGATGTTATTGCCATAGATGCCGGCGATCAAAGCGCTATACGTATTTTGATCACCGATTCTGATGGTGCCGGTGTCACCTGCGACGCCTGAATTCCCAATGCAAATGTTGTGGTTGCCTGTCGTGAGTTGACTGCCGGCACTCACTCCCAGCGCGATGTTCGCATTGCCCGTATTGTTTCCGGACATTGCCTGATAACCGATAGCTGTATTCGCGTTGCCAGAGCTCTGCGAAAGCGCCGACGCGCCAATCCCTACGTTTTCGGTCCCTGCCGCAGTGAATTTTCCCGCGCCAAGGCCACCGAAAAAGTTGAACGATCCAAAGGTGTGAAGATAGGGGCTTCCGCCGAAATAAATTATGCCAGAACTGGCTGTTGTTGCTGGTAGATACAAATTGTTTGCAAGCGTAATGTTTCCTGCACTGAAGTTGCCGTTGGAGTCGCGCTCCACAATGGTGCTGGCCGTATTTGCGCTTGTCGCAGAGTTAGCTGCGTTCGCTCCGCTTCCCACATTCGCAGCGGACTGACCGCCGACGTTCGCAACCACGGTTGCGCCTTGAGTTCCCGTCACGTCACCGGAGAGCGCACCGGAGAAATTATTCGCTGTCGTGGCGTTCGCGGCGGTTGTCGCGCTGGTGGCCGTTGTCGCGTTGCCCGACAGATTGGCCGTGATGGTGCCGGCAGAGAAGTTCCCCGATGCGTCTCGTTTGACAATCGCATTGACGGTATTGGCGCTGGTGGCGGCATTGGCCGCGCTCACGCCGCCGGCCATATTCGCTGCGGATTGACCGCCGACGCTCGCAACCACCGTCGCACCTTGTGTTCCCGTAACGTCCCCAGACAGCGAGCCAGAAAAGTTATTGGCCGTTGTCGCGCTCGTTGCCGTTGTCGCGATGGTTGCGCTTGCCGCAATTCCGGCGTTATTGGCAAAGTCCGCATACGGCGCGGGCGTCAAGTTTTGCAACGGACTCAACGCAGCAAAGCCATTCACTCCATCATTGAACCAAATTCGCAATTGCAGGTTTGGCTGGGAAAACAGTGATGCGCTTATGCCGGCCATGTTCGCAATAGTCGTGTCCCCCAAGGCAACCGTGAACAGGCCGTTTGCAACATTCACGCTCACCGGGGCAGTCGGTTCGCTCCCGTTGGTGCTGGTGCCGTCGTTGCTCCAGTAGGTTAAGTATGAGATGTTCGAGAGAGGTGGAGAAATCGTCACCGTGGGTGTGCTGGTGTATCCAGAGCCAGGGCTTATGAGGTTGATGACGGTCACCACGCCACCGCTGATGGTGGCTGTGGCTTGGGCTCCGGAGCCGCTGCCGCCGGATATGGTAACGGTCGGGGCTGTGGTATAGCCGCTCCCGCCGTAGAGATTGGCGAAGCTTTCGACAAATTCGTAAGGGCTGCTTCCTCCCATGACGGCGGTGACTGTAGCCTGGTTGTTGGCGTTGCTGCTAGTGACGAGCGCAAACTTGAATTGTCCAGCGCCATTGAAATTCGTGCCGCTATCCAATACTCGGCCTTGATAGGTGAACACCGTGCTTTGGGCGCGAACGGTGCTCACGCCGAGAGCGAGAATTGTGGCTGTTGAGAACAGAATCAACTTAATCCGATTTGCTTTCGTTTTCATAGTTCCGCGTGGTATTTTGCATTTTGCTAAACCTAAAAAGTTCTCCGCATTTCAATTCTTCGGCTGCAAGAGAATCGAGCCGGCGTTGGTCTTGCCGAGGAAGAACCCGGCGGCGACGTTCGTGTTTTGAAGGACCGCTCCGTGTCCAACGACAGTCGCTTTGCCGATACCCTCGCCGAAAGTAACGGTCAACAACCCCGTTTTAGCGTTAATTGAGCCGGTCAAGGAATTCGTGGGACTGCCCGGCAGCCTTACCAAGGCGTTGTTGTTGCTCAACGCCACATCGAACGAAAGCGGCGCCAAGAGGTTTCCGCCGGAAATGTCCAACTGTCCAAGCGGCAAATTGATCGCGGCGGTATGCGGCGATGGATTGGTCCAGGACGAGCCTTGTACGACGGTCAGGTTGGTGAGGCCATTCGTATAAAGGGCAGTTGAACGCGACGCCTTTTTAATCCAGGTCAGGTTTCCGGTGGGCGAACCGCTCTCCAAACCGATCCAACCCAGCAACAGGCCAGTGCTGCTGTAGAGATTGCCATACACGGGCAGATCACCCATACCCGACACAGGAACCGCTTGACTGAACGATGTGCCATCCGCCAAAGTGACGCTGAGAATGAAGGTGCCAGTATGATTGGTCATCAGGATGTAACCAAAGCCGGGCGGGAAACCCTCATTTTCGTTCGTCGGCGGTGGCACAAGCACCGTGTATGCTGCCGAACCCGAACCTTTAACCGCCAACTCGGCGTCCAGATTTGCCACCCAAGGACCCCCATTCGTGCCGGAAACAGTGCCCGTTATATTCGGCGGCGCATCATTCCAGTTGAGCGTCATTTCCATCGTCAAAGGTCCACCCAGATTGGCCGCACGCGAAATGTGGTTGCTGGCTTGGCTGGCCGCGTTGAAACCCCCGGTGAAGGAGTACGCCCTTCCGTCCGTTAGCAGCCTGCCGCTATAACTTCCGAGTGAGCCAATAGTGAGGCCGTTGAGCATCCCGGCTGTTTCCTCCGTCACTCCAGTGGAGACCGAAAACAGGCCATTGTACATCCCTTTCGCACTGAACGCATAGGTGCCTTTTGCTTTCGTGGTCTGTTTGGAACGAACCGAGACTGTCTGGCTGGCGGGTGTCGTCCAACCGCCGACAGAATTGAAGTTAATCGTGTGGTGGCCGACGGATAATCCCGGAACCGTCGCTCCACTGCCCTCGAATGCCCCACCATCCACCTGCCATAGGGCGCCGGCGGCAACGGCTGTTGTCGGTGCAATGGTCACTTCCAGTGATCCAGGCGGTGGTACCACGACATAGACGCCGCTTGCCGTAACGGTTGAATTCGCCTGCACAGAAACCGTTTTGCTCGGTGGCGTTGTCCAGCCGCTGATCGTGACAAAAGTCACCGTATGGTTATTCGTACCGACCGATAGACCAGAAACAGTCGCCCCGCTGCTCTGGACCTGCCCGCCGTCAACCTGCCATTTTGCGCCCACCGTCACGGCCGCCGCCGGCGTGATCGTGACCTTTAACGAGCCGGTCTGCTGGTAAGTGCCGGTGGTCATTGCGGTTGAATTGGCGGTAACCGACACGCTCTGGTTGGAGGGCGTTATCCAACCGCTGACTGTATTGAAACTGACTGTATGATTGCCAACCGAGAGGTTTGAAACGGTGGCACCGCTGTATTGAAATGTTCCGCCGTCAACCTGCCATTTAGCCCCTGCGGCAACCGCCGCCGGCGGGCTGATTGTCACTTCCAAAGAACCGCCGTTGCCAGTCAAAGACGTGACCGTGATGGCGGCGTCAGTGCTGTTCCCGGCGGCATCATAAGCGGTGACGAAAATGTAGTTGTCCCCGGTTTGCAGCGGAATACCTGCGATACTCCAACTTGTGGTTCCGGCGGCTGAGCCCAAGGTGTCATCGGAATAATTGGCCCATGTCACCAGGGTGACGCCGACATTGTCCGATGAAGTTCCCCTCAAATTGATGGTTGCGCTGTTGTTGGTATAATCTGAGCCCGTTGTCGGGCTGCTTATGGCTATAACAGGGGCAATGGTATCATTGCCAACCGCACCGGAATAAGTCAGCCGGTTGCCGGCCGCATCGTAGGTGTACCTGATGACCGAGCCGCTGCCGTAATCAACATTCGTCAAACGATTTAAAGAATCGTAACTATAGGACGCTGCGATAGCGGGCGATACTGCCGCCACTCCGCATAAAGATACAAAGGCAGCCAAAATCAGCCATTGCGATTTGAAAGGCCGGATCATGGTGAATAAGCGGTTTCAGGAGTAAATAGCACGTTTAATCCAAATCCGACACCGAAACCAATCGGTCCGCCAATTGCCGTTGAAATCGCCTCCACCGCAGCTCCAACTCCTATATTCTCGGAAACGTCGGCTCCCAACTGCAAGTTACTTATTCCTGGATTTTGAAGCTTCGTCGTAATTGCATCAGCAACTCCACTAAGAAGTAATCCCCCAACTGGGATGACCTCTTCCGAGATTGACACCAATTGGGGAATACTTATCGAAAACTGTTCAGTTAAGTCTAAAGCATTTATTTGCACATACCGTGTCAAAGCCGTATCCCATAGTGCCTGTCTTCCAGCTGCAACTAGATTTGCGGCTACCACTGTAAGCGCGTCGGAGGAGAAAGATTCTGATCCCAGCCCTTGCGGTGCAAGACCACCAGTCGTTGGGCTGACGAGGATATTGTGCAAGAGAGAGCTGTCAGAAGTAGCCAACAAGGGCGCCGGGCTGCTTGCCTCTTGCGCCGATAATCCTGAAATATCGATCAACCTCACTGGATTATTCAACGCATAAATGTATCGGTTCATGCTCTGGCTGTCGCCATCCTTGCCGGTGGTCGGGTCTTTGGTGATGAACCGACCACGCCGAGTAGAGTAGTAGCGTGCGCGAATATAAAGGAATCCGTTTTCTTCATCCGTCACTCCGTGCCGACCCAAGTATCGAAAGCGATTATCCGAAATCGGGTTGTTTAGGGGCCGGCCAAACGGATCGTAGGCATAGGCCTCTTTGATTTGTCCGGTCGAATCGGTCAGGGCCACGGCGCTGCCCCGCGAATCATAATGGAAACACTGGACGTTGCCGCTTGGATCTATTCTTGAAATCAGACCGAGTCCGTAGATGTAATAATAGATGATGTTGCCGGATGAATCCGTGTCGGCGAGGACCTGACTCAAGGGACTGTTGCGATCCAGCACATAGCGCGTGACGGTGCCATCGCGGGTTGCCGACAGGCGATTGCCGACGCCATCATATTGATAGGTGCTAATGTCGCTGCCAAAAACTGTGTGCGCGAGCCGGTTTTCGTAGTCGTAAGAAAGGGTGTTGGTGCCCTCAATCGAAATCATGTCACCGTCGGCGTCGAACGATTGCGCTTCTCCTTCCGAATTCATCATCCGGTTGTCGATGTCGTAAGCATAAGCGGAATCCCCAACATTCGGAATGGTTGGGCGTTGCTCAGTCTGACTGACCTGCGTCTGATTGCCGACCGCATCGAGCGTGTAGGCGTAACTGGAAATGACGGTCGAGTTTGGGCTGCTATTTGTCAACGCAATCAGGCGATTTGCCGAGTCATATTGATAAATCGCCGCCGTGCGGTTCGCGTTGACAGAACTGGCCAAATTGCCGTTCGCGTCGTAGGCATACGTGCTCTCGCTTCCCAGCCAGTCTGTCACGGTTTTCAATCGGTTGATCGCATCGTAATTGCAGTGGACGATCTTGTTGCCTGGGTATGTCATCGAAGTGCGGTTGCCGTTCTTGTCGTAGCCATAGCTGACGATCTGGCCGTAGCAATCGGTAACCCTGGTGAGGCGGTTGAGGGCGTCATAGGCATAGATCGTCGTGCCGAGGGAATCGGTCATGCTTGTGCGGTTGCCGTTGGCGTCGTAACCGAATGTCACCGGCGCGCCGGTAGGGTAGATGATTTTTGTCCGGCGATTGTTGGCATCGTAAATATAGGTGGTCGTGTTGCCATTTGCGTCCTTGCGGCTGATTAGGTTGCCGAGAGCATCGTAGCCGAGTTGCGTGACCCCGCCGTCTGGATCGGTCGTTTTGAACAGCCGGTTGAGTGCGTCGAAGGCGCTTGTGTTCGCATGGCCGTTGGGATCAATCACGGAAGTCCGGTTGCCGACATTGTCATAAGTGTAGCGGACGGTTCCCCCGGCAGTGTCGGTGAAATTCGTGAGACGGCCCATCGAATCATAGGCAAAGAAATTGGTGCGGTTGAGGGCGTCAATGCCTTGGATGCGCCTTCCCAGCGTGTCATAAACCGAGATGGTAGTGTGCACAAGCGCGTCCTGCCTGGAAACCAACCGGTTCAACGAGTCGAAAACATTCGTCGTTGAATGTCCCAAGGGGTCGATGCTGTTGGTCCGATTCCCGTTCGGGTCGTAAGCGTAGAGCGTGACGGCACCCACCGCATTCGTGACGGCCATTAGGTTGCCATCTGCGTCGTAGCCATACCGGGTGACGTTCCCTATCGCATCCCAGACGTGGATTTTGCGGTCCAGCGCGTCGTAATCGTTGGTAATGGAACCGCCCATCGGGTCACGGATAATGATGAGGCGGTCTTTTGCGTCGTAAACATTGGTGGTGGTATTGCCGTTGAAATCCGTCACCGTGACGCGATTATTATTGCCGTCAAAGGCGAAATAATTGGTCTTGCCGAGAGCGTTGACCGACGCCGTTAAATTGTCCGCGTTGTCGTAAATGAACAGGTTTGTCCGCCCCAAGGCATCCACCTGCTTCATTTTTCTGCCAACGGCATCGTAGGTGAAGGCGTTCGTGCTGCCGAGGGCGTCCCGCGAATTGATTAGATTGCCAAACGAATCGTACGTGTTGGTGCTGCTGTTGCCGTTGGCGTCAGTGACGATAACTGGCTCGCCAAAGGCGTCGTATTGGTAAGTGTTGGTTTTGCCCAAGGAATTAAACGTGTTGGTGAGATTGCCATTGGAATCGTAGCGGAAGAGGGTCCGACCGGTCAGGGCATCCAAGCGGTTGGTGGGATTGTTAAGGGCGTCGTACGCAATTGTCGTCGTCTGAACAAACGAGTTGGTCTTGGCGATGACATTTCCATTGCTGTCATAGGCGTAGGATGTCACCGCCCCGTTTTTATCAACCACCATCGTCCGGTTGTTGTTGGCGTCATATTGAAAGCTCTCGACATTGCCCAGGTTGTCCACGGCTTTTTGCACCCGTAATTGGTTGTCATAATAGGTGTACGAGACATTCTTCATTGCGTCCGTGACGGTGGTGACGTTGTTGACGAAGTCGTAGCTAAAGGTCGTCGCGCCTTGTAGAGCGTCCTTTTGGGAGGAAACCACGCGTTGCTGGTCGTCATAGACCATACTCACGAAGGTGTTGCCGCGCGGGTCAATCGCATTGGTCAATTGGTGATACTGATCGTAACTGAACTGCGTCAATCCGCCATGTGTGTCCGTCACGCTGATCAGATTGGTCTTGGCATCGTAAGCAAACCGGACAGTGCGGCCCAGCGGGTCGGTGATATTCGTTAGACAGTTGTTGGCGTTATAGGCAAGGCTGATGACGCGCCCAACGGTGTCGGTAATCGTGGTGAGATTATTTCCACTGTAGGCCACAGTGACGGTATTGTTGTTTTTGTCCGAGATGGAGGTGAGTTGACCCTGTGAATTAAAGTTGTATTTCTGTTGCTCTTTGGTGGTCAGGGTGTAGGCGCCGCCATTTGCCGTGAGGGCGTTGTAAATGCCTGGCTGGCTAGTGTAGCCGCCCGCGCCATCAGCGGCATATATCTCCTGATGCCCATCGCCGAAAGCGATGACAACGGCATTGTCGGACGCGGAAAGTTGAATGTTATATGAATCCGTCCAGCCGAAACCGAGCGGCAATCCCGTGCTGGCGGTGTCCTTGGAATTGTAATAGCGTTGGAACTCAAAGGGCAGTCCGCGTCCCGGAATCTTAAGGTCAACGTGGTTGTAAATGTAATTTCCGGTGGCGAGATTCACCGGGTCCTTGGAAGTGGGCTGGGTGGGGTTATTGCCCAAGGCCAGCCCGGTGATGTAAACGCTCAAGGACGCGGAAGCCTGTTTGCCGCCACAGTCCGTGACGGTGAGGTTTACATTGTATGTTGTGGCGCTTCCAGCGGGAGGGTAAAAAGTATGCGGCGGATTCTCCGCAGAGCTGGTGGTGCCGTCATCGAAAGTCCATAGCCAAGACACGATCCCACAGGACGGCGAGGAACCGGTCGATGCGCTGCCGTTGAAATTGATGGTCACAGTGCTTCCCGGCGAGGGCGCGCGGTTGTTGCAAGTGGGCAGTGACGTTGGATTTCCAGAAGGAGAACTGATGGTGATATCGCCGGCACTCTGACCCCAAAACATCGCCAATCCACTGGAATTGACCGCTACAATCTGGATGCGGGCGTGGCTGGACACTGCGGTTGAGGGAACCGTCCAAGTTCCTGAAGATGCCGAACCGGCGGCAAAATAGCCGTATAAATGCCATGTCGTTCCGCTGTCCAAGGAGTAATTCATCCCGAAATAGCTGATGGGAGAGGCCGGAGTTCCGCTCACTGTCCAACTAACTGTTCGTGTTGTGCCCGCCGTCCAACTTTCGCCGCCATTAGGTGAGGTCAACGTGATGGTCGGCGATTGGCCCGACGCACTGATGGTGAAGTTGGCGTCGCTGGCGTCCTGCGCCAGAATATTCGCGTTGACGTCCAGCGCCCGCACTCGAATCCGCGCCTGGGTTGAACTGGTCCCGCTGGGGATCGTCCAACTCATGGAGCGCGAAGTCGGCGTCTGGGTGGTGCCGATGTTGTTGTATGTGCTGCCACCATCGGTCGAAAGAGCCACCAACTGGTAATTGATGCTGGAAGTGCTCCCGCTGATTGACCATGTCACGTTATACGTGCTGCCCGCCGTCCAGTTCTCCCCGCCGTTGGGCGAACTTACCGTGACGGTCGGATTGACCACCGACGCGCTGATGGTGAAATTGGCGTCGCTGGCGTCCTGCGCCAGAATGTTCGCGTTGACGTCCAGCGCCCGCACCCGAACCCGCGCCTGGGTTGAACTGGTCCCGCTGGGGATCGTCCAACTCATCGAGCGCGAAGTCGGCGTCTGGGTGGTGCCGATGTTGTTGTATGTGCTGCCACCATCGGTCGAAAGAGCCACCAACTGGTAATTGATGCTGGAAGTGCTCCCGCTGATTGACCATGTGACGTTATACGTGCTGCCCGCCGTCCAGTTCTCCCCGCCGTTGGGCGAACTCACCGTGACGGTCTGCGCATTCAGGCTTCTAGTTAGTAAACATGACACCACGACTGGCATCCAAAGCAATCTGGAAGACAAAAGTGAGCCAAGAAGTGATTCCATGAGTTGACGCCAGGCCGCAAGCCAACGATTTCTCAAGGCAGTCGCTGAAGCCTGCGTTTTCAAGAGGCTTCCCTGTTCCACCGCATGGCAATTTGACAATCCAACGTTCATGTTGTTTGCGCCTTATCCCGTTTGCCAGCTCGAATTGAAAGACCGAGTCAAACGCCAGGCTGTCACGGCGTCGCCCCGACGGTTGACGTGAAATTTCTCGTATGTGTGCCCTGTATGGGGACGAATGGTTTCCTCGGAAATATTGAAATGGTCGGCGATTGCTTTTTCAAGGAATCTTTGTCTCAAGAGTTTAAACATGTCTTGTTCGCTTGAGGTCAACTTTTCCCGAACTTGGAGGCCGCGTTCGATGGCTTGGAAAGGGGCGCAAACCAACCGCGAGGCATCGGCAGACATCGGAGCGCCTCCCGCAGCGGCTTCCCGATTGGATTGCGCCGCTTGTTCTGACGGCAGGCCCTTGTGCAGATCCCCAACATTCACACCCCAATTGACGGACGTTTCACAATAAACGGATCGTTCGAGCTTGAGCGCCTTGCGATTAAGGGTGCTGCTCGTTCGTAGATGAAAGTTGTTTGGAAGAGGGGTCGTGGCTAATTGTGGGCGCGATTGAATTGCGGCGTGACGGACATGTTTTTCGGGCGAGCTTAATTCGGCAGCTTGCTGCCGCCTGCATAAACCATATCTTCGGCCGATTTTAAGAAGGCTCATAAAAGCAATTCCCAGAAACCAAAGACGCCACTGATTGAAGTTTGCCCCATTTGAGCACATGAGGCCAGAGCGAGCCAACACATTTATTGTCAATTGTTGTGTGGAAATTGCGCGCCCTGCGACGATGGACGACGGGCATTCCAGCGCTTCCTATCCCGTGTTTCATAGACTGGTCGCAATTAGATTTCATCGCTCTGGCACATTCGGGGTGCGCCTGATTTTTTCTGGCAAAAGCGTAAAACAGCCCCTCCATCTCAATCCGCTCAAGGAGTTTTCGCAGAATTCTGCGTCTGATCGGTGCCATTGCGCGATCCGACACAAACTGCCGACGTGAAACCGAGTGATTCGAGTTTTCAAGCCTCAGGACAGTTTTGGACGGGCTGAATTGTTGCATCTTGTTCTTTTTTATAGCTGTCATCGCTGATTTCCCCGAAATGGTCAAGACAAATGTCTTATCCGCGCTTTCCGTCGTGCCAAGCATCCTGACGGGGATGCAACGATTCCCGTTGGAATTATCCGACAATTTTGCGCGGATCGTGGAAAAACACCGAAAGGCCAAGGGGTTGAGCCGCGCCTCGCTGGCGGCAAAGGCCGGCCTTCATCAAACGTACATCGGCCTTTTGGAGCGCGGCAATCGGAGTCCAAATTTGGACACCGCCCACGCCATTGCGCAAAGTTTGGGGACATCACTTTCTCGAATGATAGCTGAGGCCGAAAAGATGCGCGTGGAAAAGCGGTAAAGGATGTGTTCGGGAGCAGTCCAGGCGATTCGCCCATAATGAAACGAAGCGATAATGACCCCATCCCAGGCAACTGATTTCCTCCAGGAGCGGAGCGTTCGGCAAGGCAAAAGAACTGCGCGGGACATGCATGATCATCGCGGGTTCTTCGAACGCAGGTTTGGCACTCGCAAGGAATCGCCGCCCGTCTTTCGCACGACGGGCGGTTTGCTTCACCTACCGGATCGCCTGGAGATGTTGCCTCGCCGCCGGTTGAACTTGCGATGCCGCGCCGAAGACTCCATGCCTGACGGCGGGGCCCGGTGACAGGGTGGCTGGCCGAATTCTCGGTTGCCGGAGCGACACTCCGAGACTATCGAGTGTCGTGCGAAGGCTACGGTTTCGCGGTTCGTGTGCCGCACCGGCGTGCTCTGGACAAATGGAAGCGACAGATGAGCCGGGATGTGGACAAAAGGAGAAAAACTCAGAGGAATTCCGACGGAAAGCGCTCGGGAAAAGTGGAACACAAAAGAGCCAAGTTAGGACGGCTCAATCGTTTTCAATGCACTGATTCGATCCGCTGGATGGGGAAAGATGATGCCAGTCAGGGGCTGCTTGCGCACGCTTCAATTTATTGGCATACTTCGCCAGTGCTTCGAGACGTTTTTCCGACGGCGTTAGCCTGAACCATCGCGCCGCCTCCTCTGGTGTCGTCAATTCTAAATAATCCTCCATGATCACCTTTGCAGAATTGCCGGTTTCCAGCGCAGTCTTTTCCGGGTCAGAAGTCTGGGCAACGCGATATGAAATGTAGCTGTTACGAAAGCGATTCGCTCCTGCCTTGATGTTCAGCTTTCCGGCAAAACGATCCCATGCCTGGAATACACTCTGGGGAGTCGACCACCGCTCACAAATGCGTCCCTTCAGCCCTTCAAAAGATGCAATCCATTTCCGGAGGTTGGGAAGAAGGGGCATGATGCGGCGGCGCTTTTTCTTTGTCACGGAACGGGGCAAAATAATGTAGCCCTTACCTCTACGGAAATGAACGTGCTCCCATTCCATGAAGAAAATTTCTTCCGTGCGCACGCCGCTGAACGCTTTGATCGCCATGGAAGGCACCAAGTGTATCGGCGAATCTGAGAGTAGATCATCCATCTGATCCGGCTCGAAGATCTGATTTTCCGCCTTGTCGGCCTCGGACACGCGATTGACGGCGTCAGCCTCCGTCGCCAGGTCTCTGGGCAAATAGCCATGCTTACGGGCATAATGGAACAACTCAACAATGGCATTGCGGTAGTTGTTCCTCGTTCGGCCTTTGGGCTTTCCACCGCGGCGTGTCCCTTTGGCCAACGATGTCAATTGCCGTAACCACGTTTCAATTTCTTCGGTTACGATCTCCGCGATTTGACCGGGGAAATCCTTGGCAAATCGTCCCAATCGAGTCCGCAGATCGCGCACGTGGTAATCCCCGCGCTTGTCCAGCTCGAGCGCCGTTGCCATTTCTTCAACCAATTCTGGAACTGTGATGGGCTTGAGTTGTGTGCGTCCGAACTTTTGATAAAAATGGGCCGCCGTCCGGAGGTCTGCATTCTTGACTATTTTTTTGGCGTCCGCATATTCGCGCGCGGCAACGTCAAGGCGAATTTTCAGGGGCCTCAAGTGCGCCGTAGCCGCCAAATAAATGCGGCGGTCAGCACCTCGAAGCTCGAGAGCCTCCATCTGGCCGTGAGCCAATTTGGTGGCTGCGGCATCGGCGCACGTCTTGGCCTTTCGCTCGGTGCTGCACCGTTCACGAATTCGCTGGCCGCGGAAGGAATATTCGACTATCCAAGATTCGTACCAGTAACGACCGATCTTCTGCGGGCTGAAGCGCACATGCACCCGCACGGAATCGCGTTTTACATCGAATGAAGGGCGCCTCGCCGGTTTGCGACGGGTTCCCTTCGGCTGTTGGCTGATTGCCGCCATAATTGAAAGTTTGGCACTAAACCGGCACTAAAAGCGAGGGAATATGCGTAAGTCCTTGTGGCTGTTGGAGCGGGTGAAGGGAATCGAACCCTCGTTTCGACGTATCCCGTTTTACTCCTCTGCAAACATCTGCTTTACGAGGTAAAAGCTTGCATTGTTAGGTTTCGTAAGCTACATTCAGCTACACTCAAACGAGTGGCAGAAACGAAATTATTGACAAGGAGCAGAGAAAATTATGGCCTCGAAATATCCAAGAGCGCATTCGCCGTTCTGGTGGATCAAATACAAAACGCCCGAAGGCGACTA
>JBKQUS010000200.1:0-78334 GCA_052325505.1 Limisphaerales bacterium
CCTCGGTCGAAGATCCACAAGGGATATTCTCCCTCGTCTCGCCTCGCCATACATCCTTTTCCGCAAAAACAGCACCCCTTGTAGTTTTAAAACAGGCTCTTCCGCGGGCGGCCAGCCCAAACGCTCCATTTCGCTCACGGCTTTGGAAATCCACAAGCGAGCCGGGAATTATTTTACGCGCGTCTGTCATGGTTCATGCCCGCCCCTCAGCCCGGCATAAACCCCGCCAGCCCCGCCGCTCCGCGATAGTGTGAGGCAATTACCCGTCTGCCCGCCTCATTCCGGTTGTCTGGCCGGGTATGACCTCTCCCGCTGGCCTTTACGCTCCGCGCCCTTTCCGGCGGGCGGAAAGGATTTCAGTTTTAACTCGCCCATTTGCCGGATTGTGATACCTTCGCACCAACGCGCAAGGTCGGGAAATGACGCTGGCACTTGCATCAATTTGCATCAGCGTTTGGTCATCACCCTGCCTTTTGATGCGGACATGCTGGAAGATATGCGGTTTGCAATGCACTATGATTGGGCTACTTAACGAATTATGAGAATTTTCGGTCAGGATTCGATTCCCTTCACCCGCTCCAAAACCAATAATTGCATTAAACTTAGACAACGCGCGGGGCGGTCCTAGCGCAGCCGGCGAAAGGCGGCTGGCGAGAGTCCGAAGACGGAGGTGAATACACGGGAGAAATGAAACGGGTCGGCATAACCGGACTCCTCCGCCACCTGCTTCACCAATGCTCCAGGCTGTTTCATGCGCTCGGCAGCATGGTTCATTTTAAGCCGGAGCAGGTACTGGTAGGGGCTTTGGTGGTCGTAGCGCTGAAACAGCCGGCAGAGGTAGGCGTTGTTGACATGGCATTCGCCGGCCATCTGCTGGAGCGATCGCAAACGCAGGCTGTGCTGTTCGATGTAAGAACGGCATTGTTGGTAAGTCTCGAAGGCATGCGTTTCCGCGCCCGCGAGCGGAGCGAGCGCGCCGGCAATGCGAAGCGCCAGGCATTCCAGTAATTTCGCGCACAACACCGGGCTCTCGCGGCGTACCCGCAATCCGGCTTGGATGAGTTCGTCAAAGAGCGGTGGCAGCGCATTCGCCGGAAAAACTTCCGAAATGCTCCCCGGCTGCAAGCCGCATGAGCGCAACAACGTCCGGGCGCGCGTTCCGGTAAAATTCACGAAGTATTTGACCAACGGCTCCGTCGCGTCCCCGATAATGTGATGCGGAATGCCCGGCCCGTACGAGAACAGACGTCCGGGTTTGAGCGAACAGACGCGTCCCTTGAGCGTCACTTCGCCCTGTCCGCGCGCCACATACTCGATGGAGTAAAAGGGAAATGTTTCGCGGTGGATGGCGTAGCGGGCCGTGCAGCGCTCAAGTCCGCCACAAACCACCGCCAACTGCAGATTCCTGGGAGGATTGAGGTCGAGATAAAATCGCCTCGCCCCGGCCACGTCGGTGGAGAAGAAGTCGGGCGCAGGTTGGTTTGCGTTGCTGGTCGAAAGGCGTGATTTCACCGCATTAAGTCAATAATGTCCATGCACTGGCCAAGGATAGCCATTCCAGAGTCAGCCTGTCGAAGGTATTCTTGCCATGTTCGGCACCATCGTAGAAAAGAAACATTTTATGGAAGTCAAGAAACGAAAGGTGGAACGGGACACCCCGCTGAAGAAAGACGACTTGATCGTGATCACCGGCGCGGGCGGCTTCATTGGCGGCAACCTTGCCTTTTACTTTAGAAACCGTGGCTTCGCGAACATCCGCGCCGTGGATAAGAAACCGCTTTACGAATGGTATCTCCCTGTTCCCGGGGTGCAGAATCTCTCGCTGGACGTGAGCCGCGAGGACAACTGCCGACGCGTTTGCGAAGGCGCGGTGGAGGTGTACAACCTGGCCGCCGACATGGGCGGCATGGGTTTCATCGAGCGTTTCCGCGTGGAATGCCTGCGCAGCGTACTCATCAACACGCACATGATCGAAGCAGCCTGGCGGGCGGGCGCCCGCCGCTACTTTTTCTCCAGTTCCGCCTGCGCCTACAACACGCTGCTGCAAAAGGATCCAAAGGTCCGCGCGTTGAAAGAATCGGACGCTTATCCGGCAATGGCGGAACGGGGCTATGGCTGGGAGAAACTGATTTCCGAAATGTTCTGCGAGGAGTACTGGCACGAACGCGGCCTGAAGACGGCGATTGCCCGTTTCCACAATGTCTATGGGCCGCACGGGACCTGGGACGGAGGCCGGGAGAAGGCGCCCGCCGCGCTGTGCCGCAAGGTCGTTGAAGCGATTGACACCGGCAGGAAAGAAATCACCATCTGGGGCAACGGCGAGCAAACCCGCAGCTTCATGTATATCGCCGACTGCGTCAAAGGGATTGATAAAATCATGCACAGCGACGATTTGATCGCGACGCCGATCAACCTTGGTTCCAGCGAAATGGTTTCCATCAACGAGCTGCTTTCCAAAATCGAGAAAATTGCGGTCGTGAAGCTGAAGCGGAACTACGACCCGAATGCGCCGCAAGGTGTGGCTGGTCGCAATTCCGACAACACGTTCATCAAGAAAGTTCTGAAGTGGGAACCGGACACAAAACTGGACAAGGGCCTTGCAGAAACTTACGCGTGGATCAAGAAGCAATATGCCAGGCGCAAGGCTGGTAAACGTGTGGGCGTAGGCTAATGAGAAGCAACGCCTCTTCACCCGTTGCCAGGTTGCTGGGTGCCATTCCCTACCGTTTGCAACTGGCGGGCGGTTGGATTGACCAGCCGTTTGTCTCACGGCACAACCCGAAGCCGCCCGGCTCGATGGTGGTAGCGCAAATCCACCCGGATTTTCGGCCGATGGACCGTTCCGGCATCGCCAGCGGCACGCGCGCCGTGGCGATGAAAATCTGGAAAGGCAGGCTGCCCAACCGCCCGTCGGAAGAACTGGCGCGCAAGCTTTATAAAGTGGAAAACCAGGGCAAATCCGAGCCGAGCGGTTCGCAGGATATGATCGGCTTGGTTTATCCGGGTGTGAATCGTCTGGATTACGATTTCAAAGTTCATGGCGGCGTTTTCCCCTTCCACATTGAATCATGCAACAGTCCCAAGGTTGCGCGCTGGCTCGGCCAGGTCTTGCACCTGATTGCGGTCGAGCCGCGGCCCGACGGGTATAGTCCGCTGGGCATCCAAAATCTCGATCCAATATGGGTCGAGCGCCTCGGCGTGGCCGGCCGGGATTGCTACAAGGCCATTGTCAAAATGGACGCAAAGGCGCTCGGCGCATCGTTCAATTTGAACATGAAGTGCTGGGAGACGCTCCTGCCCCAAGTGGTCCGTCACCCGTTGCTGCGGCCGGATTTGATGCCGCTGCTCAAGGCGTATCAGCGGCAATATCCCGGGGCGATGTATTCAGGCTGCGGCGGCGGTTATCTGATTGTCGTGGCGAACGAGCCGGTGCCCGGCGCGTTCAAGGTCAACGTTCGTATCGCAAAATAATTGTGAAGATATATGAAAATATCCGCAAATAACTTAACGGCGTGGCTGCTGGGAGTTTCGCTCATGGCGGCAGTGGCGCAAACAGATTCATCGTCAGCTTTGAAGCTTCCGCCCATCGCCAACGGGCCGTTCCAACCGGACTGGAATTCGATCACGAATTACCAGACACCAGAATGGTTCCGCGACGCCAAGTTCGGCATCTGGGCGCATTGGGGCCCGCAATGCGAACCGGAGCATGGTGACTGGTATGCGCGCAGCATGTATATCGAGGGCAGCCCCGATTACCGGTCGCACCTTGCGGAATACGGCCATCCTTCCACCAACGGTTTCAAGGACGTAATCCGGCAGTGGAAAGCGGCGAATTTTAATCCCGAGAAGTTGCTTGCGTTTTACAAGGAGAACGGCGCGAAGTATTTCATGGCGCTGGCCAACCATCACGACAACTTCGACAATTTCAATTCCAAATATCAGCCGTGGAATTCCGTCGCCATCGGCCCGCAAAAAGATCTGATCGGCGGCTGGGCGCGGGCGGCGCGGAAGAACGGACTGCGCTTTGCCGTAAGCGTCCACTGCTCCCGGGCGTGGGCGTGGTATGAACCGGCACAAGGCGCGGACAAGAAAGGCCCGTTCGCCGGGGTTCCTTATGACGGCAAGCTGACTCTGGCTGATGGCAAAGGTCAGTGGTGGGACGGCCTGGATCCACAGGCGCTCTACGCGCAGAACCACAAGCCGGGCGCCCGGCTGGAATGGAGTTGGGACCCAGCCAAGGGCAGCAGCACACCGGACGCGGCCTATATGACCAAGTTTTTTCTCCGCACGAAGCAGCTTTGGGACGATTACCGGCCGGACATGATCTATTTTGACGACAGCGTGCTGCCTTTTCATGGCGTCACGGATGACATTGGCCTGAAGCTTGCCGCGCATTTCTACAACTCGAGCATCCAATGGCACGGCCGCAACGAAGCAGTGATGAACAACAAAATGCTCAACGAATGGCAACGCCAGGCGATGGTCTATGACATCGAACGTGGCAAGGCCCAGGGCATCCTGCCGTTGCCGTGGCAAACCGACACCTGCATCGGCTCGTGGCATTATGACCAGGCCATATTCAAGAGGCACCAATACAAATCGGCCGCCTCAGTCGTGCGGATGCTGGCCGACATCGTGAGCAAAAACGGCAACCTCATGTTGAGCGTGCCGCTGCAACACGACGGCACGCCCGACGCGGATGAGATCAAAATCGTCAGCGAAATCGGCGCATGGCTCAAGGTCAATGGAAAGGCGATTTACAAGACGCGCCCGTGGAAGATTTACGGCGAAGGACCATCAACCGTCACCTCCGAGCGAGGCCAATTTGGCGGCCAGAGCGACGTGCAGAGAAAGCCGTTCACGTCGGAAGACATCCGTTTCACCCAGTCCAAGGATGGCAGGACTCTTTACGCCATCGGCCTGGAAATTCCAGTGGATGGCAAAGTGACGATCAAATCGCTGGCCAGCAACGCGCCCAACTGGCCGGGCAAAATCTCGAGCGTCCGGATGCTGGGCGTTTCCGGCAAATTGAAATTCACGCGCGATGAAACGGGCTTGCACGTAACGCTGCCGGAGAAGCAGCCGGGCAAAACCGCGTTTGCGCTTAAAGTTCGCGCTTGAGGAAATGCCGGCGCCAACGGAAATCGTGGTCAGCAGCGGATTCGACGACATCAAATCGAACGACCTGCGGTTTCTTGAGGAAGCCGCGAAGTTTGGCAGGCTTTCGGTTTTGCTTTGGACGGACGACATGATCCGGCAACTCACCGGCAAGGCGCCGAAATTTCCGCTGGCGGAGCGACTCTATTTTTTGAATGCCGTCCGTTATGTAAACCGCGTCCTTCCGCTGGACGACCACACTGCGGCTGATTCGCTGCCGGCAATTCCCGGCCTGCGCCCGGAAATCTGGGCGGATGTTGAAACGACAGCGAGTGTTGCCCGGGAAAATTTTTCCGGCGATCATGGAATCGCCTACCGGGTTTTTAAGGCGGCGGAGTTAAAAGGCTTTCCGGAGACGCCCCCGATGCCTTCGGCTCCGGGCCGGAAGAACGTTGTCGCAACCGGATGCTACGATTGGTTTCACTCGGGCCACGTCCGATTTACGGAAGAGGCTTCGGCCTACGGCGACCTTTATCTGTGTCTTGGCAACGATGCAAACGTGAGGATGCTCAAAGGCGAGGGGCATCCTCTGCTCAATCAGGAAGAGCGCCGTTACGTCGCCGGTTCGATCAAGTTTGTGAAACAGGCGCTCATCACCACCGGGACCGGCTGGCTGGACGCCGACCCGGAGATCCGCCGGTTGCAGCCGGACATCTATATCGTAAACGAGGATGGCGACAAGGGGGACAAGCGGCAATATTGTGACAAACTGGGCATCGAGTATCTCATTCTGAACCGCAAGCCGGCTCCCGGCCTGCCCAATCGCACCAGCACGGATTTGCGGGGCTTTTGAACCACACCAACACCATTTCTTATGCTAAAACACGGAATCCTCAATCCACGGATTAACTTCCTTCTCAGCCGCGTGCGCCATACCAACACGCTCGTCATAGCGGATCGCGGCTTTCCGTTCTGGCCGATGATTGAGACCGTGGACATTTCTCTCGTGGATGATGTGCCCACCGTTTTGGAAGTGCTGCGGGCGATTCTTCCGAATTTCCAGATCGGCAAGGCCTGGATGGCGCGGGAGTTCTTGAAACAAAACAGCGTCCAGACGCGCCACGCCTTTGCCCAGGCATTAGAGGGAATTGAGCTGATACACGAACCGCACGTAAGGCTAAAGAAGCGCGTGCCACACGCCATCGGCCTGATCCGCACCGGCGACACAATCCAATACGCGAATGTTATTTTAGAAAGCGGCTAGCCATCTCATATTATGAAAACTCTGAATGAAACGACGGGCCCTGACAATGAAGACCCGACCGCGCAAAGGCCGGCCTTCACCTTGATTGAACTGCTGGTCGTGATTGCCATCATCGCCATTCTGGCGGCGATGCTGCTGCCCGCGCTGGCCAATGCCAAAAGAAATTCGCAGAGAACCTATTGCAGCAACAACGAAAAGCAGATTGGCATAGGTTTCGAAATGTATCAGGGCGATTGCAATGATTATGTTGTGCCATTCTCGAACAAAGTCGGCAACGTGGAGGTCACGTACCAGGCGGGGGGTTATTACGTCATACCCACCCTCGACACCGGCTACAACAGCTTCTCTGGCCATGCCGTCTCGGTAGCTCTGACCAATGCCCAGGCAGCGCTGCAAGACTCTCCTCTCTATCCATACGTCAAGAACGTGGGCAGCTTCCATTGCCCTGGCGACACCCGCATGACAAGACCCACGGGCGACGGTTTTGCCTACTGCACTTATTCCAAAACACAGAACTACGGCGGCGAAATGTACGACAATTGGTGGGGACAAGGAGCCACCATCAACAAGAATGGTGACATCTCAGCGCCCTCCATGACATTCAGTCTCGTTGAAGACACGGATTGGCGCGGATTCGATGATGGCACGTGGGTGGTCACTTGGGATTTGCAGTCCAATCCCCAATCGTTTGCCTGGGAGGACCCTGTCGGCATGTATCATGTCAATCTAAATAACTGGCTGTTTGTTGACGGCCACGTCGAGGGCCATAAATGGCAGGACGCTGCCGCGATCGCAGCAGGGCAGAAGGCCGCCCAAGGCATCCAAGTCAGCGGGTTTCCCGCTTCCACCACAGGGCCTGATTACCAATATGTCCGGCTTCGCAATCGCTTTCCCGGTTGGAAACAGTAGAACAGTGGCGAGGTGGTTGAGCCTGGAATTTCCCAACACCATCAAGAGCGGCGACGTCGCCATCATTGAATGGGCCGTATGTTAATTGCCGCCCGCGGGCGACAGGCGGTAAAGGCCCGCGCCATGGGCATTAATGACGGGCGCGAAATCGTCCGCGATGGGACCAAGATTCTTTTGCAGCCACAAATCCCGAACCTGTGCTTTGCCACCCAAGCCAAGCTCGGACAGTTTGACTGGAATTGCCGCCGCCACTTCGCCTGCGCCAGGGGCCCGCGTGTTGAAGAACGCGATGTACTTGTCCGCCGAGCCGGGCACGTCGGCCACCCAGACGCAGAAGCCGTCGCGATGGAATAATTCACGGTTGTTGGCACTTTTTTGATTGACAGCGATGACCTCGTCGTTGGTGAGCAACGAAAGCGTGAAGTCGTCCAGCTTCGTGAGGTCGGCGCCGATCATGAGCGGCGAACGCGCGATGCTCCAGAGCGACATGAGGGTGAACTGCTCGTCGCGCGTGAAATGCGTTTTGTTTTTTCCCATTTGCAGGACGCCGATCGGCAGCATGTCCGCATCAGGGAAATGTCCCGGCCCGCGAAAGGGCGTCCAATCGCGCACACGCTTGAATTGCGCGAAAAGGAGGTCCCACTTGTCCCAAAAATCGTCGCTGATACGCCACATGTTGGCGTTGGTGCTGACGTTTGCGCCCGCGCTGAGCGGCGTGGCACCCGGCGAGGTGCTGAACACAATCGCCCGGCCGCTGTGGTCAATCGCCCTGCGGATGGCTTCAATCTCGGCCTCGTGATAGGGCCTGGAAAGATCGTCCACTTTCACGAAGTCCAGTCCCCAACTCGCGAACTGCTTGAACACTGAATTGTAATATTCCTGGGCGCCTTTCCTGGACATATCCACGCCATACATATCGCTGTTCCAAAGACAGATGCTGTTGGTATCAGCGATGTCGGCCGCGGTTCCATGCGCGCCTTTGATGCGAGTCTTCGCCGCCACCGCCTGGCGCGGAATGCCGCGCATGAGATGGACGCCGAATTTCAGGCCCAGGCTGTGGACGTAATCAGCCAGCGGCTTGAAACCCCTGCCGTTGATCGCGGATGGAAATTTATTGGTCGCGGGCAGCAGCCGTCCCCATTTGTCCATTTCCAGTTTGGCGCCCTTGCGGTAATCGAAACCGTTTGCGCGAGGCTCATACCATTGGATGTCCACAACGATGAATTCCCAGCCGTGACGATGCAGATTCGCCGCCATGAAATCGGCCTGGGCGCGGGTCTGCGCCTCTGTGACCGTGGTGGCGAAACCGTCCCAACTGTTCCAGCCCATGGGCGGTGTTGGCGCCCAAGACCAGTAAGCGGGATCCGCCGCGCGCGCCGGAGTCAAACCTACAAACACACCAATGCATACGAACGCCAGGATAAAATAAGATTTCAAGTTCAATGATTTGCATTTTACGTCTTCTTCTCGCAATTGCACATCAAATCAGCCGGCAATGGCCAACTGTGTCCTTGCGACAACAGACTCTGAGCCTCCTCCGGCCCCCAGGTGCCTGCGGCGTAATTTGGAAAATCACTGGGTGGAGCCGCCGCCCAGACTTCGAGCACCGGCATCAACAAGCGCCAGGCCGCTTCGATCTGGTCGGCGCGCATAAACAAGGTAGTGTCGTTCTTCATGACATCCCAGAGCAACGTTTCATAAGCGTCGGGCGAGGACGTGGCAAAGGCGTCCTGGTAGTTGAACTGCATCTGGACGGAGCGCAGGTGCATTTTGGGTCCGGGATGCTTGGCCTGAAAGTGCAGCACAATGCCTTCATCGGGCTGGATGGCCATGACGAGCCGGGACGACTGCCAATCGAGGGTGGACTCCACCGGAAAGGATTGATGGGGCACAGCGCGAAACTGGATGGCAATCTCCGAGGCCTGCCGGGTGAGGCGCTTGCCGGTGCGGAGGTAGAACGGCACACCCTGCCAGCGCCAGTTGTCGAGGAACAATTTGAGCGCGACGAAGGTCTCGGTCTGGGAATCCGGCGGCACACCCGGCTCCTGGCGGTAACCGCAGACCTTCTTGCCGCCCTCCCAACCCGGGCCGTACTGCCCGCGCACCGTGCATTCATGGACCGCATCGGGGTGAATCGGGCGGACCGCGTGGAGGACATCGACTTTCTTGTTGCGGATCTCCTCGGCTTGGAAGGAAACCATCGGCTCCATCGCCACCAAACAGAGCAGTTGCATCAGGTGATTCTGCACCATGTCGCGCAAGGCCCCGGCGCGGTCGTAATAGCCGCCGCGATGCTCGACTCCAACGCCTTCGAGGGCGCTGATGGTGACGCACTCGACATAGCGCCGGTTCCAGATTGGCTCCCAGAGGGGATTGGCAAAGCGGAAGGCGAGAATGTTCTGCACCGTTTCCTTGCCGAGATAGTGGTCGATGCGGAAGATTTGAGATTCATCGAAATTGGCCGCCAGTGTCGCGTTCAATGTTGCGGCGGATTGCAGGTCATAGCCGATGGGTTTTTCGACCACGATGCGCGCCATTTCCCGATCCCGCGACAGCCCAGCCTGGCCGAGGTAATTGGGGATTTCGCCGAACATGCTGGGCGGCGTGGCCATGTAAAAGACGCGGTGGACTTTTGCGCCCCATTCCTTTTCCAGCTTGGCGCATTGCTGCCCCAACGCCTCGTAAGTCTGGATCTTCTTGAAATCACCCTGCTGATAGTGGATGTGTTTTGCGAATTGGCTCCATTCGGCGGTCTTGGCTTTGCCGAAGCGCGAGAACTGGTTGACGCCGCTGTGCAACCTCTTGCGCAACGCCTCGTCGCTCATGGCCAGGCGATCCACCGCGATGATCGAATAATTTGCGGGCATGCTTCGAACCAACGAGAGGTCAAACAAGGCCGGCACGAGCTTGCGCCACGTCAAATCGCCGCCTCCGCCAAAAATGACAAACACAGTGGGTTCAAGAGGGTCATTAGTCTTCATGTTTTTCTCCATAACATCATCGCTGCCAAAAAAAGTGCAAATCAGTTTTTGCAGGCAATTATAACCATCGCTCCAATGGATAATGGATAATTGATAGCGGGGGCCTTCTGTCGAGATTCTTTACAACCTCGGCAGCCAGCCACATGGAGATAAAATCACTTTGAGTCGCTTTGAGTAGTATGACCGGCTCAAACGTTGGGTGTGTTGTAAAGCGTTCCGGTATAGATCTTTGCATACAATTTGGCCGCCAGAGCACTGGTTTGATTGGATTTGCACTAAGTTAATCATGGTTTGACTTTGGAGCAACCACGAAGTTGTAACGAAGGAAACGAAGATGGGCCACAGCACATCCCGGATTTGAGTGCGACTGACTGCGGCGTCGTGTAAAGATCGCTGCGACTGGGTGCGACGCGGTGCGACCCGCTTTGATGGGGATTTGATCCCGCCTTCGAACCGAGCATTCGTGGCCTCCTCCTTCGGCAAGGCGCTACGGACGGACAATTTGGCGGACAGACAAATTGACCTTCTTGTCCAGCCGTCATTTTCATGACTTTCGTCAGTCCGCCACAGCCTCTTCGGCGGGGGCGGAAGCATTCAGCATTTTCCCTTTCCGTTCTCATGGCCTTAATTGGTCATTCATGGGCTGAACATTATAGTTCCTACATTTTCTCGTCAACAGATTTTTTAAATAATTATCAAGAATTTTTGAGCGGCGGTTCATTTATGGACTTTTCATTGCGAAGCTCGCGCTCCGCCTGGCCCCAATCCTGAACGGCCCGGCCATCCTGGCGGCCTCGCTGCTCGTAGAGTTCATAGGCTCGCTTGGCGATCTGCGGGGTCAAATCGGACGGTTTGCCGGCTTTGACGGGATCGAAGATGCGGTATGCGAGCAGTTTTATGCGGTCGTTGAGGAGGAACCACAGCAGCGCATAGCCCCATACAAACCCGGCCCAACCCCAGCCCAGGGGCGTCATAAACAACCCATAGACCGCGATTAACGTCGCCACGATTTGCGTGCCGAGCACCGCCGCCCACAGAACCCGCGCGGGACGAATGGACCAAAACGGGCCGCGCGTGCGCGTGAGGAAAATCGTCAGATGTCCCGCCACGGACAGCTTCAAATACATCAAGGTCTGGATGTGCGCCCGGTCGAGATGAAAGACACGCTCGCCGAGATAAAACAAGCCGAAGGCGGAGACGACCCCGATGATGCCAAGCACTGTGGAGATCCCGAGCACCATGCGCATGTTCCAGGCCTCGGGCTTGTCCTTGTAATGAACATTATCGTATGCAATGGACAGAATCGCGCCGTCGTTGAGCAAGGCCAGCATGACAATCATCACTGCAGTCAATGGGTAAAAGTTAAAGATCAAGATCGCCAACGTCATGAAGAAAAGCACCCGCAACGTCTCGGCGATTCGGTAGATCGCGTAACTGTTCATTCGCTGGAAGATTCTTCGGCTCTCTTTGATCGCGTCGATTATAACCGACAGGCCGGGGGTCATCAGTACGATGGCCGCCGCCGCGCGCGCCGCGTCTGTTGCGCCAGAAACAGCGATGCCGCAATCGGCTTTCTTGAGCGCGGGAGCATCGTTCACGCCGTCACCCGTCATTCCGACGATGTGGCCGCGCTTTTGCAGAACATCCACGATGTGAAACTTATGTTCGGGGAACACCTGCGCGAAACCATCGGCCTTTTCGATGGATTCAGACACCTCGGTGGTTTCCTGCTTTTTCGTGTCCCCCAGACTGGCGGCATCAAGAATGTTTGTGCCCATGTCCAACTTTTTGGCGGTTTCCTTGGCGATAGCCAAGGCATCGCCCGTCACCATCTTGATCTTTACCCCCATCGCCAGCGCGGTCGCGATGGTGGCTTTGGCATCTTCCCGTGGCGGATCGAACAACGGCAACACACCAAGAAACTGCCATTGACCGTCGCTTTCGGCTCGTGCCACGCCGAGCGAACGAAAGCCGCGCGCCGCGAATTCATTGACCGCCTTCTCGACGGCGGGCTTCACCTGCCCGGCATTTGACGACAACGCCAAAATCACCTGTGGCGCGCCCTTTGTCACCTTGAACGTCTTTCCGTCTTTGGCTTTGACGGTGGCCTCGGTGCGTTTATGCACCGGGTCAAATGGCTGGAAATGAACCACCTCATAACCCGTTAACGCCTCCTTCTCCTTCAATCCGCCCAGCACGGCTAGATCAATCGTGTCGTTGTTGTCCGCGCGCGACGCCAGAGCGCCATTGAGGATCACTTGCTCGGAGGGGACATTGTTGACACTAAAGGGATCGCCCAGCGTCAGCTTGTTTTGGGTCAGGGTGCCGGTCTTGTCCGCGCACAGCACGTCCACGCCCGCCAATTCCTCAATCGCCACCAACCGGCTCACAATCGCCTGTTTCTTGGAGAGCAGGCGTGCGCCGACCGCCATCGTCACCGACAACACCGTGGGCATCGCCACGGGAATCGCGGCTACGGTGAGAACCAACGCAAACTGCAATGTCGTGAGAATCGGGTCGCCGCGAACGATCGCGAAGATAATGATCACCGCCACCAGAGCCACCGCCAGGATGATCAGGTAATTGCCGATTTTCAGCACTGCTTTCTGGAAATGGCTGACGGTGTGCGCCTCCTGCACCAGTTGGGCTGTCCTGCCGAAATAGGTTTTCTCACCTGTAGCATAGACCATCGCGCCAGCTTCACCCTGGCGGATGATCGAACCGGAAAACACCGCGTCGCCGGATTTGCGCTCGGCGGGCAACGACTCTCCTGTCAGCGCGGACTGATCCACCTCCACCGGGTCGCCATCCAGCAGTCGCGCATCCGCCGGCACAATGTCGCCCAAGCGCATGCGAATGACATCGCCCGGCACCAACTCGCGGGCTGGAGGATTGATCCACTTCCCGTCGCGTTTCACCCGGGCCTTGACCGCCAGTCTGGCCTTGAGGGCCTCGATGGCGTTGCTCGCCTCGCGTTCTTCCCAGAACCCGACCACAGCATTGGCCACCAGTAAAAGGAGGATGATGAAAAAATCCGGCCAGTGCCCAACCACGCCTGACAGAATCACCGCCACTTCGATCATCCACGGGATGGGACCCCAAAAATAGGAGAGGAATTTCAGGAAGAGATTGGTCTTCTTTTCTGTAAGCTCGTTCGCTCCATATTGGATCAGCCGTTTCTGCGCCTCGGCTTGAGTAAGACCTTCCGGCGACGATCCCAGTTTTTTCTCCACCTCCGGCAAAGAAAGGGTTTTCAAATCCTCCTTCGGAGCGGGCTTCACGTTGGGCGTCGATCCCGGCTTCGTAGTGAGAGCCTTGGGGAAGTCGGCATCGGGTTTCATTGGTTCCCTGCTTTCTCAATGTCGTCAGTTGAACGGGGTGCGGCTTAAACCCCTTCGCCCAACCACTTCCGCGCCTCGGCGGCATTGGCGTGATCGAAGTATCGGATCGTCGCTCTCGTGAACGGCTTGCAGAACACCGCCATGCCGTGCTGCCATTTCTTATCCCCGACCATGGCGAGCCGTTCGATGTCGCCAAAGTGGTGAATATCAAACTTTATGTCCTCCCAAAGCGCACCGGCGTCCCAGCCGTGGAAACCGGTCATATCGAACAACAGGCGCAGTTTTCCCTGCTGCCTGACGAGTCGCTCGAACTCCGGCACAAAGTGCTCGTAATCTGTTTTTGCCAGCTTCCCGCTGACGTGAACGGTGAGAATTTTCCCTCCGTTTTCCTCATTGAGTTGAATTGGCATTTTGAACTCCTTTCATTTGATGTCATTCCGCCACCAAGTCACGTGTTTACCATCACTTATCGGAATACGATATGCGATGGGTGGTTCTTTGGGTATGGGGTGTTTACCCCACCATGGATCCCAGCCCTGCAGACAGGCGTGATCTAATTACGTGAACCTGACAAACCAACCATGCTACGCATGATGCCAACGACTATAAAATCATCGCTGCCAGAGGATGTGGGCGGCTTCCAAAGGGACGGCAACGCCATCGCAGTTCGGTATGATTCGCGCCGTGTAGTCCCCGGGCGGGCGGGCCGCGGGCACGGTTGCGCTATAAACGCAGCCACCCGATGCGCCAGCCAGCTTGCGAACGTTTTTCATCTCCTGCCGCACGGCGGGACCGCTCATCCCGCCCTGGGCGCAAAGCTCCACCCGCACCGCACGCGGGTCGAGATCGCTGAGAAAGACTTGGATCTCGAACGCATGCTGACCGCCGTTGGTCTGGACTTTGACTTCGTCGAAGCGCAGGGCGGGCCATTTTTGGTCCAGATTGCGCCGCCATTCGAGTTGTTGCCTGCCGACGGCACCTTTATTGGCCATGCGCGCCTGACAGGCGGCGGCCAGCGGGAGATAATGTTCCTCGGTGTATTCGCGCACGGTGCGGTTGGCCGAGAAACGCGGCGTCAACCGGGCCATGCTTTCCCGCAACCGCGCCACCCAAGCCGTGGGAATGCCCTGGTCGTTGCGGACGTAAAACTCGGGGATGACCTCCTGCTCCAGCCGCTCGTAAAGCGCCTCGGCTTCGGCGGCGTCCCAAGCCGGATCATCGCCGTGCTCCTGTCCGTCTCCCAACGCCCAGCCCACGTCCGGCGTATAAGCTTCCGCCCACCAGCCGTCCAATTCCGACAGATTGAGGCCACCGTTGACAAGGACTTTCATGCCGCTGGTGCCGCACGCTTCCCAAGGACGGCGCGGCGTGTTGAGCCAGACATCCACTCCTTGCACCAGGTGCTCGGTCAATTGCATGTCGTAATCGGCAAGGAAAATGACATGAGGACGAGCCTCGGGGCGGCGGATGAATTGGATCCATTGCCGGATGAGGGATTGCCCCGGCTGGTCCGCCGGGTGGGCCTTGCCGGCGATGATGAGTTGCACCGGACGCTGCGGGTTGGACAACAGGCGCAGCAGGCGGCCGGGGTCGTGCAGCAGCAGGTTCGGCCGTTTGTAGGTGGCAAAACGGCGCGCAAAACCCAGGGTCAGCGCATTGGGATCGAAAAGATGCTTCACCTCCTCGACGGCCTCCGGCGTTGCGCCCGCGGCGGCAAGATTGCGGGCCAAACGCTGGCGGGCGCAGTCAATCAGCGACTTCCTGGCCGCGGCGCGAAATTGCCAGAGTCTGGCGTCCGGGACGCAGCGAATGTCCTTCTCCAGGTTATCCATGGTGCCAATCCAGCGGCCTTTGCCGCAGGCATTCGTCCAAATATCGTCGGCTGCGGCCGAGTCCCAGGTTGGGAAGTGGACGCCGTTGGTCACATGTCCGACGGGCACTTCCTCCTCCGGCCAGCGCGGAAACAACGGGCCGAAGAGTTGCCGGCTGACTTTTCCGTGCAAGCGGCTGACACCATTGACCGCGCCGCTGCCGCGGATGGCCAGATAGGCCATGTTGAAACTCTCCGAAGCGTCATTCGGATTCTGCCGGCCCAGGGCCAGCAAACCGCGCAGTGAAATGCCCAGCTTTTCGGTGGCGTATCGGCCAAGGTACTGCTCGATGAGGCACGGCGGGAAACGGTCAAAGCCGGCGGCGACGGCGGTGTGGGTGGTGAAGAGGTTCCCGGCCCTCGTGGCGGCCAGCGCAACATCAAAAGGCTGCGCATTTTCCTGCATGAAATGGCGCGCCCGTTCCAATACGGCAAAGGCGGCATGACCTTCGTTCAGGTGGCAGACATCCGGTTTGAGGCCGAGCGCGCCGAGCAGCCGCCAGCCGGCAATGCCGAGGAGCAATTCCTGCACCAGCCGCATCTCCGGCCCGCCGCCGTATAACTCGCTGGTGAGGCCGCGATGAGCGGGATTGTTCGCCAGGTCATTGCTGTCAAGCAGATAGAGCTTCACCCGTCCGACCTGGACCTGCCAGGCCCGCAGCCAGACCGAGTATCCGGGCAGGGCGATCTCCAGCCGCAGCCATTCGCCGTCCGGCTGGCGCACCGGCGTGATCGGCAACTGCGCCGGGTCATTGTAAGGATAAAGGGCCTGCTGCGTTCCGTCCTGTTCAATCACTTGGCGGAAATAACCTTGCTGGTAGAAAAGTCCCACGCCCACCACCGGCACACCCAGGTTGCTGGCGGTTTTGAGCTGGTCGCCCGCCACGTTGCCAAGGCCGCCTGAGTAAATGGGAAGCGCTTCGCTCAACATGAATTCCATGCTGAAGTAGGCGACGCACTTCAAGGGAGCCTGCGGATGATGCTGCTGAAACCAGGCGGGCGTTGCATCCGTCTGGCGCTTGAGCCGCAGCAGATCGTCCATGTTCTTGCGGAAAGCAGGATCGGCCAGGGTGCGCTTGAGTTTGTCCCGGGAAACTGTTTGCAGGACAACCCACGGGTTTTGTGTATGCTCCCACAAGACGGGGTCCAGCACCTGCCACACTTTGTCGGCGTAATGGCTCCACGACCAACGCATGTCAAGGGCCAGCTCCGCCAGGGAATCGAATCCCTCCACTTCCGTGGGCAGGAGGTTGTAGATTGGGTGGTTGACGGGTGTTTGCTTGCTCATAATTTCTCCTTCAATGCCTCGGTGACTATGATTTGGGCCTCTTCCTGAATGCGGCGCAGATGTTCCTCCCCCCGGAAGCTTTCCGCATAAATCTTGTAAATATCCTCCGTCCCCGACGGACGCGCGGCGAACCATCCGTTCTCCGCCGCCACTTTCAACCCGCCGATGGGAGCGCCGTTGCCGGGAGCGGTAGTGAGGACAGTCTGAATTTTTTCGCCCGCCAGCTCCGTAATCCTTACCTGTTTGGGCGACAGTTTTGCCAGCAATTGCTTCTGTTCCGGCGTGGCTGGCGCTTCAACACGGTCATAAGCAGGCTCGCCGAACTCGTGCGTGAGGTCGCGGTAAATTTCGCCGGGATCGCGGCCCATCCGCGCGGTGATCTCGGCGGACAACAAAGCCGGGACAATCCCATCCTTGTCAGTCGTCCAAACGGTTCCATCCAGGCGGACGAAGCTGGCCCCGGCGCTTTCTTCGCCCACAAAGCCAAGCGAACCGTCGAGCAAACCGTCAACGAACCATTTGAAGCCCACCGGCACCTCGTAGAGTTTCCGGCCAACCTTCGCCGTGACGCGATCAATCATCTGGCTGCTCACGAGCGTTTTGCCGACCGAAGCTTCCTTGCGCCACTTGGGCCGGTGTTGAAAGAGATGGAAGATGGATACGGAAAGATAATGATTGGGCGGCAACAACCCCGCGCTGCGGGTGACGATGCCGTGCCGGTCGTGGTCGGTGTCGCAGGCGAAGGCAAGGTCAAAACGGTCCTTCATCCCGATTAATCGCTGCATGGCAAAGGCCGAGGATGGGTCCATGCGTATTTGGCCATCCCAATCCACGGTCATGAACCGGAAGGTGGGATCGACCTCTTCGTTGACCACCGTGAGATTCAAACCATAACGCTCGGCGATTCGCGCCCAATAATGGACGCCGGCGCCGCCCAGGGGGTCAACCCCCAGCCGGAGTTTCGAACCGCGAATGGCTTCCATGTCAACTACATTACCGAGATCGGCAACATAAGGGCTGATGTAGTCGCGCCGATGTGTCGTGGGAGCGCGCAGGGCCTGGTCGAGGGGGATTCGTTTCACCCCTTTAAGCCTGGCTTCGAGCAACGCGTTCGCCTGCGCCTCGATCCAATCGGTCACGGCCTCGTCCGCCGGCCCGCCATTGGGCGGATTATATTTGAAGCCGCCGTCATCTGGCGGATTGTGCGAAGGCGTGATGACAATCCCGTCGGCCAGTCCGTCCTTCCGCCCGCGATTATGCGTCAGGATGGCGTGAGAAATCACCGGGGTCGGCGTGTATTCGACGCCTTCCGCGATGGTGGCCTCGACTCCGTTTGCGGCCAGCACCTCAAGCGCCGTGGCGCAGGACGGCACGGAAAGGGCGTGCGTGTCAATGCCGAGAAAGAGCGGGCCAACAATTCCCTGCCGCTGCCGATAGATGCAAATCGCCTGGGTGATGGCAAGGATATGCCATTCGTTAAAGGCCCGATTGAAGGACGACCCTCGATGCCCGGAGGTGCCGAAAGAGACGCGTTGCGCCTGCACCGCGGGATCCGGCACATCGGAATAATAAGCGGTGATGAGCCGCGGCACATCCACCAGGATTTCAGTTGGCGCCGGCTTTCCGGCAAGGGGACTAGTTTTCATGGTGTTTTACTTAAATGCTTTTTCAAGCTGCGCGACTTTTGCCAGACGGCGGCGATGACGCGCCGCGCCGGTGAATCGCGCGTTGAGAAATGTTTGGACCAATTCCCAGGCCAGCGAGTGGCCCACGACGCGGCCGCCGAGGCAGATGATGTTCAAATTGTCGTCCTCGACGCCTTGGTGCGCCGAAAAATTATCATGAATCAGGCAGGCCCGAACCCCCGCCACTTTGTTGGCGGCGACCGACGCACCAACTCCGCTGCCGCACACGGCCACGCCTCGATCCACATTGCCGGCGGCGACGGCGCGGGCCAGCGGCACGACAAAATCCGGATAATCATCGCCTGTATTCAGTTTTGGAGGGCCGAAGTCCTTCAGTTTATATCCGGCTTTGCGCAACATCCCGGCCAGATATTCCTTCAATTCATACCCGCCGTGGTCAGCGGCGATGCCGATGAGTTTCGGGGGCCGTGGCAAATTTGTCAGGCGATCAGACATGTTTTCTTTCTCCGCTCCACGTTTCACACGCACTCTACAACGGACTACTCTACACGGATTCCGCCTTCACTCAACCACGGAATTGGGTGCGGTTCTGCAACCAGCGGGGCACGGCGGAGCACTGGATCAAGCAAGGCAACAGCGCGGTCAAATGGACCCTCCTGTCCTGTCACACCTTTGCCAGAGAAAAACCGAAAAAGGACTGGAGAAAAAGCTTGCAAATCTGTGGAGACGGAACAAAGTCAATAGACTGGAAAGCCGAGTACGAGGAAATCTCTAAGTGGAGCAGCTTCAACGGCTACCAGGGCTAGTATACTGGCCCATACACAACGTGGAACACTAATCCGGAATCCGCTATGCCGAACAAAGATCTCCTCAGCTTCACCGACCTCAAACAGGTTCTCGACAGAATAACGAGCCGCCTAGTAGAGAGTTCAGATCCAAGCGCCCTGTTCGACGCCGTCGTCCAAATCGCGATGGACACAACAGACGCACAGGCATCATCCCTTTACCTGGAGCAGACAGAGGACATGCAGCCTGGCACGCCGCCGACCATCATCATGGTTGCAGGTGCCGGGTACGAGGTTCACAGAATCGGCAAAGCCATTTACCGCAAGGGCGAAGGACTCACCGGCTCGATATGGGAACAAAGCCGCTCCGTGAAGTTCGACACCTCGGCAGATGTCGAAAACCAACGAGGACCTTGGCGCGGCGTCTTCAACGATATAATCAGGGGCAAAGTGCCGAACTGGGTCTGCTCCTCACTGATTGGAGTGCCACTAACGATTGGGGTGCGCACCATTGGGGTGATTAAGGTAGAGAACAAGAAGCCCGGCCCCCCGGAACACTTTTCGGACAGAGACCGCCTTGTCCTCGAGCTCATCGCCAGCACGATGGCTCTGGCAATCGAGAACAGGCGCCTCTATGAGAAGGCGTACAGCAGCATTCTCAGCGCCCTCCGGGAAGTCTCGGACATGCTCGTCAGTAAGGATATAATTCCCTTCCCAGCCCTATGCGAGCGGATCGTAGGAAAGTGCATCGACATATTCAATGCCCAGGCCTGCTCGCTATACCTCGAAACGCCAGGCTCGGACCCTCATGGAGCTGCACACACAATAACCATGGTTGCTGGAGCAGGCTATGAGGTCCACCGCATCGGCAAGGCCATATACCGCAAGGGCGAAGGACTCACCGGCTCCATTTGGGAAAAGAGCAGCTCCGTGAAATTTGACACCACTGCCGAAGTCGAAAACCAACGTGGCTCCTGGAGGGGCGTCTACAACAACATCATACGCCAGCTCGTGCCCAAATGGGTCTGTTCCTCGCTTATAGGCGTACCGCTGAGAATAGGCAACCGCACAATTGGCGTGATCAAGGTTGAAAACAAGAACGCGGCACCCTACGCTCACTTTTCGTACGAAGAACTACGCAGCCTCGAGATTCTTGCCAGCAACATCGCCCTCGCCCTCGAAATGCTCAACAGGCACAGAGAAATATTCTGGCAAGGAGAGCGTGCGCGCAGTTTCGCTCACAACCTTGCCAACCAAGTCAGGAACGCCTTGTACAATGTCCAGCAGAGCAACGCTGAACTCCGCCAGTCATCAAGCGCGCCCAATCTTGCCATAGTCCAGCAAAGGCTCTCGATTGTCGAGAAGAACCTGACAGAGTTCGAGCAATTGAGAAAACAGACCCTTGGTGAGGCGCCAGCCGGAAGACATCGTTCCCCAACGGACATAAAAGTCCTCATCCAAGATCTTCTTGGACGATCCGACAAGATTTTAGCGGAGAAGCGTATCGTCCTCAACTACAACCTACCCGAAACACAGCTATTCGTAAACGCAGACCGCGAGCAGATACTCACCGCGTTAGGTAACCTCCTTTCGAATGCAATCGAGGCCCTGACTAACGTCCCTAACCCGCAAATTTCGATTAAGGTAGAATACCGCCCGAACCTTAAGGACGTAGCCATCACGGTCGCTGACAACGGCCCAGGACTCCTCCCCCAAAATCACGAGAAGTTTCGCCTCGCCCGGCAGATCCCCTCCACAAAACACCCCGGCGCCGGAGCGGGCCTCCCAGAAGCCAGCCGCTGCTGCGCTGACAATGACGGAACGCTCGACATCATTGAGTCTCCCCCGCCCGGCCGTGGCGCCACATTTCGAATAACTCTCCCAACCTGCAACCCCAGCTTTCTCCGTTTAGCGGTCATCGACGATGGTGTAGAGTTCATAGATTCCCTTTCGATAGAGCTTCAGAAACGGGAAAACATCCGCGCAATATATTTCACTACCCAGGAAGTCCTTTTTCCGAGAAGTGCGGAAGGCCGCGAACTCGACGGCGTGGATTTCATTCTGCTAGACTGTCACTGGAACGCTGGCATGGACGGCATCCAGATCCACCGCGAACTGACCAAAGCCCAGAGCCCCCTTGCCAAGAAGCTCATCTTAATGTCGGGTCACGAGATATACCTCCACACACCAGGCGTCCCAGTACTCGACAAGTACGAGCACATCCTGCGCCGCCTCGACGAGTTTGTCGCGAACCTATACAGCCGCACGAGCTAACCATGCACATCCTAATTGCCGATAACGAACCGGTTCCATACTACGATAAGCTTCTAAGTCGCCTCAGGAGCGAGCGGCAGCACGATCAAGTCGAACTTTGTCCTGATGCGATGCACGCTTACAACGCACTGAAGGACGCTACAGAGGATGGCTACGACCTTCTTATCTTGGACGAGCAAATGGGCGGTGGGGACCGCGACGGCGTCGCCCTGCTGAAACGGCTTCATTCCGAACCACTGACTCGAATCCCTGCTATAATCTACGTAACCAGCTATTTTAACCTGATGCCTGCTAACCAAATCGCTCACAGCGGTCCGCAAGTGACCCTGTTCCTCGATAAGGAATCAGAGTCTGACGACCTTCTCTACCGGGCTGTCCTCCTGGTCGCCCGGCAAGTTGAAGGAGCGTCCCAGCGCCCCGCCGACCTTTTTGGAGATAAGTTCATCCAAACCGTGACCCAGGAAGTCAATCAAATCCTTCACACGCGCCAAGCCGGCTTCTACTCCCTTGACCAACAGCGCGTAATAGGGTCCCTGATCCGATCCTTCTTCACGACCCTTACAATGCGCAAGGAATGGACCGCAGACGATGCTCTCGAACTCTCGGTTTTTATGACCGAAGGACTCTGCCGCGTTTACGACCTTCCCGATGAGATAATCCAGTTGGTACGCCGATTCTCGGATATGGAAGAGGTCCTATACACCATCCCGCGCTACAGAGACCACTTCGTCCACCAGATCAAGGTTTACCTTCTGGGCTTCTGCATCCTCAATCGCCTAATCAGAGCCGGAAAGCTGGGCGGCACCGTCTTGGGTCAGGATAACGCTTCAAAACTCTGGTTTTTAAGCTCCGCCTTCCACGACGTAGGCTACCCGTTCGAGAAAATGAAGTTCTGGCTCGATAATTTCGTCATCGGAGTATTGCGATCACCCGCAGAGGAGCGAGATCTGCCCTCACTGGTTCCGATGGAATTCAACTGGGGTGCCCTCTTCGGACGAAGGTACAACTCGTACCACCTGGAACGGATCGCTGACACGATCTGCTCAATCAACAGCACCGCCCCCATTGAGAGCCTGGAGCACCGAAAGCTTCGGGCAGAAATCGTCGTGGCGCTCGCAGAGCGCGTCGCCGAGACCCCGGACCACGGCTTGTTCAGCTCCCTGATTCTACAGAATTTCCTAAGAGGGCGTCTGGCAGACAGCGAAGTTGACCCAGTAGGAGCAGCCGTCGCCCTCCACAACAAGTCGGTATACAAGGCGGCAAGAAAAGCACTCAGCGGCCTCCTCAATTTCCACAATGACCCACTGAGCTTCCTGTTGCTATTCTGCGACACGGCGCAGGAGTGGGGCAGGACCGGCGGCCACCTTAACAAGGCCCTGGAAGCTAATGCAGCCCAGATCGTGTTCGACGCTTTGGAGTTCGGAGCCGACAGCAGCAGCGTTACAATCGAACTCCGCTACCCACGCGAGTGGAGTGGCCAGGAGGAACGAGCTTGGAAGAGCGGCCCTTTCGAGAACCATGTTCAGACGCTACGTAGCGTCTGGAGCGCGAAGGCAGGCTCGGTCGGCGAAATGGTTTTCTCAATCAAATACTATCACGGGATCTCGCCAACTCAGAGGAAGCTCTTGGATGTTCTCCATCTTTAAGCCATGATGGGGTCCTAGAAAAATGATAGTTTGTTGTTGGATGATCTTTTAAGCATTTATCGCCAGCGTGCCGCGACCTGACTGACACGCGATCAAGAACTTCTCAAGCCATTGATGCGCAGTGCCTTCCGTCAGAAATCGTGATTTTTGATAATTCTTTAAAAAATCTGTTGACGATATGATATATTAACTGTAGCGTTCATTTAATGAATGCCCAATTAAGGCCATGAGAACGGAAAGGCAGAATGCAGAAGTCATGAAAATGACCACTGGTCCAGAAAGTCAATTCGCCTGTCGGCCTACTCATCTGTCAATCGAATAGAGGAAAAAAATTAAAAATGCAAAAATTGCCAAAATCCGTGCAATGCAGAGGGCAGTTTGTGACGGCTCCGTGCTGGGTTGTGTCGGCATTTGTGACGGGTTTACCCATGCATAACCCATTGACCATCAATATTTGTGACGGTGTGACGGCTCCAGACCCCCGGACGCCTCGACCCCGCAGCAACGTCGCCCCTCCTCGTTTCGACCTGTTTCGAGTTATTTCGACCTGTTTCGACCAAAAAATAAATCCTAAATGATCCGAAGGAACCGTAATAACCGTAAAACCGATTTTCGCCCGATTTGCGATTGGAACCTATTGTCGCCCAACCTTTTCCAACCGAAACAGACCAATGGATTTCTCGGATTTCCAGAGAATTTCTCCGGGGGTGGTGTGGGGGGAGGGGGGCCTATCCTCATCCTAATCACATGGCCCATCTTCGTGGTTTTTCATAACTTCAGCCTTCCTGCATGGGGGAGGGGTCTCATCCTAATCGTAATCTTAATCCTAATCCCAATGAGGCTGCGGTGAAACCATGATTAGCTTAGTTAAATCCGAATCAAACCATTGCTCTGCCGGCCAAATTGTATGCAAACATCTATACAGTAATGCCTTACAAAACAACCAACGGTTGAGCCGGTCATACCACTCAAAGTGACTCAAAGTGATTTTAGTTCCATCTGGCTGGCTGTCGAGGTTTTAAAGAATCTCGACAGAAGGCCCCCGCCCGATGATCTGTCCATCGATCTGGCGATGGCCAAATTTGCCCCCAAAAGCCGATTTGCGCTCGGAGTTCTGAGGGCGTCCCGGGCCACTTGCCAATCCAGCCGTCACGTCTTATGATGTGGCATGTCTGTGCATTTTTTATGAAACGCCGCATATTATTTGGTTTTATAATCGCCGTCCTGGGGGTCAATTTGTTCTTCGGCGCGCAGGTTTATATCTACACCGCGCACGCTTCGCAGAAGGACGACCCCTACGAGAATTACAAGCTCCTGGCCGATGTGCTGGAGAAGGTCCGGCAGGAATACGTGGACGGCGACAAGCTGACTTACCAGGACCTGATTCACGGCGCGCTCAAGGGCATGCTCAGCACGCTGGACCCGCACAGCGAGTTCATGGACCCGACGAAATTTGATGAATTGAAAAAAGACACGGAAGGGGAGTTCGGCGGTTTGGGCATCATCGTCGAGCTGGGCAAGGACAATATGCTGACGGTGGTGTCGCCCATGGAGGATTCGCCCGGGTATCGGGCCGGGATTCTTCCCCATGACCAAATCATCAAGATCGATGGCAAAAGCGCGGCCAGACTTGACTTGGAAGACGCGGTAAAACGCTTGCGCGGCGAGTCGGGCACGTCCATTACCATTACCATTCGCCGCCCTTCCACCGGGCAAATCAAGGATTACAAACTGGTGCGGGCCAACATCAAGGTGGACAGCGTCAAGGACATTAATGACAAGCGCGAATTTCCGCTGGGCGGAGATGGCATTGGCTATGTGCGAATCATTCAGTTTGGCGAAAAGACCGCGGATGACCTGGCGGCGGCGCTGAAGAAATTGACGGACCAGGGGATGAGGGCGCTGATCATTGATTTGCGCGACAATCCGGGCGGCCTGCTCGAACAAGCCGGCCAGGTCTGCGAAAAATTCCTCCCGCGCGGCCAGTTGATCGTCTCGACCGAGGGGCGCGGCTCCAGCCCCAAGTCTGAATACCGTGCCGAAGGCCATGGCAAACGCATCGACATGCCCATCGTGGTCCTGGTCAACGGCTACAGCGCCAGCGCCTCCGAGATCGTGGCCGGCTGCATGCAGGATTTGCAGCCCATCACGCACGCCATCATCGTCGGCGAACAGACGTTCGGCAAAGGCTCCGTGCAAAGCATTTTGCCCCTGGCCGACGGGTCGGCCTTGCGCCTGACCACGGCGAGATATTATACGCCCAGCCACAAAGTGATTCACGAGCATGGCATCACGCCGGACATCTATGTGCCCATGTCCGAACAGGACGAGGCGGATTTGCACTACAAACACATGCCAGGCGCCCTGGAAGTCGTGGAGGAACCAGACCGGGAACGGATCGAGAAGGTCCACGACAAGCAAATGGAGCGGGCGGTCGATCTGCTGAAGGGCGTGTTGCTCTATGCCCAACGGGCGCCGGTCCCCGCCAAAGTGGCGGCGGCGTCGCCCCGATAAAACGGGCCTGCTAAAACTTTGACCCTGCTCGCCATCGAGACTTCGTGTGATGAAACCAGCGTGGCCGTCGTACGCGATGGCCGCCCGCTGGCCAATGTCGTTTCCTCGCAGATCGCGCTTCATGCCGAATACGGCGGAGTGGTGCCGGAACTGGCCACGCGCGAACATTTGCGACATTTGATGCCCGCAACGCATCGGGCCTTGCGCGAGGCGGACGTCACGATGCAAGAAATCGACGCCGTGGCGGCGACACAGGGACCGGGCCTGCCCAGCGCGCTCATGGTGGGATTGAAGGCCGCCCAAGCCCTGGCCTTCAGTCTGCGCAAACCGTTTCTGGGCATTCACCACCACGAAGCGCATCTCTATTCGCCTTGGATTACAGGCAACCCGCCGGTGGCTGATTTCGCCCAATTCCAGCCGTCAGTCTCCCTGATTGTCAGCGGCGGCCACACCCTGCTTGTGCATGTGCAAGCCGAGTTTAAACACCGGGTGCTGGGCGCAACCCTGGACGATGCGGCGGGGGAATGCTTTGATAAAATCGGCAAATTAGCCGGCCTGCCCTATCCAGGCGGACCGGAAATCGACCGGCTCGCCGTCGGCGGCAATTCGAGGGCCTTCCCCTTCCCCCGCCCCATGTTGCATGAACCAGGGGATGATTTCAGTTTCGCCGGATTGAAAACTTCCGTGCGTTATTTCCTGGAGAAAAATCCCGGGGTGCTCGATGCCGCGCCGCGCCTGCGTGATTTTTGCGCCAGCGTGCAGGCCGCCATCGTGGAGGTGCTGGTGGCCAAAACCGTCCATGCGGCGGAACGGCTCGGCGTCCGGTGCGTCACCGCGTCGGGGGGCGTCATCTGCAACAGCGCATTGCGCAAGGAACTGGCCTCCGCCTGCCGGCGAGCCGGACTGAACTTGCGCCTCGCTGAAACGAAATACTCCACCGACAACGCCGTGATGATCGGCATCCTGGCCGAACGAAAATTCAAGTCGGGCAATTTTCAAACATCGCTCGACGCCGAAATTGAGCCGAGCTGGGCATTGTAGCACCGACTACAAGCCGCGCGCGCCCAGGGGGAGCGCTCCAATAATCATTCCCATGACCAGGCCGACCGCATGGCAGGCGTTGGCCACGTTGGGGATGACATTGAACAGACAGAGGAAAAACCAAACCAGCATCATGCCCAGGGTGGTGGGGGAAAGGAAAAGTCCCGAGGACGGATCACTGTGCCCGCGCAGCCAAATATACCCCAACAATCCATAAAGAACGCCGGACATGCCTCCAAATCCCGGCCCATTGTAAAAGTATTGACCCAAATTGGAGCCGATGCCGATGATGACGACCAGGAGAATCAGGACCTTCGCGCCCCGGCGGCTTTCGACCAGGAAACCCATGTCCCGCAACATCAGCATGTTGAAGATAATATGGAGCATGCCGAAGTGAATGAAAATGGGGGTGAGCAGACGCCAGATTTCCCCGTGGCAGACTTCGGGCAGACTGCGGCCGAACCTCTCGCTGATGGACAACCAACCGAGGATGGGCGAAGCCGGATTCACCAAGAACACAAGAGTCACGCCAACAGAGAGGATAATGAGAGTCAGCGTCACCGGCGCGGCATTCGACGAGGTCAATATCTGGTTCCGGGTGTGGATCCGTTCATCGAATCTGGCTTTCTCGCGCTTCTTGCGCTCTTCCACGACCACGGCATTTTGACTGGCATGGCGGAACCTGTCGGCGGCGGGATTGAGCTGGTAATCGGACAGGGCCTGCTGGCCGGCGGCGATTTGGTCCTCCGAATAAATCCAAACCGCCCAACCCTCCGCGTCCGGTTCAATCAGACTCCTGATGTCGAGGGAAACCAGATAATCTCCCAGCGTCTTGGCGCTCGATTCACTTTTAACATGGCCGATCAACCGCATATAGTCCCTTCAACAATCCCCCATTTGCGGAAGAAAAACAGCAAAAATCCGGGACAAAACGCGCGCAGACCGAGAGCGCAAATCAACTCTTTCTCAGCGCCGCAGTCATTCGCTAACGTTCAGCCGGTAGCCCACGCCCGGCACCGTGATGAACAATTCGGGTTTAGCTGGATTGGTTTCGAGTTTTTCCCGGAGATAAGTGACGTAAACCCGCAGCCGCGCCGTCTTCTCAACATCATCCAAATCCCATATTTCGCGCAATAACTGGCTGTGAGTCAGCACGCGACCGGCATGCTGCACAAAATACCGCAGCAACGCGTATTCGGTCGGGGCGAGTTTCACCAGTTGACCCCGGACCTTGACTGTGCGGGTGGACAAATCCACTTGCAAATGACCGGATGTGAATACGGACGCTTTTGCGGCAGGCTCATGGTAACGCTCAATAACGCGCAATCGGGCCAGCAATTCGTTTGTGCTAAACGGCTTGGAAAGGTAGTCGTTGGCTCCGCTGTCTAGGGCCAAAACCTTGTCGGTATCCCGGTCCCGCACTGAGAGTACAATGACTGGCACCTTGCTCCACTCGCGCAAACGGCGCAGCACGGACATGCCATCGATATCCGGGAGGCCCAAGTCCAGAATGATGACAGCGGGCTGGGCATCAATCGCAGCCCCAAGTCCGTCTTCACCAGTGGCGGCCTCCACAACTTCGTAGCCGTTTCTCTCCAGAGAGGCGCGAACCAGACGCCGCATTTGCACCTCATCGTCGATAAATAAAACGACGGTCTTCGCTGGTGTGTCAGTCATAACATTTGCCAAATACTAACCGCAGAACACAGTTCCGTCAAAGATGCACTGGATGCCGGGCCACCCTTCATCATCGAAAGAAAAACCACCACACGACGAAAACCATCGGCATCATATAGGGCAGCGTAAAGCGTGCGATATAACCCAGGAAACTTGGCGTATGCACCTTTTGATGATCGGCAATTGCCTTGACCATGAAATTGGGGCCGTTGCCGATATAAGTATTCGCTCCGAAAAACACTGATCCGATGCTAACCGCCAACAAGTGGAGGTTGAGATTGGCGTTTCCCACCAGGCAAGCGACCTGAATCTCATCCGAGTTGACCGATCGAGCGGCCAGTTCGGAAGGGTGATACTGTTGAAGAGCGGCAAAGGTATTTCGAATCTGATCCGAGGAAGGCCCGGTCAATGAGGCCAAGCCGGAACCGCCAGTCTGAACAAGATGCGCAACCTGGGCAACGACATCCGGCTGGATGTACCGGCCAAAAACGGCTTTGAGAAAGCAAAGATACGTCGGCGCATTGTCAAGAACGCTGGAAAGGGCGCCTGAGCCGAAATAAAAGAAACCGGCCGTTGCCAGATGCAGTTTGGAGGCATTGCCCTGCAGCCATTCCAAAGCGGGCATCATTGTGGCAAATATCCCAATGAACAGGATGGCGACTTCCTTGACCGGAATGAGTGAAAAGTGGTTGGACTCATGAACCGTCTTCCGGGTGAAGAAATAAGAAGCGGCGGCGGCGGCAATCATCAATCCTTCGCGTAAAAAGATTGGACGGTTGACAAAAACGGCGGCCAGCACAATCCCCAGAAAGAAAAGGTTTTCCACGCCGTCAAACCGCCATTGTTCCGGGTTCCCGGTCTGTTCCGACCGCACCTGCCGGGACGCCCGCAGATAGTTGCGATGATCAACAAAAAAGAAAAACGCGAGAAGCATCCCGATGCCAACGAGCCAGATGTGGACGCCCCGCGCCGCCACCCACCAGAACGGCACACCCATCAAGTAACCCAGGAAAAGCGGCGGATCGCCCACCGGCGTCAAACAGCCGCCCACGTTGGAAACAATGAAAATGAAAAACATCACATGGTGGGCGCTGACGCGGTATTTGTTCATGCGCAGCCACGGCCGGATGAGGAGCATGGAAGCGCCGGTGGTCCCGAGCACGTTGGCCAGCACGGCGCCAAAAAACAGAAACAGGACGTTGATCAGCGGTGTCGCCTCTCCCTTCACGTTGATATGGATTCCCCCGGAAATGACAAAGAGCGAGCCGATCAAGGCAATGAAACTCAGGTATTCGTGCGCCGTGTGCCAGACTCGCGCCGGCCGGCCCAGCCCGGCCACGTAATAGATGACAACAATTCCAGACAACACGCCAATCACCTTGGGGTAATGCCGGCCCCACCAGTCGGCAAAAAAGAGCGGGGCGAGCGCGATGGCAGCCAGCAACGCGCCGAAGGGCAGCATCATCCAGGGATTGACCAAGATTGATTCACATTGCAAGTCCATTGGGAAATTTCAGGCAAATGAATAGCGGCGTGAATCCACCACAGATTCACGCCGCATAAGCCGTGCGGAAGATATGCCTAAAAACCGCACGTCAGATCTTCCCACTGGCGAAAGGTCATTGACCGGTCACAATTCGCCGTCGCAATTGAAGCTGCCGCAGCAAGATTACTCCGTAGCCTGCCAACACACCTCCGGAAAACCACCATTGGCCGCCGGTGGCGAACAAGAACGGGCAAATGACTTGAGCCAGTCCGAGGGCGAGCAAGAGAACGATAATGCGCCTGCTGGACCCTCGCACCACCGTCCACTCGCTGCGCAAAGCGCCGCTTTGCTGGAGCTTTTCATAGCGCCGGCGCGCCGTGTTCTGCATCATCCCGAAACCCGCTCCCAGAACCGCGCCGGCGAACAACGCTATCGGCCATTGCACAATGTTTCCCATTTCAGCATTCATAATTCCATTCTCCGTTCCTTTTAGCCGGTTGTGCGGGCGCTCAGACCCGCACAACCGGGTTCAGTGGGTTGCCCCGTCATTTTGATGTCGGCGTTTCAGACTGTTTGTCCATTACCACGCCGCAATAACCAGCGATGCCCATCTCGGGAACATCCAGTCCTTCGAGTTCGACTTCCGGCGTCACGCGGTGGGTGCCGAGTATGAGTTTGACAATGTAATAAACGATGAGAGACAGGATGCTCAAGGTGACGAAGCAAGTCAGAACGCCGACAAATTCCGCACCCAACTGGCTCCAACCGCCGCCGTAGAAGAGGCCCAAGACTCCCATTTCCGTCGCTCCTTTGGGCGCCGCGCTGGGATCCATCATTTGGTAAGTGCCGTTTGCCAGTTTAAACCAATGCGCTCCGTTCCATCCCTGGCCGTAGGTGCCGTCACCGAACAGGCCGACCGAAAGACAACCCCAGGCGCCGTTGGTGCCATGAACGGAAATCGCGCCCACGGGATCGTCAATGCCGATCCTGTCAAAGAAAAACACGGATTCGACCACCAGAATCCCGGCCACCAAGCCCAAGGCGCAGGCCCCCAACGAACTGACAAAGGCACACGGGCAAGTGATGGCCACCAATCCGGCTAGCATGCCGTTGCAGGCCATGCTGGGATCCGGCTTCTTGGTCCGAACCCACCACATCCACAGCACCGAACCCAAGCAACCCGTGGCGGAGGCCAGCATTGTGTTAGTGGCCACGACCGCGATGCGCAAATCCGTGCCCGCCAGCGTCGAACCCGGATTAAACCCGAACCAGCCGAAGGCTAGGATGAAAGTGCCGAGAATGGCGTAAGGAATGTTGTGTGGCGGCATCGTATTAGTGCTGCCGTCCTTGTTAAACTTCCCGATGCGCGGGCCGATGAGCCAGGCGAAAATCAATCCAATGACACCGCCCTGCATGTGAACCACCGAAGAACCGGCGAAATCCACGTGCCCGTGGCCCAACCCCCAATTCACACCCATTTGGGACAGCCAGCCGCCGCCCCAAACCCAGTTGCCGAACACCGGATACATGATCGATCCAATGAAGCAACCGTAGAGGCAGAAGGCGGAGAACTTCCATCGCTCCGCGGCCGCGCCGGTCGGGATTGTCGCCGTGGTGTCCATGAAAACCATCTGGAAGAGGAAGAGACAGAACACACCCACATCATAGGTGTCCCACGAAAGAAAGAAGCCCTTCAATCCAAGCAGCCCCCAGTCATGCCCGAAAAGATGCACAGTCCATTCATGATTCAGACTGGAACAGGAACCGAGGGTGCCGCCGCCCAAGGCTCCGACGCCGCCGAACATAAAGGCGAATCCGCACACCCAGAAGCCCAACATGCCGAGCGGGTAGATAAGCATGTTCATGGTCATGGTGTGGGAGGCGTTTTTGGCGCGGCACAAGCCGGTTTCCACGAGCGCGAAACCCGCCTGCATGAACATGACCAGAAAGCCGGTCACCAGGGTCCAGACAAAGTTGATGGAGATGCGGTTGTGGCCGACGGCATCGGCCATCTTCACGGCCAGCGGCTCGGCTTTGGCCTGGGCGGTGTAATCGTCGTAGGCCTTCTTGGCGTCGTTGTAGGCCGCCACCTTGTTGGTGTCCTTCTTGTCGTCGGCGCTTAATTCGGACGGGGCGCTGACCTGGAAGGCGGGGTAGTTGTAACTGCCGCCGGAGCCGCCGAGATCGCCAATGGTGCCGGTGTTTCCGCCGCCGGGGTCATTGTTGGGGGCGGGTGTCTGGGCCAGCGCGACATGTGTGGCTGACATAAGCAAGAGCAGTGCAGTTAGAGACGCAATGAGTTTCTTTGTCATAGTTTTTAAAGTTATCTTGTGCATTGATTCATGGAACACGAGTGACGCTCTTAGATGGCTACCTTTCCTTTCTCTCCAGTGCGGATACGGATGACATCATCCAGGGTGGAGACGAATATCTTGCCATCGCCGATCTTTCCCGTGCGGGCCGTTTTGATGATGGCCTCCAGGGCCTTGTCCAACTGATCGTTGTCCACTACCACCTCGATCATTACCTTTGGAATGAAATCCAGGGTATATTCGCTTCCCCGATAGGTTTCGGTATGGCCCTTTTGTCTGCCAAACCCTTTGACCTCAATCACTGTCAAACCATTGACGCCGACCTCTGTCAGCGCGGTCTTTATTTCCTCGAGCTTGAACGGTTTGATGATCGCTTCAATCTTTTTCATGAATGACAGGCCTTTCGCTGGCGGTTAATTATCATAAGCATGTAGTTAATAGTTTTGTTTCCGCTCCGCCCAGGGCCAGACTGGCTTTCCCAAAAAACCGTCGTCGCCACTGAAGCGAGGCTGGCTTGTTCTTAGCAGAGGGTGTGCCAGCCATCGGCTCCACACCAGCCGGGTTGCACTGTCAACTGTATTATCATGCGACATCGTCCGGCCTGAAGACGCGGGCACGGCTGCCAGGCGGGTTGCTTGCGCAAAAATCCCGACAGACCGATGTTCTAATGTTTCGTTAATGCGACCCGCCGCGCCTTATCGCTCTTTTACAAAACTTCAAAAAGAATTTGGGAAACGTGGAAACGCAGAGTTATGGAATTAAGAAAGTGTTAGAAACCAGAGTGGGGCTCCAGGCTGCGTCTCAAGATACTTGGAGCATCCTTATAGTAGCAAACAAGCCCGCCTAATGCGGCTGCCGCGGGGCTTAAAAAAGATTATTCACTACTATTTACCGTGGATTTTCCATGGCGCAATTTGGAAACAATTGACCAGCCTGCCTAAATCGAGACAGTCGGCAGGGCGTCGGCATGCGTGAGCGGCAACGAGATGGTAAACTCCGCGCCGCCGCCCGCGCGATTCTCCGCTTGGACTTTGCCGCCGAGCGCCTCGACAAACCCTTTTACCAGTGAGAGTCCGAGTCCCGTTCCGCCCGTCGGCGCGGAGGGACCGCGATAGAATTTATCGAAGATGCGAGGGAGAGACGACGGAGCGATGCCGATGCCGCTGTCCGTCACCGCCAGAAATAGACATTGCTCATCCTTCCAAACGCGCAGGCTGACGGGAGTTCCAGCAGGGGTGTGGATGGCGGCATTGGACAGGAGGTTCATTAACGCCTGCTGGAGCAGGACGAAGTCAGTCCGGATGATGGGCAAATCCAGGGCAAGATCGACCGTGAGTTCGTGCCCCGCCAGATCCTTCTCCGTCTCGGCCACAGCCACGTTAACTATGTCGTTCACCTCGCATTCATTGAACAACGGTTTGATATGTCCCGATTCCAGCCGCGTAATGTCGAGCACTTTTCCGACCAGGCGATTCAATCGCTCCGCCGCGTCCTGGATTTCAACAACCAATTTCTGGCCCGGGGCGTCGGCGCTTTGCAATTCGGAAAGATCGGTTACGGCGGCCTTGATCGCGGCCAGCGGTGTTCGGATTTCGTGCGACATGGAGTCAAGCAATGTTTTGCCCAGCCTTTCGGATTCCGCCAGTAATTTGGCCTTCTCTGAGAATTCACTCAGGCGCTGGCGGTCAAGGGCAAGGGCGATTTGCCGGGTCAGCGCGTCCAGCAGATTCCGCTGATGAATAGAGGGAGGGGCCGATTGGCCCATGCGCAGACCCATCACCCCGAGCACGCTGTTGCTGCTCTCCAGTGGAATAAACAGGGTGTCCACAGTGGGCAGATTGTCGGTGAATTTTCCCGCAGGCTGCCGGTGTTCCAGCGCCCAGGCCGCCACGGCTTGCTCCTTTTGTCCCAACTCCAACGTGCCGCCTCCCTGGAACAGAAGCCGCTTCCTTGCGTCCGGCAGCAACACCGCCACTTCGGCGTCAAAGGTGCGCCCCAATTCGTCAACTACCTTTCGGATGATTTGATCCACCGTCGTGGCCTCGGCCAATTCCCGGCCCAGCAAATAGAGAGCGGTGGCGCGGCCTTCCCGTTGGCGCTCGGCCACTTCCTGGGCGCGAATTCGGGTCGTCAACTGCCCAAACGCGACAGCCACGACAAAATACATGACCAGCAACAGCGCATCATCGAAGTGCGAAACCCGAAAGGCGAAGACTGGCGGAAGAAAAAAATAGTCCCAAATCGCCGCGCTCAACGCTGCCGCCAGCAGGGCCGGCCCGCGTTCCACAAATAGCGACAGAAGCACCACGGCCAGCAGGGATAAGAATGCCATGGCATGTGCTCCCACTTCTGTCACCTTGGGCGTGAACAAGAACCTAGCCAAGGCAACAAGCCCGACGGTTGCCACCACCACAGCGTATTGCCCCCAGCCCGACCCAGCAAAACTGCGCCACAGCGGTTGGACGGGCGTCCCTCGATGCAAGGCCACCACATGCACGCCAATGTCCCCGCTGCCGCGAATCAACCGCGATACGGCCGGATCACGAGTGGACATCCGCCACCAAGGAGGCGGGCCTGGTTTTCCGACCACGATTTGCGTGATGTTTCGGGAAAAAGCCACCCGCAGCACCGCATCGACCAGGTCCTCATCGGCTGTGGTGATGACCTCCGCGCCCAATTCCCGCGCCAATTCCAGGTTCCGCGTCAGCCGCGACTCATCATCGACCGGCACGCTCCGAGACGTCTCAACGTAAAGTACAATCCACGAGGCGTTCAAACTTCCGGCCAGCCGCCGCGTCCAAAGGATCAGTTGTTCCGAATCCCAATCCGCCTCGACCGCGACCAACACGCGATGGCCCGATTTGGCCGGGCCGCGCGTGTTGGCGGCCTGCCGCTGCTCTTGCGAGTCCCTGGCCACCCGTTCGGCGAACAACCGCGCCGTCATTTCCCGCAGGGTGAGCAAGCTCTCCTCCTCGAACAGGCGCGACTTCGTCAACCCGCTGCCTTCAGACAAACAAATCTGGCCATGCTTATGCCGATGAACTAATTCTGCCGGAGCCAAATCCACTAAAATAATCTCCGCCTTGTCAAAGATACCGTCGGGCACGATCTGGTGGCTGCCGATGCCGGCTACGGGCCAGAGCAAGTCCGCCCGGCTGGCAATTTCATAGATATTGAGCGTCGTATAGACATCAATGCCGGCTTCCAGCAATTCCAGAACGTCTTGGAAACGTTTGGGATGCCGCGCTCCGACGGTGTTGGCGCACGCCAGCTCATCCACCACAACTATGTCGGGCCGCCGCGCCACAATTTGGTCCAAATCAATGTCGTGGTCTGTCTGGCGTCCAATCCAAGGCAGGCGTCCCGCCAGGTTTTCAACCGCGCGAACCCCATGGGCCTGCGCAATCGCAATCACGACATCGCTCCCCGCCAGCTTGTCTGCCACCGCGGCGTGCAACATGGCAGCGGTCTTTCCGACGCCGGGTGCCATCCCCAGAAAGACTTTCAGGCTGCCTTGCTTACTGCGTTTACCCAATGTCGAGTCGGGAACGGGAGGCGAGGCAGTCTCGGAAGAATTCTCGTCCGTCACTGATTCATCTTACTCGAACGCCCTTTCACATTCAGCATCATTTTTTGGCCTGCCAACGATCGAAAACGGAATCCTTTATGAGGGTTCGATTTCTTTTTTTGGAATTTCGGGGGGGCTGGAATGAAAACTTAACCGGCTACATGTAGCAGCCCTCTGGCATCTCGTGTTAAGTCCTTGACTATCAACCATGTAGCGGATGTTTCAAGTATTCCTCACCTGGACAGCATTTGTCCATGTGGCTGTGCCATGATGAAAATCAAAAAGACAAAATCAGCCATGAAGAATTACAAGACCGCAAACGCAGGGCCCAGAGCCTGTCTGAAAACTACGAGGAGTCCAGCAATCCTGTGGTTTCCAAGGGTGCCCAAAAAGCCTGAATCTGTGTCCACCCGTCTCAGGGCTTTGTTTTCCTTGTGGTCTATGTGGTTAAAAATTCCGAAAGATGTATTGGCCGGGGCTGCAACCTGGTCAGTGATTCAATCCTGTGGATCCAGGGGTGTCCATCCTGTCCAATTCAGAGGGCAGTTTGTGACGGCTTCGTGCCGGGTTGTGACGGCATTTGTGACGGGTTCACCCATGCTTAAGTCCTTAACCATCAACATTTGTGACGGTGTGTCGGCTCCAGACCCCTGGACGCCTCGACCCAGGGACTGGTATGGGGGGTGTCCTAACCCTAATCCTAGCCAAAGATATTTAAAATTTGGGCGTCGCGGCGCTCCGCCCTCCCGGGAGGGGCGAGCGCCGCGAGCCCCTGAACATCTGAGAGATAATTTGACGACATTTTCACGCTTAGAATCTAATCCTAATCAGGCCCAGGGATATTCCCCCGACCCTGAATTGCCTGACCGCTTTCAAACCGATTCCGGCCTTTTCAAAGCGATTCAAACCAAAAAAAAGAAAAAAAGAACCATGAAAAACACATTCCTCAAACCCCGTCGCACTCAGTCGCAGCGAGTCGCAGTCAAATCCATGTTGTGCTGTGGCCCATCTTCGTTTCCTGCGTTTTCGTGGTTTTTCAGAACTTCAGCCTTCAGCCTTCAGCCTTCAGCCTTTCCGCAAATCAAACCAGTGCTCTGGCGGCCAAATTATATGCAAACATCTATACGGGAATGCCTTACAAAACAACCAACGGTCGAGCCGGTCATACTACTCAAAGCGACTCAAAGTGATTTTATTTCCATGTGGCTGGCTGCCGACGCTGTAAAGAATCAATTGTCCATTATCCATTTTTAAAATGCCAATTTGCGCCCATGGCGGACGGAATAAATCGCTGGAAATTCCCCCGATCTTTGGTATCTTGTTTTTGTCTGGACGACGCCGCGCGGAAGTCAGGTGCGGTGATGACCCGATAACGCGAAGAATATCAGATTAACTTTAATGAGACGTCGATTATTTTTACAGGCCTGCGCCCTCCTCCTGGCGCTGGCATCACCCCATTATGCGATGGCCGGTTTCACCGTGCCGCCTGCGAACGCAGCCGACCCGACTGACGCCAACATCGCCCAGGTTGAATCGGACGTGCTCCAGACCTGGCAGTATTCACAGCATCCTTTCGATCGGGAGATTTCCAGCCGGTTTTTGGACCGCTATCTTGAGTCGCTGGATTATTCCCACATTTATTTCCTCCAATCCGACACAAATGAATTTGAGGCCTACCGCACCAATTTGCATGTCCTGACTCTGCAAGAGCACGACCTGACGCCGTGCTGGATCATTTTCTCCCGTTTCATGGAGCGCGCCAACGAGCGCATCAACTTTGTGACCAACCTGTTGGCCACCACCAACTTCGATTTCAGCGGTCATGATCGATTTGTCGTCAATCGCCATGGCCTGCCTTATCCCAGGAACCTGAAGGAGGCGAAGGAGTTTTGGGCGCAGGAAATGCGTTGCGAATATCTGGACCAATTGCTCTCCGCGCAAGCCATTGAGTTTAACGGAACGGTCAGTAACACCCCGGGCGAGGCCGGAACCACCATGGGGAAGATTGAATTTTCACGGAAGAAAGCGCATCCGCTGGATTTTGACTATTTTCCCGCAAAGTTGCTGGGCAAAGACGGGCGCGCCATCGCCTCGGTGGAAATCAGCCCCAACGGATCGAACGCCACGGTGCGCTGGCAATGGCCGAAGGGAGCAGGTCCGGGCACGACCACCAACATTCTGTATTCCACGAATGGCGCGAAAATCGGCGAGATCCGTTTTCATCCGGTTGTGACGGTGTCATTCACGAATCAGGCCGGCGCCAACAGCAACGCCGCCCCCGCCGTGACAAATTATGCCGCCGTGATTCAACTGGACGAGACGAACTTCCCCGCCATCAGAAAGAATTTGACTAGTCATTATGTCCAGATCCTCGACAACTATAAGGATTTGGATAATGACCGGGTGTTTGAATTGTACATGAACGCCCTGGCCCGCGCCTACGATCCGCATTCCGATTACATGGGGCACTTGTCGGCGGAAAACTTCAACATCCAAATGAAGCTGTCGCTCTTCGGCATCGGCGCGGTCCTGGAAAAGGACAAGAGTTTCTGCAAAATCAGGGAACTCAAGGAAGGCCCGGCCAAAAGGAGCGGACAGATCAAACCTGACGACCGCATCGTGGCAGTGGCGCAGAGCAACGCCGAACCGGTCGATGTCGTCGGCATGCCTCTGGAAAAGATTGTCGAGATGATTCGCGGTCCCAAAGGCACACAAGTCACCCTGACTATTATCCCGGTGAACGCGGCGGAAACCGTTCACAAGCAGGTGACGTTGATTCGCGACGAAATCAAACTTGAAGACGAGGAGCCGAAAGCGTGGCTTTACGAGCTTCCTTCCGCCAAAGGTCCGGCGTTGAAGCTCGGCGTCATTGACCTGTCTTCCTTTTACGCGGACAACAACCATCCGGAAGTGAACACCACGGCCAACACCGCGCAATTGATCAACCGGCTGAAGAAGGAAGGCGTGAACGGCATCATTCTGGATTTGCGGCGCAATGGAGGCGGCTATCTGGAGGAGGCGATCAAGCTGACCGGCCTGTTTAATCCCAAGGGTCCGGTCGTCCAGACCAAGGACCCCACGGGGGAGATTGTGGCTGATCCTTCGCCGGAGCCGGGTCCGATTTACGATGGCCCTCTGATCGTCCTGACCAGTGTCTTCAGCGCCTCGGCTTCGGAGATTTTCGCCGGGGCATTGCAGGACTATGGCCGCGCCGTGATCGTGGGGGACCATTCGACCTTTGGCAAAGGCACCGTGCAAACCATGCAGGCGCTTTCCTCCTGGCTGGACATGAAACACCTGACCTACAGCCATGATCCCGGTGAGTTGAAGGTGACGATCAAGAAATTTTATCGCGCCGGCGGCGTTTCCACCCAGCTTCAAGGCGTGCTTTCAGATATTGAACTGCCTTCCATCGATGATGCGGCCGACGTCGGCGAACGCTCGCTGCCCGATGCCATGCCGTGCGATTCCGTGACCAGCGCCGATCATCTGGAGGATCTCGAGTTGAATCGCGTCAAACCTTATCTGGCGGAATTGCAGGCGCGCTCCCGGCAACGAGTCGAGAAGGACAAGGATTTCAGCTATATGCGCGAGGACATTGAACGGTTTCGCAAGGAGCAGGCGGACAAGAGCCTCTCTCTGGATCTGGCCGAACGAGTCGCCGAGCAAAAGGCCGACACAGCGGACATGGAGGCCAGGAAGAAGGAACGCCTGTCGCGCAAGAAGCCGAATGAAAAGGTATACGAAATCACCCTGAAAAACGTGGATTTAGCGCAATTGCAGCCGCTCGCTTCCAAGAGTAATACCACCGCTAAAAACGATTCAGGTTTGGATTCCAGCGGGGATGACGCAGTTGGCGATCAACCAGCCATCGATCCGACCCTGGCGGAAACCAGACGGATTTTGACAGATTATATCGGATTACTGAAGAAGGGACCGATCATTGCCGGCCAACGCCAACCTTCACCGGAACTTCCCACCCGGCCAGGGGGGGTGTCCGGCAGCACTGGCCTCCAACCATAGCCTCGCTCAACCAATCGTCCCACCCGGCCGGAGGGAGTGTCCGGCCAATAACTCGGCGGCGGTCATCTTGCGTCCGCCTTCGAGTTGCAATTCATTGATGCGCAAGGCCCCCTGACCGCAAGCCACGACCAGACCTGTTTTGTCGGCTTGCAGAATCTCCCCTGGCGGGCCGTGGTGGTTGTCTTCGACGGTAGCGCGGATGATTTTCAACAACCGTCGCGCGGAACCCTCGTTCAGCCAGGTGAAGGCGCACGGCCACGGAATAAAGGCGCGCACCTGATTCCATAACGTCGGCGCCGGCTTTCTCCAATCCATGCGGCCATCCTCCTTGGTGATCTTCCGGGCGTAACTCGCTGCCGCTTCGGCCTGCGGCTGGGGAGTAATGCCGCCGCGCGAGTAATCCAGAATCGTCGGCACGAGCAACGCCGCGCCCAAAACGGAAAGGCGATCGTGCAACGTGGCGGAATTGTCTTCTGGCAGAATCGGGATGGAGCGCTGGCTCAAAACATCGCCGGTGTCCAGTGCCGCGGCTATTTTCATGATGGTCACGCCTGTTTCGGCGTCAGCGTTCAGAATGGCCCATTGAATGGGAGCGGCTCCGCGGTATTTGGGCAAAAGCGAGGCGTGGACGTTGACACCGCCGAAGCGCGGCAGGTCGAGCATCGATTGGGGAAGAATCTGGCCATAGGCGGCGACGACAAGCATATCCGGACGCAACGCGGCCAGTTCGGCGAGGAAATCGGGCTGGCGGGCGCTGGCGGGCTGAAAGACGGGAAGGCCGGCGCCGATGGCAATAGTTTTGACAGGAGACGGCTGAAGCTTCAGGTTGCGCCCCTTCGGGCGGTCGGGCTGGGTGACGACGCCGGACATCTCAAACTCCGGAGAGGCCAGCAGCGCCTTCAGGCTTGCGCAGGCCAGCTCGCTCGTCCCCATGAACACGATTCGCAAGGGCATCAGGAAGAGGGGTTTGCCATGGTGGCAGGAGGCCTGGCCGTCAGGGACCCGGGATCATACGAAGTCCTTGTGCCGAATCTGCACCTCCAGAACTTCGACGAAGGGAATCATCTCGTCGGCGGTGGCGTTGTCGTGGAAAACCTGAAGGTAAAGTTCGGAAGCGGTGATGCGGGTGATTCTTCGGCCCGTAAAATCACCGCGCCCCGATTTGATGAAAATGACCATGTCCCTCTCCGCATCGCCCGGAACAAGCCGGAAGAATCCGGCCAGCTTGGTTTCGAAAAAGCGGCGATTGAAGGAAAATTCGCCGCGCCGGAAGACGATGGGCTCAGGCAGGGCGGGCGCCGTTTCCTGTGCCACCGGGCCGGGGGCCTGCCGCACGGTGCCAACTCCCCGCAGAGCTGCAATGGGCTGCGATTCCGCCGACGCCGCTGCGCCTTCTTCGGGCGGAACCGCTGTGTCCGGTGCCGGCGGCGGAGTGGCACGGAACCGGGTTTGCTGTTCTTCCACTGCTTCATTCGCATCCTGACGTCCCGGCATGGCGAGGAAAATAATGGGGCTGAGCACGCCAAAAAATGGCACGGCGGCCAGACCGCAAACGGTCGATAAAGGCTGGCGTCGGTAAAGGGCGACTTCGTAGGCGGCAAACAAGTTCGCGCCATAGAGAACCAGAAGGATGGTCAATCCGACCGGGCTGGCAAACAGCGCCATCAATCCCAGATGGGTTGTCGGGCGGGGCGGTGTTTCAATAGGTTTGACAATGATTTCCTTGCGCTGCGCCCTTTCCTGGGGAAGTTCCTCGACAAACGGGTCGATCAACGCCTTCTCGCGCGCGGTTTTGGCCTCAGCCAGCAATGCCCGGATGGACTCCTGCGTGAATTTGTCATAGGGGATCCGCTCCAGGTCTGTTCCGTCGGCTGTTTGCAGGACCACGCCATTCTCGTTTTCGGAAACGGGATCGCCTGCGACCTTGGTGCCGTCGGCCAATGTGTAGGACCCGGCTGACGCCGTCAGGGACGCAAATGCCATTAAACAAAAGAGAATTAAACCAACCCGTCGCATGTATGGGTGCTGGATAACAAATTGGCGCTGGCAAAGAAAGCTCATTATGAATCTCACAAATGGCGGCTTAAATCCTCGATCGTCCAGTTGGCCTGCGCCGCGGAAAGGCGGTCAGCCACCGCGCCATGGTGCCAGATGGCGTATCGAATCGTGGTGAGCGGGTCTTTCTGCCAATCCGGCTGCGCCAGCAAACCCGCCAGGTATCCGCCCAGCAGATCGCCGCTGCCGCCCTGCGCCAGCCAGGGATTGCCCGAACTGTTGACGAAGATTTTGCCGGTGGCACACCCAACGAGCGTTTGATGCCCTTTGAGCACGGCGAAGCAACCGCCCCGATGCTTGGATAATTCCCGCAACGCCCCAACGCGGTCCGCCTGCACACTCGCGGCGCTACTGCCAAGAATCCGCCCCGCTTCGCCCGGATGCGGCGTCATGACTCGAATCACACCCGGAGGCGTCGGCCCGGGTTGCAACCAATCGAGCGCGCTGGCATCGGCGATCACCGGCAATGGCGTCTCGCGCCAATGCGTCCGCATTTCCTCTTTGGCGGCGTCGGTCAACTCCGGCGCAGCCAGCCCGGGGCCCAAGAGTATGGCGCTGCAAGTTTTGGGCAGAACCTGGCCGGAGTGCCAGGGATGAACCATGATTGACTGGCATTGCGCGGCGACCGGGACATACACGGATGGTTGTGGAAAAAGCGTGATCAAACCGGGGCGCGCCCGCAATGCGCCCTGCCCCGCCAGAACCGCCGCCCCGTGATAGCCGGAACTGCCCGCGTAAACGGCCAGATGTCCAAAGGAGCCTTTGTGGCCCGTCACCGGACGGCGCGGCGGCAAATGCGCAAAATCATTTCCAATCGTCCAATTTAACTCGCTCTCGAAAGGGCACGGAACCAATCCCACATCGGACAGGACTTCCAAACGCCCGACAGATTGCGCCGCCTTGAGCAAGCCGCTCTTGGGCGCTCCGACGGTCAGAGTGAGGTCAGCAGTAATGGCCGCTCCTTCCACGCCGCCAGTTTCGGCGTTCAACCCGGACGGCACATCCACCGCGAGAATGGGGAGGTTTGCGCCGTTGACGGCCTCGACCAACTTGCACCAATCGGCGTCGAGCGGCCGGTCCAGACCTATTCCAAACATGCCATCGACAATCCTTGAAAAGCCGCCACCTGAAATCGCCTCCTGAACTTTTGCCAGGGCGTGGGCCGGATCAACCACATCGAGGAGAAGCGCGCCGCGCTCCTTGCTGAGGCGTTTGCGCGCAGCGCGTGTGTCGTCGCCGTTGTGGCCTTTGCCGGCCAGAAACAGGGTCATTTCGCCAGGTCTGGTCAGTTGCTCGAGGCGGCGGGCAATGGCGCGGCCCACATTGTCGATGACTTCCGACGCCATCCGGCCCGCCGCCCAGGAGGCTCCTTCCCACTCGCGCATTTGAGCGATTGAAATGATTGGAAGCGGCATATTGAATTAGATATTCAATTCTGTGCTTGGGAAGCAATCCCCGTGTGCGAGGTTTTTTTCAAGTTCGGCGAGATAATCCACAAAGACACTCATTCAAAAATTTGACTGTAAATGGGGTTAAACACGTTTGGTGATGCGGACGCCGTCGGCGATAAGCGCACGGGCGGCGGCATCTGAATTGGCCTCGGCGTAAATGCGGAGGATGGGTTCGGTGCCGGAACCGCGCAGCATCAGCCAGGCGCCACTTTGGGCGACGAACTTGACGCCGTCGAAAGACTTGACAGCGGCCAAGGGCGATCCGCTCAGCTTGGCCGGCGGGTTGGACTTGCAGAATTCCATCAGTGCCGCCCTCTTTTCCAAGGGGAAATGCGTGTCCAGCCGGGCGTAATGATGCGGGCCGAATTGTTTGGTCAGCCGCTTTAGCAGTTCGTTGACGGAGACGCGCGCGGTGGCAAGTAATTCGAGCAACATCATGCCGGCGGCAATGCCGTCGCGCTCGGGCATGAGATCGGGGAAGCCGATTCCGCCGCTTTCTTCAAAACCGATCATGACATTGCCCTTCAACATTTCGGCGCAGATATATTTGAATCCAACTCCCGTTTCCACCAGCTCCAATCCGTAATGCGCGCACATTTTATCCACCATCGAGGTCGTGGTCAGGGCTTTGATGACGCGGCCTTCGGCCTGGCGGTTGACGATGAAATGATGCAGGAGCAGGCATATAATTTGATGCGTGGTCAGCGGGCGGCCGTGGCCATCCATGCCGCCGACCCGGTCGGCGTCACCATCGGTCACAAGGCAAATGTCGTGCGGATGCTTTTTGAGCCAGGAGGAACTGGCGGCGTAATTGAGGGCGATGGGTTCGGGATTGATGCCGCCAAAATTGGGATCGTGGTTGCCGTTCAAGGTCGTGACCTGGCAGGTGGTACCCCGGAGCAAATCGTCGAAACAACCCGCGCCCACGCCGAACAAGGTCTCATGGGCGAAGCGAAGCTTGGACCGCGCGATGAGTTTGAAATCGACCAGTTTCTTGATCGCTTTGTAGTGGGTGGGACGAAAATCGCAGAGTTGGACTCCGTCGCAATCGAGACGCAGCCTCGACACTACATCTGTCGTGGGAGCATGAACGGGGTTTTGGTCGATGAGCTTCTCAACGGCCTGGCAGAGGGAAGGTTCGGCGGAACCGCCGTAGTGGGCCTTGAGCTTATAGCCGTTGAAGATGGCAGGGTTGTGGCTGGCGGTAATCATGACGCCGCCAGTGGCCTTGCGCATTTTGACCGCGAACGAGATGGACGGTGTCGGCGCGGCACAATCAGAGAGGAGCACTTGAAAACCGTTTCCCGCAAAGACCGTCGCCACGCGCCGGCCAAATAGATCGGAGAGAAAACGGCGGTCGTAGCCGACGATGATGGTTTTTTGCGCGCCATCCACCGGGTTGTTTTTCCAAAAATCGGCGGTGGCTTGGGCGACGCGGTCCAGGTTCCGGAAAGTGAAATCCTCGGCGATGACGGCCCGCCAGCCGTCGGTGCCGAAGTGGATCGGAGTGGTGATTGAATTCATTGCAGGGCGAACGCTTGCGGGGCGGCATGGGATTGCGCGGCTTTTCGCATCTTGGCCACCGCCGCCTTGAGTTGTTTGTGCTCGAAGAGGGTGGTGCCGCTGATGAAAGTGTCCGCGCCGGCGGAGGCACAGCTTGCGGCTGTTTTGAAATCGACGCCGCCGTCCACCGCGATGCGAAAATTCAGGCCGAATTTGCGCCGCCAGGCGGCGGCTTGCTGGATTTTGGGCAGGCACTCCGTGATAAAGCCCTGGCCGCCGAAACCTGGATTGACTGTCATGATGAGAAGCGAATCGATCTGGTTCAAGAAAGGCTTGACGCTGGCCATGGCGGTGGGGGGGTTGATGGCCAAGCCCACCTGCCTGCCCAGGGAACGAATTTTCCAAATCAGCGGTGTCACTTGCCCGTCCAATTCGATATGGATGGTCATCCGGTCGGCCCCCGCCCTAGTGAAAGGCTCCAGCAGAATTTCGGGCCGCTCACACATGAGGTGGACGTCGAAGGTCATTCTGGTCAGGGGCCGGATGGCGGCCACCACGCCGGGACCGAAAGAAATATTCGGGACAAAATGTCCGTCCATGATGTCGAGGTGCAGCCAATCCGCGCCGGAGCGATCCACACGGGCCACTTCGGTGGAGAGGCGGGCGAAATTCGAGGCCAGCAATGAAGGGGCAATGATCATTTGGCGGCGGTTTCGAATTCCTCGCGCAAGATCGCGTAGGCAGCGGTGTTGGCCCATTGATCTTTGACCTTGTGATCGCGCACGAATTCAGCCTCGCGTCTCATGCCAACTTTTTCAAAGAGCCGGCAGGCCGCGGCGTTTGAGCTGTCGCAAAAGCCCTGGACACGGTGCAGCCCGATGCCCTTGAAACAGAAGCCGAGAGCGCCCGTCATCGCCTCCGCGCCCAAGCCGTGGCGCTGGGAATCACGATGGAGCACGAGATCAACAACGGCCTGAAGCCGATCCGCGTCGGAAAACCTCAGGGTAAGAAAACCGATGACTTTCGGGCCTTCGAGCGCTTGCACCGCCAGGATAAATGGGACGCCAGCCGTAGTGAGTTTGACGACTGCATCGGCCTCCAGCCAGCGCGCAACGCGTTCCTCGCCGTCGAGTTTGACGGGCGCGGCGTCGAAGAATTCGTCATCGGAGAACAATTGCATCAAATCCTTCCAATCCGCGCCGCGGAACTTGCGCAAAATCAGGTGTGCGGTGGTAATGGGGAGGGGAACGCGGCCGCCCTGGTCTCCGCTGACCGGCACGATGACCGGCTCGTTGCAATTGAAGCACTCCTGGGCGCGGCCGGCGCAGGTTTTGGGAAATGAAACCTGTTCGCCGCAACAGGGGCATTTGAAGTCGATAAACTGTTCTTCCGCGGTTGTATCGTCGCTCATAATGAACGCGCCCAGTCCGGCGCGCAGCCCGTAGAGTTGCGCAACGCCCCGTGGGATGCAATCCAGAATGCGGATCCGCCGTCGCCAAGGCTGCTTTGGCGGACAAGTGGACACGGATGGACACGGATAAAAATCACTTTGATTCAGTGTGATTCGCTTTGAGTCACTTTGAGTTGGATCAGGCGAATGGAGAGCTGGATATTTTGTAAGGGGTTCATGTAGAGGCGCTTGCATACTCTTTGCCGGCAGCAGGGATGCTGGCTGGCGAAACAAGCCCGCTTTGATTGGAGTCCTGGTTTCTGCGTCGGAGTGTCCCCGAATGATGGGGTGGAAGCGGGAGCCAACTTTATAAAGTGCATTTTTGGAGTGGTTTATTTTTAAACACGAATTGGCACGATTTAGCACGAATTGGCCGGAAAGGAATCCTGTGGAGTTGCCAGAGCCGCGACAGCCGCTAAAAGCCGCAAGAGCCGCAAAACGGGATTTCAATTCCTGTGTCTTTTGCGCTTCCTGGCGGCTCGTCTCAGCGTTCGATTCCGTGGTGGCCGGCAGGCTCTGAACACCGTTCATGATTGTGCCATTCTCACTTTCGACATGGCCTTAATTGATCATTCATTAAACGAACACTACATTTAATATAGCTGTTTCGTCAACAGATTTTTGCAACATGGCGCGCGCAGAGGCGCAGAGTTCGCAGAGGCAGACAACTGAAGCGGGTCCTGCACCACGGCCAGCCCATTGACCGCAGAACCGGCAAGCTGAATGGTTCGCTTTCCGGTACTGCTCGTTTCACTCTGCTGCTGACAGATTATGGAAAACCCTCGATTTTTGCGCCGACCCGTTCATAGTGAGGCACCAATATGAAATCTCGCGTTGGTTCCAAAGGATTCTGGATCGTCATAACAGTACTGTTGTTGTTTATGCTGTATTGGGGAGCGATGTCTCTTCTTGGTTTAAAGCAGCGCCGAGATAAGGCGGCAGTTCGCGACTACATCGCCAGGGTGCAGCCAATCCTTGCTGCCGATTCCCGTTTCAAGGAAGTGAGGTTGATGGGCTATAGCTGCGACAACGTCATGTACCCGTACATGCCAATATTTGGCACAGTTCCGTCTCAGCGGGATTGGGACGCTCTCAACTACCTCATCCAAACTTCCAAGCCACCAGTATTCACTTGGGTGGGTTCCGTCCGTGTTGTCCGGGATCACAGCTCGCCCAAGGTTCCTTGACGCACATCACGGTTCCCGATTGCACTATGCCGCCCCTTCGGGGCTTTTGATTCTTTGGGCGTTGTGCTACAAAGATGGCGCTCCGACGGAGCTTTGGGAAATGGGGTTTATGGGAAGCATGGGACTAATGGGACGGATCGGACGCTGATTTCTGAAGGGTTTCGCATCTGCTGGGATGATGCGAGGGGCTTCGAAGGCGGGGGTCTCCTCTCCCTGCCCTCTTCTCCACAAGTGTGTGGAGGAGAGGGGGATCGGAAAGGTGCAGACATTGGGATGAGCCGATTACAAAGAAGCATCATAGTTTAAGGTTGACGAGCATCATGATTATAGGTATTATCGGCACCATGAAGAAAACGAACCCCAGTTTCTTGAACGGCGTCCCGGAACTGCTGGTGCTGCGTCTGTTGTCCGGGCGTGAAATGTATGGTTACCAAATCGTGGAGGAGATTCGGACCCAAACCGGCGAGGCTTTATCTTTTGGCGAAGGCTGCATTTATCCCTACCTCCATTACCTTGAGGCGGAGAAGCAGGTGAGCAGCCAGCGGCGGGAAGTGGACGGCAGAAGCCGAAATTATTATAAACTGACAGCGCGCGGACGGAAACGGCTTGAAGAATTGACCAGCGAGTGGAAGCGTGTCACGACCAGCGTCTCGCTCTTGATGGAGGGGTCCTATGCGTCCTGATTTCATTGAACAATTACGGGATCGGTTGGCGGAGTTGGGCTGCCCAAAGTCGCAGGCGCGGCGGCTGGTGCGGGAGGTTGCCGAGCACCGCGAGGACTTGAAACAAGCCGCATCGTTGGAGGGACTATCCGACGTAGAAGCGGAAGCGCGTGTTAACGCGAAGCTTGGAGACCCGCGTTACCTGGCAGAGCAGCAGATGGCGATGCTGCGGCGATCGTCCTGGTTGAGCCGCCACTCCGTCATCGGCTTTTGTCTGCTGCCACTTTTGGCGGTTCCGGTGCTGTGGGGCCTGCTCGTGGTCCTCGAATTATGGCTGGAGTTCGCCCTGGGGTATGGTTGCGATGAGATGAAACTCCACGTTGCGGCCAACAACCCGGCTCAACTTCATCATCTTGCCACTGCGGTTTGTTGCTCTGACTGTGCCGCCATTGCCTTGGTGGCGCTTCTTCTCTGCTGGTTGGCACGTCGAGCGGCCGTGAGTCTCACCTGGATGATGGTCTCGTTGGGAATATGTTCACTATACGCATTATTTACCTCGGTTCAGCTCAATCCACATTCTGTTGTAGCGGGCTTCTCGTGGCCTCCTCAATGGATTAAAGCGGTGATGCCGCTTTTGATTGCCAGCGTAATTTATATTTTGCGGTGGCGAACTGCGGCCCACGAAAACGGTGGGAGGACGGAGGCACAATGAAAGGGGCTTGAAAGATTAGGATTACGATTAGGAACTGACCAAAAAGTCGCGCCTCACGGCAATAGGCGCTTGGCGCGCCAGATCCAGATGCGGTCGCGCTTGTGTTGGTAGGCGGGGGCGTGGCGGTCGTCGCTGATCGCTTCGCGGAATTGGGCGGCAGCAAGGTCGGGCTGCTTAGTCGCCAGATAGAGTTCGCCCAGTTGCACCCGGGCGCGGGCGTAGGTGTGGTCCTCCAGGACTTGCTTCCACACTGCAATGGCGTTGTCAGTTTCGCCGAGCGACGCCAGCGTCTCGGCAAAGGCCATGAGGGAATGACCGTAATCGTGCTTGGGATTCTCGGTGCAGACTTGCTGCAAAAGCGGACGCGCCTCCCCTGCCCTTTTCTGCCGCAACAGGCATTGCCCCAAATGGGCGCGGGCGTCGATGTCCTGCGGGTCGCGCTGGAGCGAGGCGCGATAGCACGCCTCGGCCTTGGTTAAATTCCCCTTTTGGAAATAGATGTCGCCCAGTTCCAGGTAATGGTGGGGCTTGTCAAGATCATGAATGAGAGTTTCCAATTCCTTGATGCGGTGCCGCCGGGAGGCGCCCGGCAGTTCGAATCCCTGCATGGCCGAGGCGGTGGCGCGATAGACCATGAAGAAGTAAAGGAGCGTCGTAAGCCCCGCAAAGAAGAACATGAAGACCGCCCAAAGCCATTCGCCGCGGCGGATGGCGTCGATGAACATCCACAGCCAGAAAATGAAGAGCACAATCCCGATCAATGGATTGCTGTAGATATAATGATATATGCCGGACATGGTTCGTGGCCGGCAAAATTATGGCTAAATCACGGGTTAGGCAACGCGGAAACTGGCGGCTGCGCATGCGGCGGGCATCTCACCTGGGTTGCCGGCGCAAGAAACCGTTGGAAACGGTTTTTTCTCTGGCTCTCGCCCACGACCACCCCGTTGAAACGGGGTGTCAATGAAACTCGCCCCTAGCGAATACCCAAGGTTCCCCTCTCCCTAGCCGCGGCTGCGCGGCAGCGCAGCCCTACCGAAGGCTCTTCCTCCTGTTGGCGCGGGCGAGGGAATCAGAAGCGTGCTTCGTCAATTTGAGGCGGCGTCTTCGTCCGGCTGGTTCATTAGCAAATCTGAAGAACCCGGCTCCGGCATGGGAATGACATCGACGGCCACGTCCATGGAATGTTCGCCGCTGCCCACGATGATGCCGCGAATGGGGCTGACGTCGCTGTAGTCGCGGCCCCAGGCGATGGTGACATGGCGGTTGGAGACGAGCAGGTTGTTGGTCGGGTCCACGTCCACCCATCCGGTGCCGGGACAATGGAAGGACACCCAGGCGTGAGAAGCATCCGCGCCCGCCAGGCGGGGTTTCCCCGGCGGCGGCTTTGTTTCCAGATAGCCGCTGACGTAGCGGGCGGAAATGCCCATGGCGCGCAAGCAGCCAATCTCCAGTTGGGCAAAATCCTGGCAGACGCCCCGGCGCGTTTTGAGAACTTCGAGCAGCGGCGTGGCCACGCTGGTCGCTTCGGGATCGAATTTGAAGTCCTCATGCATCCGCCGGGTCAAATCGAGCACGGCCTCCAGCAACGGAAGCCCCGGGGGAAAGGACGGAGCCGCGTAAGCAGCGAACTCGGGCAGCTTTTTGATCAAGGGCGAGGCAAAAATGAATTCGCGGGTTTGCAGGAACGCCTCGTGATCTCCGTCCGGCGCCATGTCCCGCGCCTTTTCCCAAGCGGGAGTTTGCGCCGGAGCTGGCGGCGACGGGGCGGTTATATCCACCTGGCTGCGCGAGGTGACGACCAGTTTTCTGTGCGACCCTCCGATGGTGACAAAGGTCATGGGGTTGCCAAAATAGTCGCGATGGGCGCAGAGCACGTCCGGGCGCGGATCGATTTGCAGTTCGTTATGCAGGCACCGTTGCAGGGGCTGTTCGCGCGGCTGGATTCGCAACATGTGATGCGAAAGGGAAACCGCACCGCCGTATTCGTAAGTGGTCGTATGAGAAAGGCGGTAGTTCATGGCGTCAACTCACAGTGGCCACAGTGTGGCTGAAATAACGGTTGGTGAACTCCTGCGCCAGGGCGTTCAGCTCCACCAGGCAATGGAACAATAAATCGTCGAGCGCACCTTCGGACCCGGCGGCAGGCGGCTGGCTGAGGATTATGGCGGCACTGTCGCGCAACGAGGCCGAAAGGGAAGCCACGCGTTTTTCTTCCTGCTCAGGGAAAAGGTCCGACTCGCACGGAAAATGGCGGGCGTGTTCGCGCAGGGCGGCCAACTGGAAGGCGAGCGAGCGCGGACTGCCTTCATCCAAAAGCAACAATTCCAGCACGGAGGAAACCTGCACCCCGGCGAAATAGCACCGGCGGTAGGTCATCAAACTGTCGGAAATCTCGAGGAGCGGTTCAAGCAGGGCGCTGCTGCGGATCTCCGGGCACAGGCCAGCCCTGAACAACTGCACAATACGGCAGGCCCGTTCCAGCCTGCGTCCAAACTCAAGGAAGCGCCAGCCCAGGCCGCGGGTCATGTTCTCCATTTCCATGCCGCTGAAGGCCGACAAGTCAATAATAATGGTATTCAGCTGGTTCAGCGCGTCCGCCAGCAAGCGGCGGCGCTGCCGGCCCCGCCCGTCGATGTTCAACTTGCTGAGAATCGACCAAGTGTCGGCGGAGAAGCGGTCGCGCGTGACCGAGACGATGCCGCGCACGCGATTGAGGATTTGCCGCGCGCTGCCGGGGCGGTCCTCCTTGTCGAAGAGGGCCAGGATTTCCTGCTCCAGATCCTTGGCGGGAAAGCGTTCGCGGAAACGTTCCGGCAACATGTCCAGGCGGACCAACATGCGGGCCAAGGCCGCCAGTTCGGGGGAGCCGTCGGCGCTGGATTCGTCCAGCAGGCGGACGAGGATGCAGCGCAACAGGCGCAAGGTCCCCTCCAAGCGCTCGGTATAGCGGCCGAGCCAGAACAAGTTGTCCGCCGCTCGGCTGGGCAGCTCGGCCGAGGAAGCGCCGGAACGCACGGGATGCCCGGAGGGGGTCAGCAACGAAATCATATTGACAGGACCGTCTGAAAGCACCCAGGTGTCCTTGCTGCCACCGCCCTTCTGCATGGAGACAACAATATCGGCGGCATCCATCGAGATGCGGGTCAGGCCACCCGGCATGACGGCGAAGGAATCGCCGGCGGCGGAGATGTAGGCGCGGAGCACGAGCGGGCGCGGCTCCGGCGCGCCCTTGGACCAGACGGGAGCGGTGGACAGGGCCGCCTGCTCCTGGCCGACATACCAATGCGGATTTTCGCGGATGGACGCGACCAGTTGTTCCCGTTCCTCTTTTCCCATCCGCGAGCCGAAAAACGGCTGGCGCAATCGCGAGCCAAAAGCCGGTTTGACGACAATCTCGTCGAGATGCTCGATGACGTAGTTCTTCTCCTTCTCCTGGCCGCACCACCAGGTGGCGAGGGACGGGAGTTTCAATTCCTCGCCCAGCAAATGGCGGCAAAGCCCCGGCAAAAAAGCCATGAAGGCCGCGCTTTCGAGCAAGCCGGCGCCCAGCGCGTTGGCCATCGTCACATTACCGGCGCGAACCGCCTCGACCAAGCCGGGCACACCCAAGACCGAATCGGCGCGCAGTTCCAGAGGATCGCAGAAAGTATCGTCCATGCGGCGCAAAATGACGTCAATGGGCCGCAAGCCTTCCAAGGTCTTGAGGAACACTGTACGGTCGCGCACGGTCAAGTCGCCCCCCTCGACCAGAGTGAAGCCGAGGTAGCGGGCTAGAAAGTCGTGCTCGAAGAAAGTCTCGTTGTGAGGGCCGGGCGTGAGCAGGACGGCGCTGGGATTGTCGCGATTGCGGGCGGCCAGTCCGCGCAGCATGTCGCGGTGCATTGAGAAGAACGAGGCCAGGCGCTGGGTTTGGCAGTTCCGATATTCCTCGGGAAAAGTTCGCGACAGAACGATGCGGTTCTCCAGCGCGTAACCCGCGCCGGACGGGGTCTGGGTCCGGTCCGAGATCACCCACCATTGGCCGTCGGAGGAGCGGGTCAAATCCGCCGCGTGCAGGTGAAGATAGATTTGACCGGAAACGGGGAGGCCGTGGCAGGGGCGGAGGAAATTGGGGTTGCCAAAAACCAGGGCGGGAGGCAACCGCCCCTCCAGCAATAACCGTTGCGGGCCGTAAAGATCCGCAAGGATCAGGTTGAACAACTTGGAACGCTGCGCCAGTCCGGCCTCGATTTTGCGCCAATCGTCCGAGGGGATGAGGAGCGGCATCATGTCCAGTTCCCAAGGGCGGTCCATGCCCTGTGGGTCGCCATAGACATTATACGTGACACCATGTTCGCGGATGATGCGCCGGGCGTTCTCCCAGCGCACGGCCAGCTCGTCCCGGCCGAGGCGTTCGAGGGACGAAATGAATTGCGTCCAATGCGGGCGCAGATCGCCGGAGGCCGGCTTCATCTCGTCGTAAATCCCTGGCAGGCCGGCATAGCCGGCAAACAAGCCCGGGGAAGTCTCAAGATTCGCGTTCAATCCGTGCAATCTAAGGTTGAGTGGGCAGGCAGCGCAAATCGAGCGTGAATGGAAATTCCCTATTGCGTTGCGCTGGAGAGACTTGCATTGGTCCGGGCGTGTGGCCTATTTTGAAGAAGCGCGACAGCCGGCGGCTTTCGGCTTCATAGGCGTTGACCGGCAGGGTATCGTAATTGCGCCCGCCCGGATGGCTGACATGGTAGGTGCAGCCCCCGATGGAGCGGCCATTCCAATCGTCCACAATGTCGAAGGTCAGCGGCGCATGGACGGGAATGTTGGGATGAAGACATTGGGGAGGCTGCCAGGCGCGAAAGCGGACGCCGGCAACGTATTCGCCCGCGGTGCCGGTGGGATGCAACGGCAATGCATGGCCGTTGCAGGCAACGCGATGGCGCGGGTCAATCATCCCCCGCACTTTAACCTGGAGACGTTCCAAGGACGAATCCACATACCGGACCGCGCCGCCGGCGGCTGTCTCCTCGCCCAACACATGCCAGGGCTCCAGCGCCTGCCGCACCTCGAGGTCAACCCCTTGATAAGTGACGTTGCCGCAGACCGGGAAGCGAAATTCCAGGTGGGGCGCAAACCATTCGGGATTAAACGCGTATCCGGCAGCGTCGAGGTCGGAGATGACATCGCGGAAATCCTGTTCGACAAAGTGGGGCAGCATGAAACGGTCATGCAAGGCCGTGCCCCAGCGGACGAGTTTTTCCCGGCGCGGATTCTTCCAAAAACGGGCCACGAGCGAGCGGAGGAGTAGCTGCTGGGCCAGACTCATGCGCGCGTGCGGCGGCATTTCGAAGGCGCGCAATTCCACCAAGCCGAGGCGACCGCTGCTGGTGTCGGGCGAATAGAGCTTGTCGATGCAGAACTCGGAGCGATGGGTGTTGCCGCTGGAGTCAATCAGAAGATTTCGAAAGGTCCGGTCCACCAGCCAGGGCGGAACTTCCCCGGCGGGAATCTGACTGAAGGCCAGCTCCAATTCGTAGAGGGAATCATTGCGCGCTTCGTCCAAGCGCGGATGCTGGCTGGTCGGCCCGACAAACAAGCCGCTGAAAAGAAAGGAAAGTGACGGATGATTCTGCCAGTAACAAAGCAGGCTCCGCAATAAATCCGGACGGCGCAGAATCGGGCTGTCTGCCGGGGTGGGGCCGCCGATGACGATGTGGTTGCCGCCGCCTGTACCGACGTGACGGCCGTCCATCATGAATTTCTCAGTGCCCAGCCGGGAAGAGCGCGCTTCCTCGTAAAGCACCGTGGTATTGGACACCAATTCATCCCACGAGTGGGCCGGATGCAGATTGACTTCCACTACGCCGGGGTCGGGGGTGATCTTCAGGACATTAAGGCGATGATCCTTCGGTGGCGGGCTGCCTTCAATGACAACGGGCAAATGAAGCGCGGCGGCCGTCTGTTCCACCGCGCTGACGAGATTCAGATAGGTTTCCGTCGAAGCCACCGGCGGCATGAAAACGAAAAGCCGCCCCTCGCGCGGCTCGACACACAACGCGGTGCGCACAATCCAATCGGCTGATTCGGAAACTTCGGGCCGCCGATTCGTTCCCAGGGACGCGGCAGGTCTGGTTTCGGCGAATTGCCGGCGGATTTCGGCGCGTTGGCGGGCGGGTGGGAGCGGTCCCAGCGGCATCATCGGATCAGGCGGATAAATGGACGGATAATCCGACGGCAAAACCCAGGGTAAGGCGTCCAACGGCAGGCGCAGGCCGATGGGCGAGTCGCCCGGCAGAAGAAAAAGATGTTGGGAACGCAGAAACCAGGATCCGCTCATCCACCCTGGAACATCGCCCGGCGACGGTGCAAGCGGCAGCACGTAACCGGCGATTCTGTTCAGGCCCTGATTGAAAATTTTCGCCAGACGCGCCCGTTCCTCCTCGTTTTCCAAACGCGACTTCAGCGGATCCACGTTGACCGGGAGATGCCGTTCCCGCCACATGTAATACCAGGCATCCTCATAAGCGGGGATGATGTATTTGGATTTCACGCCGAGCGTCCGGGTCAGTTCGACCATGAAATCGATGGCTTCCCTTTCGCCGTGGCCGTAGGGATGATTTTCGCGGGCGAACAATGAGTCATCGTGCCAGATGGGCTGGCCGTCCTTGCGCCAGTAACAGGCCAGCGCCCAGCGGGGCAATGATTCGCCGGGATACCATTTGCCCTGGCCGAAATGGAGCAGGCCGCCTTTCGCGAACCTGTCCTTTAACCGGCGGATCAAGGTTTCGGACAAGAGGCGCTTCTCCGGCCCGACAGCCGTGAAGTTCCATTCCGCCCCATCCATGTTGTCGATGGAGACCAGGGTTGGCTCGCCGCCCAAAGTAAGCCGCACGTCATTTTGCGCCAGTTCAACATCGATGTGCTGCCCCAAGGAATTGATTTGCGCCCATTGGTCGTCGGTATAGGGCCGGCTGGCGCGGGGCGATTCATAAATCCGGGTGACCTTCATTTCGTGGGTGAGCTTGGTCTCGCACTCCTCCACGGCACCGGTCACGGGAGCCGCGCCGGTCGGGTCGGGTGAGCAGGCCAGTGGAATGTGCCCTTCCCCGGCCAGCAGCCCGGACGTGGCATCCAGGCCAATCCAACCCGCGCCGGGAAGATAAACTTCCGTCCAGGCGTGGAGATCGGTGAAATCGTGCTCTGTGCCCGACGGCCCATCCAACGATTTGACATCCGCCGTCAATTGAATGAGGTAACCCGAAACGAATCGCGCCGCGATACCGATGTGACGGAACAGGTTCACCAGCAGCCACGCTGAATCGCGGCACGAGCCGGAGCGCAATTGCAGGGTCGTCTCCGGCGATTGCACGCCGGACTCAAGCCGGATGAGGTACTTCACGTCCTGGCAGACCCGGCGGTTGAGATTCACCAAGAAATCATTGGTGGGAATGCTGGAACGGTCCATTGATTTCAGGTATTTCTGAAGCTGCGGTCCCGGCGGGGCGGCTTCCAGAAACGGGGCGAGTTCCTTCTTCAAGGCCGGCTCGTAGGCGAACGGGAATTTTTCAGCGGTTGGCTCAAGAAAAAAATCGAACGGGTTGTACACCGCCATTTCGGCCACCAAGTCCACTTCGATCAAGAGTTCCTCCGTCTTCTCGGGGAAGACGAGGCGGGCCAGGTAATTGCTGAAGGGGTCCTGCTGCCAATAGAGGAAATGCTTTTTGGGCAGGACCCGCTGCGAATAACTCAAGATCGGCGTGCGGCAATGAGGCGCGGGGCGCAGACGCACCGTGTGGGGCAGATGGGCCACCGGCCGGTCATAAGCATAGTGCGTTTTGTGATAGAGGGCGACGTGGATGGCCATGGTTTATTGCGCCTTTTCTTTTGCCAGCCGGCCGGATTCCGGCACGCGCGTGGCGAAGAATCGCTCGTAAATGCCCGTGCTGGCGCAGTTCAGGTTTGTCTGCAATGCATCCAGGTATTCATGCAAGCCGCCCTTCACTATTTCCTCGACGCTGACATGGGCCAGGTCGGAACAAACCTGCCCCAGAAGCTTTTCGGCGGGCTTTCGATCCATCCCGTCTGGTGTGCCGGAAATGGCGTGCAATGAATCCCGCGCCGAATTCAGGCAATAGCGGACCGCGCGCGGAAATTCCGCGTCGAGCAAAAGGAATTCGACAATGCCCACGGGCGAGATGCGGCCCTGGCGCTTGCGATACATCTCAAAGGCGCTGGCCGAGCGCAGCACCGCCGCCCATTGCACGTCATCGTAAATGGTCCCCACCTCCGCCACCGAGCGCAGCAGGATGAAGTACTTGACGTCAAGAATACGCGAGGTTTTGTCCGCCCGCTCCAGCATCCGGCCCAGGCGGCTGAAATGCCACGCTTCGCCGTGGGTCATGATCGCGTCGGTCAGGCCGGTAAAGAGATGGCTGGCCATCTTCACGTCATTGAAGAAGTTGTGCGGTGATTCAAAGCCCTGGCCGCTGCTGGCGGCCGAGTTGACCATCAAATAGAAGGTGTTGAGCTGGAGCCACATTTCCGAGGAAATGATCTCGCGCACGGACCGGGCATTTTCGCGGGCGGCGCGCAGGCAGGAAATAATGGAATTTGGATTCTCGCGGTCAAAGGTCAGGAACTGGATGACATTTTCCGAGGAGGCCACGCCACCGTAGCGTTTGGCAAAATCGACGTGGTCTCCCGTGATGTTGACCAGGGGCTGCCATTGTTGATCGGCGGTGGGCGTATCGAGCATCAGGTTCAGATTGACATCGACAAAACGGGCCACGTTCTCCGCGCGCTCAACATAGCGGCTCATCCAGTAGATAGATTCGGCAACACGACTGAGCATCAGGTCCGCCCTCCGCTCGCGGATATGGGGGACTGCGTCTGGCTCTGCTCCGCCGTTCCAATGTCTTTGGCCAGCACCCAGGTGTCCTTGGTCCCGCCCCCTTGCGAGGAATTGACCACCAGCGAGCCTTTTTTCAAGGCCACGCGCGTCAGTCCGCCGGGCAGGACAAAAATATCCTTTCCGTATAAAATATAGGGGCGGAGATCAACATGCCGGCCTTCCAGGACGCCGTTGACGAGGGTCGGCACGCGGGAAAGGGAAAGCGTGGGCTGGGCGATGTAGTTGCGGGGGTCGGCTTTGATTCTTTTGGCGAACTCCGCGCATTCCGCCGCGGTGGAATGGGGGCCGATGAGCATGCCGTAACCGCCGGATTCGTTGGCCGCCTTGACCACCAGTTCGGGCAAATGTTCCAGCACGTAGGCAAGCCCGTCCGGCTCCGCGCAAATATACGTGGGCACGTTAGGCAGAATGATTTCCTCGCCGAGGTAATATTTTATAATACGCGGGACGTAGGCATACACCACCTTGTCATCCGCCACGCCCGTGCCGGGCGCGTTGGCCAAAGCCACATGGCCGGCTTTATAGACTTCCATCAAGCCGGGCACACCCAGCATGGAATCGGCGCGGAAGGCTTCCGGGTCCAGAAAATCATCGTCCACGCGCCGGTAAATGACATCCACATGCTCGAAGCCCTTGGTGGTACGCATCCAGACGAAACCATCGAACACCACGAGATCGCTCCCCTGCACCAGTTCCACGCCCATTTGCTGCGCCAGAAACGAATGCTCGAAATAGGCGGAGTTGTAAACCCCGGGCGTGAGCAGCACGACGCGCGGAGCGCCGCCGCCGTCGGGGGCCAGATATTCAAGCATGTCGCGCAGGTGAATGGGATAATTGGAAACAGGCCGAATCTTTGAAGCGTCAAAGACTTCGGGAAACAGACTCTTCATCAGCCGCCGGTTCTCGAGCACGTAAGAAACGCCCGAAGGACAGCGTAAATTGTCCTCCAGGACATAAAGCCGCCCGTCGCTGTGCCGCACCAGGTCCGTCCCGGTGATATGGCACCAGATTCCGCGGGGCGGATGCAGCCCGACGCATTGGGTGCGAATCCCCTTGGAGGAGGTGATGATCTCCGGCGGAACAGTGCGGTCCTTGATGATCCTGCGGTTGTTATAAATGTCGTCAATAAACAAATTAAGGGCGCGGATGCGCTGTTTGAGGCCTTTCTCGATGTTTTCCCATTCCGCCGCCGTGACCATGCGCGGCACCAGGTCGAACGGCAGGGTCTTCTCCACGCCTGCGCTTTCCCCATAAACATTGAAGGTGATTCCGGCCTGCACCAGGGCGCGGTCAGCCGCCTGCTGGCGGTTGGCCAGCTCGCCGGGGGAAAGCGACTCAATCTTCTTGACCAAGGGGCGGACGGGAGCGCGAGGACGTCCATCGTCCTCGAACATCTCGTCGTAGAACTTTCCGATCTCGTATCCAGCCAGATTCATCGCGATTTTGGCGGCCGCTTCCATTAGCAATTCAAGTGCCGCGGAGACTTCAAGGCAGAAATCTCCGCAGGCGCCGCCGCTCTGTGGTGATTAATGGGCTGCCTGCACAAATTTGGTCATTTTCAGCCCTTGGGCAGGAAGATAAAACAGGCCGCGCCGATGATGCAAGCAAAGGCCGCGATATGGTTCCATTTAATGGCATTACCCAGATAAACAACGGCAAAAACGCTGAAGACCGTCAGCGTGATGATTTCCTGCGCCACCTTGAGTTGGGCCGGGGAATAGACATTGCTGCCCCAGCGGTTGGCCGGCACTTGCAGCAAGTATTCGAAAAAGGCGATGCCCCAACTCGCCACTATCACAAGCCAGATCGGCCTGTCCTTGAATTTCAAATGGCCGTACCAAGCAAACGTCATGAAAATATTCGAGAACGTCAATAATACGAATGGCAGCCAGCGGGATTCAGTTAATGGACTCATAATGTCACAACCTGACCATTATTCCTTTGGCGGCAAGGAATCGTTTCACGTCGCCCACGGTGTATTCGCCGAAATGAAAGATGCTCGCGGCCAGGACGGCGTCGGCCCGGCCTTGCAGGAGCACCGCGGCCATGTGTTCAAGACTGCCCGCGCCACCGCTGGCCACCACCGGCACGCCAACCGCTTCGCTGATGCGGCGCGTAATGACCAGATCGAAACCGGCTTTTGTTCCATCGGCGTCAATGCTGTTTAAAACGATTTCACCGGCCCCGAGCGCCACCGCTTTCCCGGCCCATGCGACGGCCTCCAGCCCGGTCGCTTTGCGTCCGCCGTGCGAGAACACCTCCCAGCGGTCCGGCGCGACTTTTTTGGCATCGATGGAGACAACAATGCACTGGCTGCCGAATTTTTCAGCGCCGAGGCGGATGATATCGGGATTGGCCAGCGCCGAGGAATTGATGCTGATCTTGTCCGCGCCGGCCCTGAGCATGGTGTGCATATCCGCGACCGAACGAATTCCGCCGCCGACGGTCAGCGGCATGAAACATTGATCGGCAGCCCTTTCAATGACCGCCACCATGCTATCCCGGCCCTGGGCGGTGGCGGTGATGTCAAAAAAAACCATTTCATCCGCGCCCTGCTCGTTGTAGCGGATGGCCAGATCAACCGGGTCGCCCACGTTGCGGAGTTCGCCGGCTTCCGCCTTGCCGAACTGCACGCCGCGCGTGACTTTGCCGTCATGCACGTCCAGACAGGGGATGACCCGTTTTGCCAGCATACAAAAAGTGCCTCAACAGTAGCACCGAACGCGAAAAGGGAAAGGTTCATATTATTGTCTTGTCACCCAAAAGCCGAGAAACGAAAATGGCCCGCCCGCAAAATATGATCCGCCAAGAATCCGCGTCAAAAATCCCCAAGGGCTCAACCGGGCCGGACCAGCACTGGCGAGTGGCGGCGATCTGCCTCGTGCTGGCGGGGATCACCCTGGCTGTTTTTGCCCGGACACTAACTCATGGGTTCATCAATTTTGATGACGATATTTATGTCTATGATAATCCGGTGGTGGCCCAGGGGCTGACGTTCAAGGGACTCGCGTGGGTCTTTACCCATGCGGACTGCTATTCATACCACCCGCTGACGATGCTTTCGCTCATGGCGGAACATCAACTCCACGGCCTCCACGCCGGCGGGTATCATTTGACCAACGTGCTGTTGCACACGGCATCCGTCATCCTGCTATTCCTCGTCCTGCGCCAGATGACCGGCGCGTTCTGGCGTAGCGCGTTTGTGGCGGCGGTGTTTGCCATCCATCCGTTGCGGGCGGAATCGGTCGCCTGGGTGGCCGAACGCAAGGATGTGCTCAGCGGCTTGTTCTTTATGCTGACCATAGGCGCTTATGTCCGTTATGCGCACCGTCCGTGGTCATGGAGGCGCTATGGGCTGGTGCTGCTGCTGTTGGCCTTGGGCCTGATGTGCAAACCGATGCTGGTAACGCTACCTGTGGTGTTGCTGTTGTTGGATTACTGGCCGTTGCAGCGAAAGGCATCCGCCGGGAGATTGGTGCTGGAAAAGCTGCCGTTGCTGGCGCTTTCCGCAGCGTCCTGCGTGGCCACGTTGTCTGCACAAAGTGAAGCCATTCATTCAGCGGGGCCTTTTTTGCTGCCGATGCGTTCGGCCAACGCCTTGACAAGTTGCATGGTTTATCTTGGCCAAATGGTCTGGCCTGCAGGATTGGCGGTGTTTTATCCCTATCCCAAACACGGCGTGCCGGTGTGGGAAATGGTCCTGGACGGGAGTTTGCTGGCCGGTATTTCAGTGCTCGTAATGTGGCAGAAGAAGAGACGGCCCTGGCTGCTGGTAGGATGGGTGTGGTATTTGGTCATGCTGCTGCCGGTGGTGGGAATCGTCCAGGTAGGCGATCAAGCCCATGCGGATCGTTACACCTACCTGCCGCAGATTGGGGTGCTCATGGCTGTGACGTGGCTGGTGGCGGAGTGGCGGGTAGGCCGTGCGGCCCTAGGGGGCCTCATGACTGGCGTGGTCAGCGTGCTTATGGTCTGCGCGTGGAAACAGACCGCGTTTTGGCAGGACAGCGAAAGCTTGTGGATCCGCACACTCGCCTGCACTACAGACAATGACGTCGCGCACCTCGATTTCGGAGCTGATCTTGCCAAAAGAGGAAATATGGAGGAAGCGATAGCCCATTACCGGAAGGCGCTGGAGATCAACCCCAAGAATGCCCAAGCCCACTTCAACCTCGGCAACTCCCTTTGTAAAAAGGGAAGCATGGACGAAGCCGTCACCCAATATCAAACGGCGCTGGAAATCAACCCCCATTATGCGCAAGCCTGCAACAACCTTGGCACCCTTTTTTTCCAGAAAGGACGACTGCAGGACGCCATCACCCAATTCCAGAAGGCGCTCGAGATCCAGCCTGACTACGCGGAAGCCGATTATAATCTGGGGCTGGCTCTGCACAGGGAGGGACACCTGGATGAGGCCATTGCGCATTATGAAAAGGCGCTGCAAATCCAACCAAACTACGTGGAATGCCACTACAACCTTGGCAATGTCTTCGATCAGGAGGGCCGGTTGGACGAAGCCATCGTCCAATTTCAGCAGGCGCTGGGAATAAAGCCCGGCTACGCGGACGCGGAGGAGAACCTGGGAAATGCTTTTCTGCACAAGGGCAACGCGGGCGAAGCAATCGCCCACTTCCAGAAAGCTCTGGAACTCGAACCATTCAATCCATCGCTGCAAAGCAATCTGGCCTGGCTGCTGGCGGCTTCTCCCGATGCGTCCCAGAGGAACGGCAACAAGGCGGTTGAACTGGCCCGGCAGGCCAATCGCTTGACCGGCGGAACAAATCCGATCGTTTTGCACGCCCTTGCCGCCGCTCTCGCCGAGGACGGGCGATTCTCCGAAGCGCTGGACACAGCGCAGCGCGCCTTGCGCCTGGCCGGGGCGCAATTCAACAGCAGTCTGGCCGGGCAACTTCATTTGGAGATAAAACTCTATGAGGCGGGCAGTCCATACCATCTCCCGGCCCAACCGATGGAGCGCTGATCTGAGCGCACGCGTCCCTCGCAGCCTCGCAGCCGAAATGACCAATGACAAAATCCGAATGACCAATCAATTCCAAATGCCCTATTGCCAGTTTGGGGCGTGGGTGATTGAATGGCGACGACTTGACGCACCATTTGATGGTGGTCGTCCCAATGTTTAAAAAAGCAAGAAAGAAAAAGGTGTTTGTCAGTGGTTGCTTCGACATGCTTCACAGCGGCCATGTGCGCTTTTTAGAAGAGGCTGCCAGGCATGGCGACGTTTATGTGGCACTCGGCTCCGACCAGACGGTTCGGGATTTGAAAGGCCGCGCCCCGGTGAACACCCAGTCCGAACGAAAATACATGCTCGAAGCCTTGAAGCATGTGAAAGCGTGTCTGATCAACAGCGGCTCCGGCCTCATGGATTTTCTGGCTGAGTTAAAATGCGTGGCTCCGGATATCTTTCTGGTCAATGAGGACGGGAACACGCCGGCCAAAGCTGAACTTTGCCGACAGTTGGGGATCAAATATATCGTGTCCAAACGCCGCCCAAAAGCCAATCTGCCAGTGCGCTCCTCCACCAGCCTGCGCAAGGAATGTGTGATTCCTTACCGGCTTGATCTGGCTGGCGGCTGGCTGGATCAGCCTTACGTTTCCAAAATGGGGGCCGGTTCCGTGCTCACCATTTCCCTGGAACCGATCATTGAATTCAATGAACGCAGCGGTATGGCCTCAAGTTCCCGCAAACGTGCCATCGAATTGTGGCAAACCGATCTCCCGGAAGGCGACTGCGAAAAACTGGCCAGGATGTTATTCGCCTTTGAGAATCCCCCCGGCACCAAAATCTTTGCCGGCTCACAAGATTCCATCGGCATCGTGTTTCCCGGCCTGAACCGGCTGGACTATCGCGGCAAATACTGGCCGGAGAGAATTACTACAGTAACTGACGAAACGATTCTCAATTGGATTGAGCAACATCTGTTTTTGGTTCCTCTCGGCCAGCGCGGGGCAGATTTTAATGTGTTGAAAGGCAAAAAAATTACAGCGCCAAAAGTCCGCGCCCTGGCCGAAGCCGCCGATGGATGCTGGCACGCCATCCTTGAAACGAATCTGCCGCAATTTGGCCGGCAGATGCGCGCCTCCTTTGAAGCGCAAGTCAGCCTGTTTCCGCAAATGACCAATGACGCCGTCAAAGACCTGATCCGGCATCACGGTGGAGAATCTCTGGGCTGGAAACTGTCCGGTGCCGGCGGTGGCGGTTATCTCGTTCTCGTGAGCCATAAGCCGATTTCAGGCGCCATCCGGATTAAAATCCGCCGTCCCAATATTTAGTTTTTATTTGGACGCCGCCGCCGCGCGCAGGCATGTTAGAAGGGTTATAGTTTTGTTGCATGGCCCAAAATGATAATGACCTCCAGGTGACACTCCCGGAGGAGTTGCGCCGCCAGTTCGCCGATGTGCAACGCCGCCTCTGGCGCGTCGAGACCACCGTCGCGCTCTGTTCGATCCTGGCCGGCTTGGTCGCTTCCCTGCTCGCCCTTTTTATTTCCGACCGTCTCTGGGATACACCGCCGGGTTTGCGGCTTGTTTTCTCGCTGCTTGGTCTGGTCGTTGTCATCGCCTCGTTCTGCCATTGGGCGCGACGCTGGCTCTGGCATCGCCGCAGCCTGAAAGACCTGGCCGATCTCGTCCAAAAAAAATATCGCCGTCTGGGCGACCGTTTGCTGGGCATCGTCGAGCTGGCCCAGGAACAGCGACACCAGGCCAATTTCTCCCCCGCCCTCTATCATGCCGCCATCCATCAGGTCGCGGATGAAGCGCGTCAATATGATTTTCGCCGAAGTGTCAGTGTCCGTCCGGCGGAAAAATTCGCGCTGGGAGCGGGTACCCTGGCCGTTTGCTGGCTGGCCCTTTGGCTCACCCTGCCGCAAGCCGGTTGGAACGCCTTCCTACGCTGGCTCAGTCCCACGGCCAACATTCCCCGCTATACCCTCGTAGTCTTGGAAGGGATGCCCCGGGAATTGATCGTTCCCCACGGTGAGCCTTTTGCCGTTTCCGGCCACGTCCGATACCGCTCCTTTTGGAAGCCGGGCCGAGTCTCCGGCCAATTGCCCGTCCTGCCCAAGATCGAAGGCGCTGTGGACTCAGGCAACATTCGCCTGCAAATCCCCGGCCAGGTCGCGAACGGCATGTTGCGCATCAAAGTGGGGGACGCGATGGAGGAAATCAAAGTCGTGCCGGTTCACCGGCCTTCGCTGCGCGAATTGGCCGCGCGAATCCAATTGCCCGATTATCTGCAATATGCCGATCAAACCCAAATGTTGCAGAGTGGTTCGCTTCTGGCCGTCGAAGGCAGCCGCATTGCCTTTCACGGCACCGTGACACACGCGCTCTCCGCCGCCCTGATGCAGCCCGAAGGCGGCGCGCCGGTGCCATTGAAAATCGATGGGGCGAACTTCGAGAGCGCTCCAGCCAACCCCGAGGGAATCGCGCAATATACCTTCAATTGGCGCGACGATCTGGGCCTGTCCAACGCCTCCCCATTGCGCCTTGCCGTGGCCATGCAAAAGGACGCTCCGCCCGTGGCCGCCCTGCCGGGGTTGCCCCAGGAATCGGCCATGCTCGCTTCTGATGTCCTGCACATCCGGGCCGAGGCCAGCGATGACTTCGGCGTGCGCGATTTTGGATTGACCTGGGACGTGGTGTCCGACACGCCTCTGGTGGAAAGCATTGCCACCGAAGTGAAAGTCATGACGCCCACTCCCCGCGTCAAGAAAACCGCAAAGGTTTTCCTGTGGAGCCCGCAGGCTTTTCGGATTCCGGCCGATTCCACCGTCGAACTGCAAGGCTACGCGCGTGATTTCTTTCCCGAGCGCGAGCGGTCGCGCACGGCGCCTTATCGCATCCGCGTCCTCGGCCCCGAAGAGCACGCCGAGCTGGTGCGCCAAAAGTTGGAAGGGGTGCTGGCCAGCATCGAGGATGTGACCCGCCTCCAGGAAAAAATCGCGGCCAACCTCAGCGACCTCGAGGACCATACAAACCTTCCCGAATCACAGAAGTCAGCGCGCGTTGGCGAAAGCAAAAACGAACAGTTGGAAAACTCTTCGAGTCTGGACGATTTGAGCCAGCAAGCCGCACAGGCGTTGCAGGAAGCCATGAAGAACCCCATCTTCCCCGCGGACACCATCCGCCAATGGAGCCGGTCCGCCCAGCAGTGGCAGCAATTGGCGCGGGAGAATATGAAGGACGCCGCCGCCGCCATGCAATCCGCCCAAAAAGAATCGGCTTCGCGCCCACAACAATTGGCCGCGGCCGCCCAAAAGGCCGAAGAGATTCTCAATGCTCTGTCAAAAATGCAGGACAAAGCCGGGCGGCGCATGGACGATTTGCAGGCCCTGACTCTTTCGCAACGCCTGCGCAAAGTCGGATCGCAGGAGAAGGAGATCAGCGTCCAGTTGCTTAAAAGCGCTCCCGAAATCATTGGCCTGCCGCCCGAGGACCTGCCCGGAAAGCTCAAAAATCTCGAACACGGGTTGACCAGCGACCAAGGCCGGGCGCAAAAGGAATCAGACACGTTACAGGGCGAAATCAGCCGTTTTTTCGAGCGCACCCAAAAGACAAATTACGGCGCGGTTAGCCAGGAAATGAAAGATTCGCGCGCCGGGGATGAATTGGAACATTTGGGAGGATTGATCGGCGACAACATCGCCATTGAAGCTTCGGGCGGTTTGGGCCAATGGTCCGAACGTTTTCAGAAATGGGGCGATCAACTGGAACCCAAGACCGGGGATTCCGGCGGCAGCCAGGGATCCGGCGGCAGGTCACAGATGAAAGATCTGACCGAACAACTCATCGCTTTGTTGCGTCTGCGACAAAACGAATGGAATTTGCGCGATCAAACCGCTGCTCTCGACCAGCAGAAGGGCGATCCGTCCGGCTTCAAAGACAAGGCGAACGCCCTTGCCGGCACCCAGAGAGAATTGGGCCGCGATCTGGACACGATTCATCAGCAGATCGCCCTGCCCCAATTGGAGCGGGACTTTGCTGAAACGGGCGGTGCGATGGCGGAGGTCGAGGCCATTTTGCAAAAGCCCCAGACGGACCAGGCAGCCGACCAGGCCGAAGGCAACACCATCGAGCGCCTTTCCGACCTCGTCAATTTGATCAACGAGCAAGCCCAACGCGGCAGCCCGCAACCCTCCCCCGGCGATCCCAGCAGCGCGGCGGAAATGGCGTTCCTCCTGCGCATGATGCAGAATCCTGGCAACGACAAGACCATGGCGGTCCAGCCCGCCTCCGGCCTCCACCACGCCGGCGGCAAGACGGACCGGGCCGGCAATCCCGTGTCCGGCAATGCAGCCGGCAAAGGCGCCGCAACACGAAAGGTGGACAAAGCTTCCGGCGTCATCGAAAATTCACCCGCAGAATTTCGCGATGCATTGGACAACTATTTTCATGGCATTGAGCAATCCAAGGAATAAGGCGCGTCGGGCGCTTTGGCTATTGTTGACAGTCTTGTTGGCCCCGGCTCCGTTGCGCGCCCAGCAGTTGTACACCGGGTCCGCCAGCCTCGTGGCGGAAGAGGTGGATCGCATGTATGTCAGGGCCTTGCAATTCCTGGTCCGCACCCAATCGCCCCAAGGCACGTGGCCGGACGAGCCGCGCGGGGACGAACCGGCGCTCAACGGCCTGGCGGTCATCAGCCTGCTGGCCCACGGCGACGACCCGAATTTTGGACCGTACAGCGCGACCATTCACCGCGCGCTGGATGCCATTTTGAAAAGCATGGATTCCAAAACGGGTTACATCGGCAACTCCATGTACAATCATGGTTTCGCCACCCTGGCCCTGGCCGAGTCTTATGGAGCGGTGGACGATCCGCGGCTTGGTCCGGCTTTGCAAAAGGCGGTACGTCTCATTGTCAACGCCCAGAAAATCAACCCCCTTCATGCCTGGCGATATTCTCCCGAATCCCAGGATGCCGACACCACCGTCAGCGGCGCGCAAATGGTCGCCTTGCTCGCCGCGCGCAATGCCGGCATGGTGGTACCCGAGGAAGCCATCCAGAACGGCCTTAAATTCTTCTTGTCCTGCCAGACTCCTGAGGGAGGCTTTGGCTATATTTCGCCCAACGCGCCCAATGCCACCCGCACCGCCATCGCCTGCGTCGTTCTGGCGCTGGCCCGTGAAAAAAATTCAGCCGCCTTCAGAAGCGCCTTCGCATTCTTCAGAAATACGCAGCCCGACCGGGCCTACCCGCAATATTTTCTCTATTACGCCTCCCAAGCCTGGTTCCATGGCTCGCCCGAATTGTGGCAGAGTTGGAACCGCGCGAACATTGCGGCGTTGCGCGCCACCCAGACGCCGGACGGCAATTGGGAGGGGCAACTGGGGCCCACTTTCGCCACGGCAGGCTCTATGTTGTCCCTGGCGTTGAACTATCGCTACCTGCCGATTTATGAGAGATAAGGCCGCCTTGGTGCCGGTTTTGCTTTGCCTGCTTTCAGGCGGTCCCGCCATCGCGACCGCCCAAATCGACGTGAACAGCGCGCTCGCCCGGCTCTTCGATCAGGAGGGCGGCCAGCCCCCCGCCCGGGCGGCGGCACAGGGCGATCTTCTGCAATTTGTGGATGGCTCTTTCCTGCACGGCGAATTGAAGCAAATGGACACTGCGTCCGGTCTGCGTTGGGAAACCCCGGCGGCGATAAGCCCTATCGATTTTCAGCCGGATCATATTGATTCAATCCACTTTGCTCATGCCACGTCGGTCACCGTGGCCCCGACCTGCCACCTGTTTTTTGTTAATGGCGACGACTTGCTCGGGTCGGTCACTTCGCTGAAAGACGATCAGCTTGGCTTCAACACCTGGTTTGGCAAGTCGCCGGCCATTCCGCGCGCGTCTGTGCGAACCATCACGTTTCTTTCCAGCAATTACACGATTCTCTACGACGGGCCTTCCGATGCCTTCGGTTGGGTCGTCGGCAGCCATAATCCCGAAAGCTGGAGCTTCCAAGACGGCTCTTTTACAGGCAATTCTCCTGGATTCCTGGGACGCGACTTTGGTTTGTCCAGTTCTTCCACCATTGAATTTGATCTGGCCTGGAACGAAGTGTTCGAGTTGCTGGTGACCATTTACAGTGACGCCGTGGACCATATGGATGCCGGCAACGCCTACGTGCTTGAGTTCACGCGGGATCATGTTAGTTTTCGTCACTTCGATTCCAACCACCAGCAACTACCGAGAACGTTGGGCAGCGCGCCGTGGCCAAACCCTGCCGACAAAAACAAAGTCCGCGTCAGCATCCAATCCAACTTGGAGGAAGGCACGGTGGCCGTCTTTATCGACAATGTTCTGGTCAAACGTTGGAAGGACCAGAACGGTTTCAGCCCCACGGGTGGGGGAGTGCTCTTCCAGCAAGTGGGTGGTCCCAACACACAGGTCAAACTGAGCAACATCAGAATCAGCCGGTGGCAGGGCCGCTATGAGCCGGACCCCCCAAGCGCCGTCACCAACGCGGACCTCATCCGCTTCATCAATCACGACGAGGCCGCCGGCAGGATCATCGGCATCAGCGACGGCAAAGTCAGCTTTGCCCTGGGCGAAGAGAAAGAGAGTCTGAAGGTTCCTCTCCAGCGCGTCACCCAGATCAACTTCGCCGCCCCGTCCGCAGTTTCCCCCGCTGGCGGCCCGTGGGAGGTTCGCGCGCGCTTCCCATGCGGTGGGAATCTCTCCTTTCAATTGGCGAAATGGAGCGACCAGGAAGTCTCGGGGCAAAGCGCCATCTTCGGTCCCGTTGCCTTCCAGACGGGACAAACCCGCCAACTCGAGTTCAACCTGGGTCATGCTCCAACGGCCGCCCACATCGCAGGCGATGGAGAATCAGAAGGACTGGATGAAGTGCCGTCGAAGTCTTCCCCGGCCTCCAACGCGGCCCCGGACAGCTTGCTCTTGCGCAACGGCGATTTGTTGTATGGCCGATTGGCGGCCATTGATGCGCCAAGCGCGGTTGAGTGGCGGCATCCGGACGCCGCACAGCCGATTCAGTTCAAACCGGACAGCATCGCGCAGATTGATTTTCCAGCGCCGAACAATGCCGCGGCGCCCTCCAACACAGCGTGCCGTCTGCTCCTGGCCAATGGCGACGCCTTGGAGGGCAACTTCATTTCCTGTGACCGCGAAGCCGTTGCTTTGCAAACGTGGTATGCCGGCCGCTTGAGCATTCCCCGCGCTTCGTTGCAATCCTTGGTCTTCATGCAAAATTGGCCGGTCGTTTTCGACGGGATCACCGGATTAGATGGTTGGACCCAAGCCGCGTCGGTCGCCGCCGCTCCCGGCGAATCCGGGCAATGGACGTATCGCAACGGAGCCTTTTACGCCTCCAAAACCGCTTCCATCGCGCGCGACCTCAAACTCCCCGACGTGGCGGAGATTCAATTCGACCTAGCCTGGCAAGGGCCGCTCAATCTTGCCATCGCACTTTATACGGACTCGTTGCTGCCCATCCTGCTGAGCGCCAAGAACCAGGCGCCGGACTTTGGCGGCTTCTACAGTTTGCGCCTGGATAATGCCTTTTACAGAAGCATCGATTTGTGGCCGATCAAAAAAAATGAGCCTGATCGCAGGCTGGGCCAATTGCCTTTTCCTTTCCTCGACAACAAAGACCGGATGCATGTCGATCTGCGCATCAGCAAGCCGCAACACAAAATCGCGCTCTTCCTCGTTGACACGCTGGTCAAGGAATGGGTCGATCCTCAGGGCTTCGCCGGCGAAGGCACCGGCATGCGTTTTGTGCAGAATCCCGGAGGCGTGGTCAAGTTGAGCCGGTTGCGCGTGACCCACTGGGACGGAATCTTCGACGAACCCGCCCCTGACGTCACCCACGACGCCTTCTGGCCGGAAGACGGCGAACGAGTCGCGGGCGCAATGGAATCGATCAGCAATGGGAAAATGGCCTTCCGCACGGCGCATGGCCTGGTCGAAATCCCGCTTGCGCGACTCAAGGCCATTTCTTTCGCGCATCGGCAGGACAGTTCACCCGAAAGCAAGGCTGGGACTGTTCGGGGCACATTTGCCCGAGGTGGCGTCCTGACCTTTATTCTGGAAATTTGGCGGCCAGACGGGATGATTATCCGTAGCGCAGCCTTCGGCAAAGCCAGAATCAATCCCGCCGCCTTCACCCGCCTGCAATTCCTATTCCCGGAGAAGAAAGCCGCCCAGGAGCCGAAGGGGTAACAGTCATTTACGGCGCCCTCAGAAATGCGCGGAAGTAATGGGCGCCAAGTAGTAGCAGTCCATGTCCTGAGGTGACTGGAGTGTCACTGATACGGTGGTATTGTCGTTACCGCAGCCCGGGCAGTTATAAGTGCGGGAGTCCGTCCACTTGTGAATGACTGAATGGCCGTCGGCAAACGCAATGCCCGCTGCCCCGCCATGAGTGCCGGAGGGGCGGTCAATGAGATAGGTATCGCCGTTGGTGGCAAAAGCCGAGATTGCTATGGAGCCGTCGTTGATGGTCTTTGGGTCCTCGTCCATGATGACAAACGTGTTGGCCGGGCCGGGTTTGGTGAAGGACGACAGTTTGCCATAAGTCATATACGCGGTGTTAAGCCCATAGGAGGAGCCGTCCAGCCAATCGCCATTCACCGGCGTGCCAAACACCGGCGTTTGCCCGGCGCTCCAGAAGGTATACCACTCCGTTCCAACGGCGGAATTCATGGAGTAGCTCCGCACATGCAGTCCTGGTGTTCCATGGCCCCCAAATTGGTCCACATAGTTGTCCGCAGGGCAATGCCAAACGTTGGGGCTCGGGAGGCATACGGAGAGTGCCGTGTTGGGGTCCTTGAGTTCGTTGATGTTGGTTGCGTCAGCCGCCTCCGCCATTGTCCCGACAACCCAATTCATCATATGAGACCTTGCCAGGGCAGTTGTTTGGCTCGCATACGCCGTCGTGTACGGAAAATCGTTGGGGGCAAGGACATCCCTGTCATCGTCCGCGTACATGTGCCAGCAAATCATGATCTGTTTGGAGTTGCTCATGCACTTGGCAGACTGGGACTGCTGTTTGGCCAGGGCCAGCGCCGGGAGCAGCATGGCTGCCAGAATGGCGATGATGGCGATGACCACCAGCAATTCGATGAGGGTGAAACCACCAGCCTGATCATTCTGGCGCGGAATCGAGGCGGCACCTGATTTCGTGAGCATAATTTTATTTGGGTCCATGCCAGTATCATAGCTCCTTATGATGCCGCCGCAAGTCAATTCTGCAAAAGCTCCGTGGATTTTGGCTTAGCGTTCACATACACCAAAGTATGGTATTGGGATACACCACATTCTTCTTTCCAAAGTGGGTGCCGGGGCAAGCCAAAGCCAGTTTGAAAGATCCAAAAACTCCTTGCCTAACTCGGGCGGGGGAGTATCGTATGGATTGCCTGAGCGTCGCGTGTGCGGCTGTTCATTAAGGCTGAGAAAAGAAAGTTAACATTGAAACCTAACCTTTTACCTCTGTTGCCCGGCAACGCGGTCAGGTAAGGCAATGGAGTCTTCGAGGGTGCCAGTGCGCGCCCGCAAGCCTCCCGCAATTTGTGAATACATAATCATTATGCTTACGATGGAAGAAGCCCTCAAGCAAAGCCCAACCCGCTTTGCCACGGGCCAAATTGTCAAAGGTACTGTCATTGAAGTCCGCCCCAAGGAAGTCCTCGTCGATATCGGTTACAAAAGTGAAGGCGTCATCTCCGCCAACGAGTTCGAGGATATCAAAGCCGTCAAGATCGGCGATGCAGTCGATGTCTTGATCGAAAAACTGGAAGACAAGGAAGGCATGGTCGTGCTGTCCAAGGAGAAGGCCGAATTTAAGAAGAACTGGGATAAAATCCTGACCATCTGCAACGAGGGGGGGACCATCGTCGGCAAAGTCAAGGCTGCGGTCAAGGGCGGCCTGCTGGTCAACATCGGCGTCGAGGCCTTTTTGCCTGCCTCGCAAATCGACATCATCCCGCCCCGCAACCTCGCGCAATTCATCGGCAACAGCTACGAATTCAAGGTCGTCAAGATCAACCAGGAACGCCAGAACATCGTGCTGTCGCGGCGCGAATTGATCGAACAGCAGCGCACCGAGAAGCGCAGCAAGCTGCTGACGGACATGACCCCGGGCGACATCCGCAAGGGAACCGTCAAGAATATCACGGATTTTGGCGCGTTCATCGACCTCAACGGCATCGATGGATTGCTCCATATCACCGACATGAGCTGGGGGCGCATCGGGCATCCCTCGGAAATTCTCAAGGTCGGGCAGGACATCGACGTGGTGGTGCTGGACATCAACCGTGAAAAAGAGCGGGTCAGCCTTGGATTGAAACAAAAGCTGAGCAACCCGTGGGAGAACATCGACGCGAAATATCAAGTGGGCGCGAAGGTTAAGGGCAAGGTGGTCAATCTGGTGCCGTACGGGGCATTTGTGGAATTGGAGCCGGGCGTGGAGGGGCTGGTGCATGTCACCGAACTGTCCTGGACAAAGCGCATCGCCAAGCCTTCCGATGTGTTGAAAGCCGAGCAGGAGATCGAGGCGATCGTATTGGGGATCAACCGCGAGGAGCAAAAAATCTCGCTGGGCATCCGGCAACTTGAGGCCAACCCCTGGGACCGCGCCACGGAAAAGTATCCTCCGGGCACGAAGGTCAAAGGCAAGATTCGCAATTTGACCAGCTACGGCGCGTTCATCGAATTGGAAGAGGGCTTGGACGGCATGATCCATGTGTCGGACATCTCCTGGACGCGCAAAATCAATCATCCCTCCGAAATGTTCAAGAAGGGCGACGAAGTGGAGGCGGTGGTGCTGGAAGTGGACAAGGCCAACCAGCGCATTTCCGTCGGCGTGAAACAATTGAGCGTCGATCCTTGGAGCAGCATCGACCAATACTACAAAGTGGGCGATCTGGTCACCGGCAACGTGACCAAACTGGCCAGCTTCGGCGCCTTCGTGGGGCTGCAACACGACATTGACGGCTTGGTGCATATCTCGCAGATCAGCGAGGAGCGCACGGACAAGATCAAGAACGTGCTCAAGGCCGGACAGGAAGTGACGGCGCGCGTCATCAAGATCGACAAGTCAGACCGCCGCATCGGCCTGTCCATCAAGGCGGCGGCTTACTCGACTGAACAACTCAAGGCGGAGCAGGCCATTCTGGACTCGCTCAAGCCCGGGGAGGATTTGGTGGCATTGCAGCATGCCTTCGACGCTGCGGACGAAAGCGCCAAGCAGCAGTAATCAACAATGGCTAAGGGGCGAGGCGCCGGGCGGGAGCCGCCCGCGCCTCCTGGCAGATGAGAACGCTTCATTTATACTTGACGCGCCAGATGCTGGCGACGTTGGGCATGACGGTGTTCGTTTTCACCCTGGTGCTGCTGTTGGGCAACGTCATCAAGGAGGTCCTCAAACTGGTGATCAACCGTCAGGCAACGCTCGGCCTGGCCCTGCACGCCATCGCCCTGCTTGTGCCGTGGGTATTGGCCTTCTCCCTGCCCATTGGGATGTTGACGGCAGCCCTGCTGGTCTTTGGCCGTTTCAGCGCGGAACAGGAATTGACGGCGGCGCGGGCGGGCGGGATCAGTTTGATCAGCCTGATCACCCCCGTGCTGCTGTTGAGCGTGGCGGTGAGCGGGTTGTGCGCCTGGCTGAACCTTGACATCGCCCCGGCCTGCCGCGTGGCTTACAATCAGTTGCTCTACCGCGCCGTAGTGACCAACCCGTCCGACTTGCTGCAAAGCGGAGAATCAACCCCGTTCGGCGATCATTCCATTTGGGTGGGAAAACGTCATGCGGACGGGACCAATTTCGACAATGTCATTGTCTCGCAGTACGATACGAATGGGCAACTGGAGAAGATGATACAAGGGACATCCGCGACAATCATATCCGATCTGGCCCATCAACGGATCATTCTGTATCTGCATGATGAACGCAGCATGTACCATTTCAGCGATGGCTGGAAGCCCGGGGCTGAGACCGGCGAAGCCACCTACCCCATTAAAGTCGAAGCACAAGCGCAAAGGGCAGTGCCTTTGCCGATCAGCGACATGACCTTCCGCCAACTGTTGGACAAGCGCGATCAAATCGAACGCGACATGGCGGCGCCGCTGGCGAAGGGCTTAAACAATGAGCAACTTTTGGAAACAAGGCGGAAATTCAGACAAATGACGAGCGACATGACCACGCCGGTGCTGGTGTATCTCAATCGCGCGGTGGCGTTCTCCCTGGCGTGCATTGGGTTCACCCTGGTGGGGATTCCGCTGGGAATCCGGGGGCATCGGCGCGAAACCAGCGTGGGGGTGGCAATGGCCCTGGTGCTGATGTTGGTTTATTACAGTTTTGTGGTTCTGGGCCAGGCTTGGGCCGATCATGCGGAACGCGCCCCCTATCTGATTGTGTGGCTGCCCAATTTCGTCTTCCAAGCCGTGGGCATCGTGCTGCTGTGGAGGGCCAATCGCGGGTTGTAGCAAGTCATGCTCCAAGATGGTTATGATGAGCAACATATAAAAACAGTCTGTTGAGACAGACGCTTCCGGGCGATTTTTAGGCTTGCTTGCCGATCAAGATTTGATTAGTGCGGTGCGGGGAACCATGCCAAACGACGAAACTTTTCAGCAAGTCGCCAGAAAGTATGGCCTGCTTCTGGGCTTGAATGAACGATCCCCTCTTCCCGACTGGGACGAGGCCCTCAAAAAGTTGTGCGCGGACTGGGAAGAGGCGATCCTGGCGGCAACGACTCTGAAGTTGAAAGAGAGAGCGGAGTTTCAATTGGACCAGGCCCGCAGCGCCGTGCGTCTGGTTGCGCAGAAAATTTTGCTCGAGAAACTCCAGCAGCATATCAAGGAAAAGAGCAGGCGCGCTTACGAGGGGATTCTCGCTAAAACTGAGAACCAGGCCTTGCTCCCGGGTCCGGATGAGAAGGCCCACGAAGAATGGCTGCGGCTTCAGGACCTTGCGGACAGGGCATTTTCTGTCGTGTCGATCCCGGTGCCTGGAAGAGTCGGCACCGGCCGTTTCACACTCGTGAAGGCGCTGGGCCGGGGAGGCATGGGCGAGGTCTGGCTTGCCCAGGATGAGCGGTTGGACGAACAGGTGGCCCTGAAGTTTTTGCCCCCGGAAATTCGCGGCGATGCCGTAGCCCTGGATGACTTGCGCCGCGAGACCTCCCGCAGCCATGGACTCGCCCATCCCAACATCGTCCGCATCCATGATCTGCACGAAGACGCAGACGGGATGGCGTTTATCACCATGGAATACGTCGATGGCCCCACTCTGGCGGCGCTGGAGCTGCAACAGCCCCAGCGCGTGTTGCCATGGGATTATCTGAGTCCGCTCTTGGAGCAACTGTGCGCGGCATTGGATTACGCCCACGGCGAGAACGTGATTCATCGCGACTTGAAACCGACCAACTTGATGGTCAACAGCCGCGGACGGTTGAAGCTGGCAGATTTTGGCATTGCGGCGGTGGCCAACGACTCGAAAAGCCGCGCGTCCGGCAAACATTCGACCAGCGGAACGCCGCCTTACATGAGTCCGCAACAATTAACCGGCAAAAAGCCGCAGGCTACAGATGATATTTATGCGCTGGGCGCGACGTTTTACGAATTGTTGACCAGCAAGCCCCCATTCTACAGAGGCGACCTGACTCATCAGATTCTGCACGAACCGCCGGAGCCGATGTACGAGCGGCTGGCATCGCTGGAAATCCAGAATGAAATCCCGCCGCACATCTGTTCGCTCATCATGGATTGTTTGGCAAAAGAACCGGCACAACGCCCGCAAAGCGCCTCTGAAGTGAGGAGCCGGTTGCAAACACCGGTTGAGGTCCCGGAGCCAACCGCGCCTTGGATGGAAGTGGAACAACCCGTTGTGGAAGAACCGGCTCCCGAGCCTGCACCGCTCGATGCTGAGCCTGCACCGCTGGATGTTGAGCCGCCCGCGGAGCGAAAGCCGTGGATATCGCGCAGAAATGCGGTGGTCATTGCGGTGACCACGGTCATCCTCTACGGTCTGACAGCGGGCTGGTATTGGAGGATGCAGAGAGAAGCGACGCGGGTTGTCGAGGAACAACGCCGGGAGATCAAGACGGCAACGGCCCGCATTGCGAAACTAAGGCAGGATGCGGCCATATCCGAAGCCGCGCGTCAAGCCAAGGAAAAGCGCCTGGCGGCAGAGGCCCTTCAGGCCGAGGCCAACAGGAAGGCAGAAATGGAGAAAAAAACCGCGGAAAGGATGAGGATTCTCCGGGGCAACAATCCCAGGGAATTGTTAACCCTGGCCAAGCAAGGTGATCCGGACGCGGCCCTCAAACTTGGGCATTTCTATGATACGGGCAATGGTGTTCCCCGGGACTATCACGAGGCATTCAAATGGTATTGCCTATCGGCAAATGCAGGAAATCCTGACGCGCAGGTCAACCTTGGCCGCATGTACGAAAATGGCCCCGGGACCAATAAAGATTACAAAGAGGCGGTCACGTGGTTTTTACGGGCTGCGAAGGCGGGTAATTCCGAAGCAGAGGACCACCTTGGCTTTATTTATTTATATGGCCTTGCAGGTGAGACGAATTATAACGAGGCGGTCAAGTGGTTTCTCCAGGCGGCGAAAGCGGGTAATTCCGAAGCAGAGGACCACCTTGGCTATATGTATTTATATGGCCTTGGAGGTGAGACAAACTGCGACGAGGCGGTCAAGTGGTTTCGCAAAGCGGCGGAGGCAACAAATTCCTCCGGGCAAAACGACCTGGGCTGGATGTACGAACATGGCTGGGGAGTCGTTAAAGACCCCGCCGAAGCAATCAAATGGTACAGCAAAGCGGCGAAGGCAGGAGATCTCGCCGGGCAGCAGAATCTGAAACGGATGCAGGATGACGAAGAACGCCAGGAAGCTGAAACGAAAAAGGCCGCTCTGGCCAGGGCCCAACAGGAAGCTCGAGAAGCGGAAAGACGGAGGATTTACGAAGAGAGCGATGTCGGCGCATTGGTAGTTCTGGCCACTAACGGCAATTCAGACGCGGCGGTAAGCCTTGGTCTTATCTTCCAAAACGGCAGAGGAGTAAACAAAGATTACAAACAGGCGCGACAGTGGTTTGTGCAAGCGGCGTTAGAGGAAAATCCCGCAGGGCAAACGAACTTGGGTTTGATGTACAAAAACGGGCTTGGAGTTGAGACAAATTACGAGGAGGCATTCTATTGGTTCCGCAAAGCGGCGGAAAATAACGATTCCGATGGGCAGGTTTTGCTGGGTGCCATGCTCCAAAACGGCCTTGGAGTTAAACAAGACTACTTTGAGGCCTTCACGCAGTATCGCAAAGCGGCCGATGCAAAAAATTCCGACGGAATGGACCGCCTTGGCTTTATGTATTTAAATGGCTTTGGAGTTGCGAAAAAAGATTACGGCCAAGCGTTCTATTGGTTCAGCAAAGCGGCCGAGGCAACAAATTTCTCTGGGCAAAACCACCTGGGCTGGATGTACGAAAAGGGCTGGGGAGTCGATCAAGATTACCCCAAGGCAGTCGAGTGGTATGGGAAAGCAGCGAAAGCCGGGAATTCCCTGGGGGCAGACGAATCTGAAGAGATAACTTGCCACTTAAATCGAACCCTGGGCCTGCGCGAAAAAGCGGACACAGGTAAAGAGAGACATTGAAAGCCAAAGCAACTATGAATGCACCTGTGATCCAATCCAAGAACAACCGGAAGAAGTTTGACAAGACCT